>JBAXEJ010000032.1:0-26304 GCA_037140475.1 Gallionellaceae bacterium
TTCCCAAGCACTGCGGCTTTCGCCGTCGGGCGTTTTAAATTCTTTAGCGTAGAAGGAAAGGTATTTTTTACTATTTTTTGCAGACCATGCGGCAGCCCACTCATTCAATGTTTTTAGCACGTCTTCACTCGGATTAGCTGAAGGCTTTTCAGCGACAGCAGGTTTAGCAGCGGGTGGAGATACCGCTGCAACAACTGCAACAGGCTTGGCAGGCGTTGCAGTAGGCACGATTGCTACTGGAGTTGATGCTGTTGAAGGTGTGTTAGCAACAACGGTGCTTGGCTTTGGTGCGCTAACAACGCCGGTAGCTACGTTGCGTGAGGCGACGGTTGTGCGACCTGTATTGCCACCAAACAAGTCCTTAATCATTTCAAGTTTTGTTTGTGTGCTGGTATTCGTTTTATCAAACTGCAAGGCACGGTCGTATGCTTCGCTAGCCATCTTGGCGTAAATATCACCCAAGTTTTCGTGTGCAGTGGCATAGCTCGGATGAGTGCGTATCGCCATCTCTAAGGCAACTTTAGCCTTTTCATATTGACCCTGACCCGCATACAGCACAGCTAGATTATTGTATGGCTCAGGCAACTCTGGATAGTCGTCCGTGAGAGAAGTAAAAACTTTAATTGCCTCATTTGTTTTTGCTTGCTCAGTGAGAATCAGACCTTTCAAAAAACGCGCTTGGGGATCTTTAGGTTTTCCCGCCAGATAAGCATCTACTTTTGCCAATGCTTGGGACTGTTGCCCTTGCTTAAACAACTTGCTCGCATCTTGCACTTCATCGGCAGAGGCGGCTAAGCTGAAGCACAGTAGTAAAGCGGAAAGTGAGGCGATTAAGCTAAATTGTTGTGTCTTATTCATCGAAAGTTTTTTCTAGAAAGTTGCATTAGTAAAATTTAATGGGACGCCCCATTAGAAGGTTGCGGATTCTACCAAATAAGGCAAGCTCTTTCACAAGTAATGCGTGCCCAATTATGGGGTGAGTCGATACGGCATGTCCCCCCGCTAACTCTGGTTTTCGAGCAGGGGTTTTCGGGTAAAATTCGCCATCATTTTGCGTAGAGATATCACGGCCCATGAGCAGCATTATTCCAACCGTCGCACCCGTTTCCAACTTTATCCGTAGCATCATTGACGACGATCTGGCCGCAGGCAAGCACAGCAGCATTACGACGCGTTTCCCCCCTGAGCCGAATGGTTATTTGCATGTGGGGCATGCGAAGTCGATCTGTTTAAATTTTGGCTTGGCCAATGATTACAATGGGTTATGCAATCTTCGCTTTGATGATACCAACCCTGAAAAAGAGAGTGCTGAGTACGCGCAATCAATTCAAGATGACGTGCGCTGGCTCGGTTTTCAGTGGAATGGCGAAGTGCGTTGGGCCTCAGATTATTTCGATGCGCTGTACGATTACGCCGTCGAGTTGATCAACAAAGGCTTAGCCTATGTGGACGACCTCACCCCAGAGCAGATGCGCGAATATCGCGGTACGTTGACGCAGTCAGGCAAAAATAGCCCGAATCGTGATCGTTCTGTTGCAGATAATCTGGACTTATTTAAGCGTATGAAAAATGGCGAATTCGCCGATGGCGCAATGGTGCTGCGTGCCAAGATTGATATGGGCTCGCCCAATATGAATATGCGCGACCCTGCCATTTACCGAATTCGCCGCGCGCATCACATCCGCACCGGCGACAAGTGGTGTATCTACCCAATGTATGACTACACGCATTGTATTTCCGATGCATTGGAAGGTATTACCCATTCCATTTGTACGCTCGAATTTGAAGATCATCGCCCCTTGTACGATTGGGTGCTGGATAACATCACGATTCCTTGCCACCCTCGCCAATACGAGTTTTCGCGTTTGGAGTTGCACTACACCATCACCAGCAAGCGCAAGTTGTTGCAACTGGTGAACGAAAAGCATGTCAGCGGCTGGGATGATCCGCGTATGCCGACGATTAGCGGCATGCGCCGCCGTGGCTACACGCCGGAGGGCATTCGCGAATTCGCTAAACGCATTGGTGTTTCTAAAAGTGAAAACAGTGTGGATATGGCGATTATGGAAGGTGCAATTCGGGAAGATTTAGAATTACGAGCACCGCGTGTGATGGCGATCATCAATCCGCTGAAAGTGACCATCACTAATTTTGATGGCGCGCAAACGCGCGAAGCCGACTTTCATCCCAACATGCCTGAGTTAGGTAAGCGTGTGGTGCCGTTTGGCAAAGCATTGTTTATCGAAGCGGATGACTTTGCCGAAGTGCCACCGGCTGGTTGGAAGCGTCTGACGCTTGATGGCGAAGTGCGCTTGCGTCACAGCTACGTGATGCGTTGTGATGAAGCGATCAAAGATGTAGCTGGCAAGGTAATTGAATTACGCTGCACGATTGATCACGCCACGTTGGGTAAAAATCCTGAAGGGCGCAAAGTTAAAGGCGTGATTCATTTTCTATCCTGCGAGCATGCGCTGCCTGCGGAGATTCGTTTGTATGATCGCCTCTTCACTATTCCTGAACCGGATGGCGATAAAGAAGTGGATTTCTGCACCTATCTCAACCCAGCTTCACTTACTGTGGTGCAAGGTTGGGTAGAAGCGGCAGTACGCGATGCTGCACCTGAAACACGCTATCAGTTTGAACGCACGGGCTACTTTGTGACGGATAGGCGTGATCATCAAGTCAGCGGTAAGTTGGTATTTAATCGCACGGTCACATTAAAAGATTCATGGGCGAAAGAGCAAAGTTAGCATGTTAAAAATTCACAATACGCTTACCCGCGACAAGCAGGATTTCAAACCCATCGACGCCAATCAAGTTCGCATGTACGTCTGCGGCATGACGGTGTACGACTACTGCCACCTCGGCCATGCCCGAGTGATGGTTGTGTTTGACATGGTTTATCGCTGGTTAAAATCGTCCGGTTATGACGTGACCTATGTGCGCAACATCACCGACATTGACGACAAAATTATCAAGCGTGCTGCAGAGAACAAAGAATCAATTCATGCGCTGACGCAGCGATTCATTGATGCGATGCACGAGGACGCCGCCGCGCTTGGCGTGCAACGACCAGATCACGAACCGCGTGCCACACAATATGTGCCGCAGATGTTGGCGATGATTGAGCAGCTAGAAAAAAATGGTTTGGCGTATCAAGCCGCAGATGGTGATGTGAATTACGCCGTGCGTAAATTTGAAGGTTACGGAAAACTGTCGGGCAAGTCTTTGGAAGATTTGCGTGCAGGCGAGCGTGTCGATGTGGCAGAAAGTAAACACGACCCGCTTGATTTTGTGTTGTGGAAACACGCTAAAGACGGCGAAGCGGACGAGGTGAAGTGGGATTCAAAGTGGGGAAAAGGCCGCCCAGGTTGGCATATCGAATGTTCCGCGATGGGCTCAGAAATTTTAGGAAATCATTTCGATATTCATGGCGGTGGTGCTGACTTACAGTTTCCGCATCACGAAAATGAAATTGCCCAGAGTGAAGGCGCGCATCAATGCCAGTATGTAAATTACTGGATGCACAACGGCTTTGTGCGTGTCGATAACGAGAAGATGTCTAAGAGTCTGGGCAACTTTTTCACCATCCGTGAAGTGTTAAAAAAATATGATGCCGAAGTGGTTCGCTTTTTTATTCTGCGTGCGCACTATCGCAGCCCGCTCAATTATTCAGATCAACATTTGGATGATGCGAAGGGCGCGTTGACAAGGCTTTATACGGCACTGAAATTATCTGTGCTTGAAGCCTCGGCAATTGACTGGAACCAGCCGCACGCGCAACGCTTCAAAGCTGCGATGGACGATGACTTCAATACACCAGAAGCCGTTGCCGTATTGTTTGATCTGGCTAATGATTTGAATCGAACTCAATCAGTAGAAGCAGCGTCGCAACTAAAATCGTTAGCCGGCGTACTCGGCTTGTTGCAACGTGATCCGCAAGAATTTTTACAAGGTGGCGTAAGCGAAGGTGGCTTGGATGATGTGGCGATTCAAGCTCAAATCGAAGCGCGTATAGCCGCTAAAAAAGCCAAAAACTTCGCCGAAGCAGACCGTATCCGTAAAGCGTTATTAGAAGCGGGTATTGTGTTGGAAGACTCTGTTCAGGGTACAACTTGGCGCAGGAGTTAATCTCTTTGGGCTCGGTTTCTCGCCGGTGTCAGTGTGGTTTCGTAGGTCGGGTTTTAACCCGACGGGGTGCGAATACAATCAGAAATGTCGGGTTGCACTCGCAAAGACTAGGCCGTGGTTGTAAGGGGCTAAAGCCCCAACAACACACGCTCAAACCCGAACTGCAAAAAGCTATCTAGCAAATACTCTCTAGCTTGCTGCGGGGAGCTTAATGCGATGTTCCGCTTAATCCCAAGACACAGACTGTTTAGCTGCATTTATTTTTTTATCGCCCCAATGCATGGGGGCTGAAGGGGCATCGTTACCAGTTTGTATTGTTGTGCCGTCACCCTGTGTGATGACCTCAACTTTGCCTGCGGCATTTTCTACATAGATGCCCTTGCCATCCAGCAACGCGACATCCAGCGCTTGTGAAAAATAAAAACCACCCCAAAAATCCGTACCGCGTATGCCGATGGTCGCGACTTTTGTTTTGATTTTGAAGTCTCGTTCCTTGAGCTTTCCGATCGCGCCAGTTACTGCACGAAATGCGCCTTTGAGTAACTCCAAACTGGCAGAGCCCTGTTGCAGTTTTTGAGAGTAGCGGTAATCGCTAATGACGAATTCCGTATCTGCGCCCAAGGTCAGAATCGCACCATCATTCATCTTTAAAGCGACGCGAGTGTTAGTGCCTGTCATGATGCGATCCCCAACAAGCACCCTCATGCCGACACTTAAATTTTCGGAAGTGCTTTGATGGTTAGTTAGTGCAGCGCCGCGTAGCTTTTGCACCGTGCCAACAATGCTTAGCTCAGTAGCGCTTGTCATCGGAACAAAGAGAAGGCTAAGGAGTGCGATTAGGGTGGGATACATGCGGTTCGGTTTGGCTAGAGGTTTAGGGAAGCTGTCCTGCAGTTAGCATTCGATTGAACAAAACGCCGGTTGATAGCCAAGTGACCATATCGTCAAATTCACCATTTGTTGAGCTAGCAGTGGCGGATTCATGACTGACGAACACGGGGTCAATATTCAGGCTATTAGCCGGTGTGTTTGGATTCGGATTAGCACTTTCGTCAGTACTTGTTCCGCCTGTCGCAGCATTCAGCCCAGCGGAGTAAATTATTGCTGGCGCTTGATTTGTGAGTGTTATCACGCCAGCTCCACTACAAGATGTGTGTGATGTGGAGGCGCTTGCGCAAACAGAAAGTAGGGGCGTCGTTGTCGCTATGCTGGCCATCGTGGCTATTTTGATTTCACCGCTAGCAGTGAAAGTGCTGTAGTTGTTAGTTCCTCCGGATATTTGCCCTTCATAAACAGCATACCGAACTCTGTTTTGAGCCCCCCCCCAAGCATCAGTTGAATAGCCCTGAGCATCGGTTGGGCTTAAGCCAAGAGTGACGGCAGGTAGAAGACCATCGTAAGGGTTGCTGCAATGCCCGTGAACTTGAACTGTGGTGGTAGGGACACAAGGAGATACGCTTATGTTTCCGGTACAAAAACTTTCTTTGCCATTGCTGGTGGTTGAGGCAGGGCATGGCAAGCGTCCATTAGATATAGCAAATCCATAGAGTGCATCCTTCACGTCATCTAGATATTTACTGGTGTCTGCTCTTCGTTTTTGTTCGATTTGGCTGGAAATTGAAGGAATTAATCCGGTTAATAGCAGCGCAACAATGGCGAGCACAATGGACATTTCCAGAAGAGAAAAACCGTGTACTTTTTTTATACGTCTATAGTTCATGGTGCGATGGATATGGCTTTGTCATTAAAGCTGTTTGATGCCGGTTTGTTTTTAAAAATACCTAAGGCAGGTGATGCGTTATTGCTTTCTAAGTAATCGCTTAGTGTTCCTGACGGATGCGGGTTGTTGGGGAAGTCCAATGAACCACTGGTTGCAATAAGAACGGCACTTGCAGCATGATTATCTAGCATGAGGCAAGAAGGAGCGCAGGAATGATTGCCTCCCGGAGCATAGCCAGCCGATGTGGCATAGTACAAAAGCTCCTGCCAATTATTCGCATTGAACCAAGACGGTAATGTGAATGCGGGAATACCCCCTGTATTGAATTGAATTCTATTGGGAATAATATTGGATCGTACAGTGCCTCGAAACGTGATGGTTGCGTTGCCGGTTGAATTTAGGCTGCCAGTAATACTAACGTTATCTAGGAGGTTGCTTGCAGCATAGTAAGTGCTGTTGCTACTGTTTCTGGCACATACTTCCTGAGTGCAGCTCGAGTTACTGGCCCCAACAGTCGGATCGTATAATCTCCAAAAGCCTAATCCAATACTGTTTAGCGTACCCGTAATTTGAAGAGTACTGCCAGCTTGAAGATTGCTTAGTGTGCAGCGCGCTCCAACACAGTTTGAGCCAGTGCAACTACTATTTGAAGCGTTTCTCAAGGTGCAAGTGCTCCCGCTGCCGCCATTGCTAAAGCTAATGGTCGGTGCTGCACTCCATGTGGGTGTGTTGGTTCCACCCAGCATGTTTTCATAGGGAGGTAATCCATAAGTTGTGTTCGTGTTGCCAATAAACGTCGCATTAGACGGATCGGTGAATTGAACTGCAAATGGAAACGAATTCCAGCTTAAATAATACGAGTTGAATAGTTTTGCTAATTCACGCGCCACACGGGTTTCGATTGCTGGGCGTAATTGAGAGGCTTTGATAAAAATCAGTTTATCGTTGAATGTATCCGTTTTTTCGGCAGATAAAAATGGGCCATTGGTGGTTGCGTTGTTGAGTGTTACTGATATGGGAGATGGAAAGGTGTAGCTATCTAGATAGTTTGATTTATTGGTTTTATCCGTAGATGAGCTTCGCAGTTGAGAGCCCACAATTTTGCCGGGTGCAAAAACGATTGCAGCTGCCATATCAGAGGCATTGGTGAGTAAAGTAGTCCCATCACTACCATATACATTGAGCGTTCCCGTTAAGTCGCTATTTATGGGGTTGCCATTAAGGCTGTCTCGCCGAAAGTCTCCCGAAATGGCATACCACAAAGGTTCGCCGTCAGCATCCAATAACTCTGGGATGCCCAAAGTTCTCCAAGGGAGTCGTCCTATTGCGCCAGCCACGCAGGAGCCTGCTTCGATCCCATCATTTGCCGTGCCTGGAGTGTTTGTGTCGGGGCATGGTAAGTCCCCCGGCCTTCCCGTTCCGGTGATGTCTCCCTGTGAAGCTGCATAGGCCAGTAAAGCTTCTTTTGCTTGTGTTAAAGAGACTAAGGTTTTTTGGTCATTCTGCAGTGTTGCGGGTACTTTACTTAGTGCGCTAACCAAAAATGCCGCCGTCCCTATCACCATAATCACCAACATCACCATCAGCGCTGCGCCTTGCTGTGACGGGTATTTATGCTGCTTTTGGAAACGGAGTGACATGATTAATCGTCATCCTCTGTTTGTTTGCTTGGTGTGGTTTTTGCAGGCGCAGGCGCATCAATTAACACTCGCTGCCCAACCTTAACTTGCACAGGTTTGCTTTGTCCCGGCACGGTGACGGGTACTTTGTTTGGATCGCCGCCCGCGCTAAGTTTTTGCGCCCTACCGTTTACCCAAACGATGCGACTACCATCGCTGCGTTTGATCAATCCATTGACGGTAATTGAAGCTTGTTCTTCATCGCCACTTGCGGACATTTGCGCTTTGTAGGCCTGCTGTTTGTGATGTTGTTCTAGCTGTGTGCGTTCAGCGGGAGTAAAAAATAAGCGGCCTAAGTTGGCGTGGTTGGCCTGTGCCAGTGGTGCAAAACCAAATGAGGTGGCAAATAAAACCAGCGCAGCCATATTTATAATCCACGCATCACTAAGCTGTAGATCGGACTTCAGTCCGACAAGTCGGGCTGCAGTCCGATCTATCGTTAAGGTGCTCTTGGTTTTCACGGTGCGTTCCTGTTCTTCATGGTGACCCAGCCGCCTGCGCAACTTGCTTTAAGTTGCGGCCCAGTATTATTCATGAGTGTTTCTGCAGTATTGGCGGTGCCGATTCTTTCTAAGGAACATTGGTCGATAATGAACCAGCCTTTCATGTCGCCGCGTAACGCTTCAAAAAACTCATTCAGCTGCCCTTCGTGTAGCAGGTCTAGTTGCAAGTTTGCTCCGCTGAGACTGAAGCTGAAATTGCCGGTATCTAATGCTGGGCTAGGTACAAAATCTTTTTGTGGTGCAATGGTGTATTTGAAATCGAGTACGTGGCGTTGCTGGCGTAGCTTTTCTAGGCCCTCTATCCAGTCGAGTCGAGTCTCGTCCCCCACAATTTTATTATTAACTAATGAGGTGTATTCCAACGCATAGGTGGACATATTGTCTAGGTCGCTTTGCGTGCTGCTAAGTTTGGTACGTGCCTCAACGACTTGCTTTTGTGCGGACTGTCTTGCTTTGAGTGAGTTAGCATCGTAGGCTGAGCCAATCCAGATAGCGCTAGCGCTCAAGGCTAGGCTGATCAAGAAGGTGAGTAAGCTCCATTTGAGCTTGAGTAGGTCGTCTTTTGAGTAGTTCATTCTGGATGTCTCCAGATTAGCTTGAGAGAAAATGGGGCAGCTTGAGCTGACGTGGTTTGGAAGTCGCCATTAATGCTGCCTTTAGGGCTAATGTCTAAAGGTGTTTTCTCTGCGGTGACCACATATCCATTTTTAGCGAGCGTTTTTTGAAAGCGATCAAGGTAGTCTAGCGCGCTGCGGTAATCATTACCAAAACCGAGAAGCTCGGCATCAAAGCTGATTATTTGAGCTGGATAGACTGAGGGCGCTGCATCGACGGTACTTGTTTTCCACTCTATTTTGTTAGGACTCACTTTTGTGTACTGGCTTAGGACGCCGGCCAAATTGAGTAACACCTCTTCAGGCATCGGATAGTAATTGTCAAATTTGCGCATCGCGGTGACGGCGGATTTCATGTCAGCCGCGGGCACGGTGGTGATTGGGAATTGACGTTTTAACGCCTCGGTTTGTTGATTTAACTGCGCAGCTTGAGTAAGTAATGGCTCAGTTTCAGTGACGTAATCACGGCTTTGCCAAAATGAGATGCCGCTCCACAGTGCACCAACCAATGCGATCACAACAGCTAACCCTAAAAGAATCCAGCGTAATTGCCACAAGATGTAGTAACGCGTGTGTTCAGAGGTGGCGTAGTGGCTGACAGGTGGCTTAGACGCGAGTAGGTGTAAAAATAGTGAGGTCGAGTTTGAGTCTGTGTAGGTGTTCTTTGATTTAAGGCGATCACCAACGGCCTGTATATCGAGATAGTTGTAATTTAACTCTGAGGTGTTCTCTAGTTTTGCTTCGAGCGTAGCTCGGTCCTCCGGGTGGCAAATGATGTAAGCATCTAGCATTTCCCCCGGCGGCGGCAGGCTTAGACTTTTTAAATATTGTTGTGTACGCGGCGTTTCTTTTGCGACTACATCACTGAACGTACTGTTTTCATTGACAGGCGTTAGTCGCGAAAAGTGCAGCCGTTTATTATTGAAATAGGTTTGACGCAAGCCTGCGTGCTCTTCCCACGTTAAGAGCAACACATGGTCAGACTCGATATTTTTAAGCAGTGGGGTGCTGATGTTGGGCAGCGAATAAATGCCAATCAGCGGTGTGCCATTGATGAGTAGTGTGTCGAGCCACGGCGAGATGCGCTGTGGATTGGTCAGCGCTGAAAACAACATGTCATCGTCACGGCGGCCATCTTCTTGGCGATGCAGTAGCTTGGCTTGGCGGAACAGGGTGTTGCGATAGTATTGTTCAAATTTGCGCTCAATCAGTGCGCGCTTGTTTGAGCCAATTAAATGTGGCACTGAGTCGTGGCGGAAGTCTTCTTCAATGACGTCGACCAAAAGCAAAGCGGGTTCTTGGTGTTGTTGCAAATAGGCAGAAAAATCTTCGCGCCCATTGGAGTCGTTACTGAAATAGTGCGGGTCCGATAGTTTGCCGCTTTCCCAAGAGTAGGCTTGGAAGTGGTCAGCACTTAGAAAGAGTAGTGTTTTTTTCGATAAACTCATAGCGGGTTCACATTTTTACTTTGCTGATGAGGTCGTAAATTGGCGAGAGCACTGACAGCATGACCCAGCCCAATAAGGTACCCAAAATAATCGTCATCGTAGGCTCAATTAAAACCTGCACTTTTTTGATGGAATCTTTAACGTCGCGATCGTAAAAATAGCTGACGTTCATCAAGGCCATATCGAGCTGGCCGGTGCTTTCTCCTACTTTTAGCATTCGCACTACCAAGGGCGGGAAGATGCCTGTTTTCTCAAAACTTTGAGTGAGGTTTTTCCCTGACTCAATTTCGTGCATCACTTGTTGCAAGCTTCTTGAGATGACCTGATTGTTGGCCAGATCACGTGAGTTGGCGATGCAGTCTAAAATGCTGATGCCTGAACCGTACATCATGGCAAAGGTGTTGGCAAAACGAGCCAGAATGATTTTGCGCAATACAGGACCAATCGGCCACAAGTTCAGCTTGAGATTGTCAACGTGGTATTGCAGATCAGGTTTGGCTTTGAGCGCGCCTTTGTAGAGTCCGAATAAAATGAATGGCGCCAGTAAAATCGCCCACCAATAATTAACGAAGACGTTGGAGACGCCGATTAACAAACGTGTTTGAAACGGAATTTCTTGCCCCATACCTTTGATGAAACTTACCAATTGCGGCACCAGATAAATCATCAAGAAGAAGGTAATGGCGAGTACCACAACGCCAACAAAGGCTGGCAACATGAGCATGTTTTTGGTTTGCGAGGCCATCTCGTCTTGCCACTTTAGCGATTCAGTGAGGTGACGAAATACATCGGGTAGCTTGCCGCTCTGCTCACCAGCGTCGGTAAGATTGACGGTGATTTTGTCGAATGCATTGGGGTGTTGCGCCATTGCCTGAGAAAGTTTTTTGCCGTTCTCGATTGATTCAACTAGATTGGCGATGATCTCGCGAAAGGCCAGGTCTTCCATGCTGTCGCGTAGATCGGCTAAGCACTCCAGTAAAGGAACGCCTGCGCGGCTAAGTTGATCGAGGTTGAAGAAGAAAGTAATTAGGTCGATACGTTTGATCTTAGTGCTACCAAAGGCAGAGGTGCTGTTGTCTTCTTCACTTGCCTTGATGAGATCTAAGCCGGCGCGCTTTAAACGCAACTCAAGGTCAACTAGATTAGCTGCGTCTTGCAATCCCTTGGCGCTTTTACCTTGAGCATCAATCGCTTTGTAAGAATACATGGCCACGTCGATATTCCCTTACGTGCGGTCAGTGAGGTCAACGACGCGAGAGACTTCGGCTATCGATGTTTGTCCCTGCATGATGCGGCGCAAGCCATCTTGCGCCAGGGGGCGAAAACCTTTTTCGAGCGCGGTGTGTTTTAAGTCACGCATACTGGCTCGACGCGACACAAGGTCATCCATGTCGCTATCCATTTTTAGAATTTCCATAATGGCTCGACGGCCTTTGTAGCCTTGATGGTTGCAAACGTCGCAACCAGCCGCACGATAGATCAGCGTTTCGTCATCGTGGCGCATGCTGAGAATTTTGCGTTCAGTCGCATCAGGGTGGTAACCGTATTTGCACGCAGGGCACAGCATACGAATCAGGCGTTGCGCAATGATGCCGATGATGTTGCCGGCCATGATGTCCGGCAAAATGCCAATGTCGAGCAAACGTGGAATCGCGCCCACCGCCGAATTGGTATGGAGCGTGGAATAAACTTGGTGGCCGGTCATCGCGGCACGGAACGCCATTTCTGCTGTTGGGTGGTCGCGAATCTCACCCACTAAAATAATGTCTGGGTCTTGACGCATCATGGAACGAATACCGCTGGCAAAATCTAATTTGGCAGCTTCGTTTACTGAGCTTTGGCGAATCAGCGGAATAGGATATTCCACCGGGTCTTCCAAAGTCATGATGTTCACTGACTCGGTGTTGACGTGATTCAGCACTGAATACAGCGTCGTCGTTTTACCGCTACCGGTTGGACCTGTTACTAATACGATACCTTCGGGCTTTGCGATAATCGTGCGCAGCGTGTTAAGCGCGAGGTCGTCCAAGCCGATCTGGTCGATCGGCACGATGCCTTTTTGCCGATCCAAAATACGCAGGACAAGGTTTTCGCCGTGTGTCGTTGGGTGTGACGCAACTCGAAAATCAATCGGGCGGCCTGATAAGCGCAAGGAAATGCGGCCGTCTTGTGGTGCGCGTGTTTCGGCGATGTTCATGCCGCTCATCACCTTCATGCGTACAACCATGGCGGGCCAAAAGCTCTTGTGCAAACTGCGCACTTGGCGCAACACACCGTCCACACGATAGCGAATGCGCAGGAAGCTACTTTCAGGTTCAAAGTGAATGTCGGATGCGCCTTGTTGCACGGCCTCGGTGAGCAACGCATCGATCAACCGTACCACGGGCTGGCTAAATTCGTTTACACCTTGCTGGAGATTTTGATACTCCATTTCGCCCGGCTCAATCTCATGCAAAATGCCGTCGATCGAAAGCTCGAATCCGTAATACTGGTCAATGGCGCGCAGGATGTCTGATTCGCTAGCGAGCTGAGTGATCAGGCGGTATTCATCACGCAACAGCGCGCGCACTTGGTCAAGCGCAATGATGTTGTCTGGATCGGCAATGGCCAGTGTTAGGTTTTTACTAACCGCATCAACTGACAACGGGAGCAATTGATAGCGACGTGCGATGTCTTTCGGAATAAGTGCAACGGCTGCTGAATCAATAATAACGGTCGAGAGATCGACGCTTTCTTGCCCTAGGTTTTCAGATAAAACATCGCGGATGGTGGCTTCGGACAAAAAGCCTAAGCGCACTAATAAGCGCCCTAGCGGCTGCGGTGATTTTGTCTGCTCTTGGGCGGCAATACGCAGCTGATCCTCGCTAATCACGCCTTTGGCAATGAGTAGCTGACCGATGGGTTGCTGGGTTTGGTGTAGTGGAGCCGCCATGATGTTTAGTTTTTAGACCTTTATCTGTCGAGCGAGCGAGATATCACCCACTCAATCATGTTTAGCGATTCGCTGTATTTAGTTCGTTTAAGCGTTGCTGCGCTTGGGTATGGTTAAAGCCGGCGTTTCCAGTGGCATCAAATTGTAAAGCCTGTTGATAATACCTTGCCGCCACTTTGCGTTGACCAAGGTGATCTAAACTAATGGCCAAATTATAGGCAAACAAGCCATTTGAGGGCTCAATCGCTAAGGCATTGAAATAGGCTTGTTGCGCATCAGACCAACGCGATTGTGTCACGTACTGATTGCCGAGAGAAAAATGTAGCGCTGCCGAATCCGGTTGCTGGGCAATGAGCTGCTTGAGGCGACTCTCTTTGCTAGCAGAGTCTGTCGTGCCAAAAGAAGCAAGGGCCGCCTGCGCAACAGGGTCACGCGGATCAAGTGCCAGCACTTGACGATAGTAATGTAATGCGCTGTCGTCTTGGCCTTGCTGTTGCGAGATGGCGGCTAGCCCAAGCAACGCATCGCGATTTTTAGGGTTGATCGCGAGTGCCTCGCGGTAACGTTGCCAAGCATTGGCGTAGTCGCCACTTTGATAAGCTTGATAAGCGCTGGCTAAAGTCTGGTCAATTGAACTGACTTCTTGCTTGCGTTCAATTTCCAGTGTTTTCCCACCGCCGCGAGCGGTTTTGGCAGGGCGATAGAACGGTGTTTTTTTCGCTTTTGCAGGGCTTGCGATCGGTTTAGTTGTAGGCGGTGCTTTTTCCGTAACAGCGGGAGCCGGCTCAATCGTTTCAGCTACTGGTGCCGCAGTGACCGCAGGAGCTAAGGCAACGAGCGGAGGATTCGCTACAGGCGTAGGTGGCGGTGTCACCATTGCGACTTGCTGAGGCGGAGGGGCAACCGGCGCTGCGGCAACCGGTGGTGTGTAAAACGGCCGCTGATTGGGGGGCGTAATTTCAAGGTAAACGTATCCGCCGAACACCGCTGCGAAGGTGCTGCCCAGCATCATGGCGATGGGCACAACGCCTAATGGCTTACTTTTTTTGATGACAGGTTTTGGTTTTTTTGCTGCGAACAAATTTTCGCTCGCAGCGCGTGTTTGAGCAGTGTTGCTTGGAGGTGTAGTGGGGGCGCGAGTAGGCATGCGCACTTCTTCTTGGTGAGAGATTTCAGGCTGAGCTGGTGCTTGATGACGGGCTGGTGAAAGTGAGATCTCTTCCAGTTGAATATCAGCTTGCCCCGCTGATTTGGCTTCAGCTTCGCTAGATTTTTTTAGCGCATCAAGTAACAGGCTCATGGTTTTTGTTTGTCCTGAGTTGCGGTTTGTTTTGCGCCATCTTTGAAGAAGTTTGTGGTTGGCAAGCTGTCACGGAATTGACTGTAGTCGCCTTCAATGTTGCCATCTTTAATAACGACTGGACGCAAGAAGATAACGAGCTCCGATTTTACGTTAGTGTCGTTGCGATATTTGAAGAGATTTCCAAAGAAAGGAATGCGGCCAAGGAAGGGGACTTCATCGGTCTGATTGTTGATTTCATCTTGCATCAGTCCGCCCATTACGGCGATTTGATTGTTTTCAATCTTCAACATTGATTCCATTTCGCGGGTTTGTGTTTGTGGAATTTTGCTAACAACTGCTGCGATATTACAGTTGGCAACGCCGGCGCCACAAGGGTTAGATAGGCTAGGATTGGGATCATTTACATAGCCTGAAAGACGAGTAATTGAGGGGCGAATATTGAGCAAGACACTATCGTTCTCATTGATCTGAGGTGTGACGCTCATGGTAAATCCCACTGGCACGGTGCTGGATGTAGTGCTAAAGGTGGTTACGGGTTGCGCGCCGTTAGTGCCAGGAGTTGTGGTCGCACTGATCGTGAAGTAAACATAGTTATCAACCACGCGTAACATTGCGGTTTGGTTATTCATTACGCTTAGTTTTGGGCTGGAGAGCACTTTGACTTTGCCAAATGACTCCATCATTTTAACGGAAGCGGCAAGTGCTCCTACACCTGATGTCGGCGAGGCATAGTCGATGGTGAAAATGCTTCCTGTATTGGCTGCGCTTTGCGTGCCTGCGGCAACTTGATTGAGTTGAAAGCCTGCGCTACCCGCTCGCAGATTTGACCAGTTAACGCCTTGTTGATATTGCTCGCTTAAACGAACCTCAACAATAGTGGCTTCGATCAGCACCTGACGACGCGAATTGGTCATGATTTGCGAAACGAAATCTTGAATTTTTTCGTGCTGCCGCGAGGTTGCTCTGACTGTGATGATGCCACTCTCTGGGTTGGCAATGACCGAAGCGGCTTCGCGGAAAGTGTTGCGGCGCGTTACTGTTGTACCTTCTCCTTCGATTACCGCAGCATTTGGACTATTTTCGATACCACCCTTGGCGACAACTTGTTTTTTATTACCTGCAACTGGCTGCGCGCCCGTGCCTGTTGTGCTGGTATTCGTGTTTTGTTGTACGACTGTTTCGCTTGATCCTTCAGGCAAAATTTTATCGGTTTCACGCAAGATGTCTTTGATGTTGCCTTCTAGTCTTTCCCAAAAATGATTTTTCGAAATATTGGTGATCGAGAGCTTTGAGTTGTTGCCCGCAGAGCTTGCACCACCCGCTGCGCCTGCCCCGACTTGCGTGGCGTTAGAAATGCCTCCATCAGAGTCGCGAGTCATATTTACGTAGTCGATTTTGTAGGTTTTTAGAAAAGGCGAATCAGGCATCACCGTGAGAATGCCGTTATTCATCTCATAACGCATATCGACTTGTTTAGAAATCCGATCAAGAATTTGAGGCAGGGTCTGATCAATCGCATTGATGGTGACATTGCCTTGCAAGCCAGGATTGATGTCTACATTGATCTTTGCATCACGGGCGAGCGCAAATAAAATTTCTTGTGCGGGCACGTTTGTTACAACAACGCTATAGGTTTCAACTTTGGTGCTGGGTTTAGGTGGCGGTAGCGCCACTGCACGCATGCTGGCTTGGGGTATTTCGCCGCTATTGAGGGCGCTTGAGCCGTCGGTTGAGTGAATATGGTTGTTGGAGGGGGTGATCGCTGAGGTTGAAATGGGTTTTGTTCCGCTGCATGCGGAGAGGAATACAAAACTCGAAAATAGTAGTGCGTGCTGTAACTTCATTTCTACCCCTTGCTGGTTATGGGCGAAAAGTAACACCTTTGCCTGACTTGGGCAATATGCCATTTGGTCTAGTATTGTCTAAATGTCAAAGAGTTGTAAGAGCTTTCTGACGCCATTTCTATGTTTTTCCTAGGTTGGTTACTCATCCAGCTCATAAAGTGTCACCGCAAACGCGTCTTTGTAGCGCTGAGGCATAGCTTTCATCCCCATGCGCGCAGCTTCACTATTGGCGTACGCACCATACAAAATGCGGTAATTGTTCTGATTGTAAATTTTTACGGGAACGATATAAATCTCTGACAGTTTGTCGATTCCCTTGGCTCGGCTTAAAAAACGCTCGATACGAGCAGAGCTATTTGATTCAGCGTGGTACAGCTGGATGCTCACGCCGCCTTTCCCTATTTGATGCATCATCGCTTTTGTTGCTGCGAGCCTTTGTTGCAACAAAGTGCCTTTTTCTGGAACTGAAATTGAAAGGCTTTGGTCAAGCGCTAGGTTGACGTTTGGCGAGTCAGCAGTTGCTGGTTCAGGCGTAGCGACGACGCTACTTTCTGCTGGCGGAGTCGCGATCGCAACGGCAGGAGCTACGCTTGGCGCCACTGTGGCAGCGTCGGCCATAGGTGGCGGAGGTGTGGTGATCATGGCGTTGCTTGCCACTGAATTGGGGGCGAAGTTGGTTTTACCAATGAGCCAGCCGGCGCCCGCAATAACGATGGCTAGCGCAACAGCAGCACCCGCGAAGGCGGTATTTTTGTTTTTAAGCCAATGTTTATTAGGAGAAATTTCGCTATCTCGAATAGCTGCGTGCACATGCTTAATTTCGATGTTGTGAGTATTTTCTACAAAGGCGGCCAGCAACGATTTGTCAGCCAGAATGTTCACCCGGCGCATTAAGCCATTGGAGGCTTTACCGATGAGCTTTACGGCGGCGGGGGAGAAAATATCTGGACCGTGATAGCCCGCTGCGCGCATGCGGAACATCAAATAAGACTCGATCACTTTTTTGGAAAGTGGCTGCATATTGAAGTGATGCACGATGCGGTCTTTGAGCTGACGCATGTTGGTCTGCTCAAGTTTTTCATCAAGTTCGGGTTGGCCAAACAGCACAATTTGAATCAGTTTATTTTTGCCAACCTGTAGGTTATAGAGCAGTCGTAATTCTTCAAGGGTATCCAAAGGCATGGCGTGTGCTTCATCCACCAGCACAACGCAACGTTCGCCTTGGTTGTGTCTATCTACCAGATGGTTATGCAGATTTTGTAGTAACACGCTAACACGCTGGCCATCGAGATCAAGCTCCAGTCCATCGGCAATGGCATATAAAAGTTCGTCACGAGAGAGGCTAGGGTTAGAGAGGTAGATCGCCTTGATGTTGGAGGGTAGACGGTCTAGCAGCATGCGGCAGAGCATGGTTTTGCCGCTACCGACTTCGCCACTGATCTTGATGATGCCTTCACTATCGGTGATGGCGTAGATAAGTGCATCCAATATTTCACCTCGATTAGCGCCCGAAAAGAAGAATTCGGTCACTGGGGTGATTTTGAAGGGCGGTTCAGTTAGGCCAAAATGTTCGAGATACATGCGTACCCTCTCTGGTTATTGATTGGTGAATTTTGCATTCTGTATCTTGTGTTTCTGTTGTGCTTCGATGCGACTATACAAAGTGGTACGGGCGATGCCTAGTAGCTTAGCGGCTTCACTCATGTTTCCTTGAGCCATAGCCATGGCGATATTGATATGGCGGCCAGTATAGTTCATCACCTGTTCATCTAGATTAAAGTCGCCTTGTCGCATAGCGAGTTGGATATTTTCTAGATCATCGACATGCTCTGACGGGGATGGCGATAAGTCTAATTCAGGCTCGAGTTGCGCAATGCTGATTTTTTGGCCGGGATATTTGGTTGAAAGCCGAATGACGATATTGCGCAATTCCCGTGTGTTGCCAGGAAATGAATAGGCTTCCCATGCTTTTTCGGCCTCACCATCTAGTGAGAAAGTAGGTTTTTGTGATTGCTTGGCGAAATGAGTCGCAAAATGTTCAAGCAATAAAAATTTATCAGCCCCTAAATTGCGTAGTGGGGGAACTTGGATCGTAAAGATGCTGAGGCGATGGTAAAGATCTAGGCGAAATGAGCCATCACGTACGCAGTTTTTTAAATTTCGATTGGTGGCGGCGACGATGCGGGCGGAGCTATTGCGGGTTGTGGTTTCACCGACTCGTTGAAACTCTCCGTTTTCGAGTACGCGTAATAATTTAGATTGCAGATCGAGAGGTAGCTCGCCGATTTCATCCAAGAATAAAGTGCCTTCTCCTGCCTCTTCAAAGAAGCCGACTTTGGTAGTGGTTGCTCCGGTAAATGAACCCTTGAGGTGTCCAAAAAGAGCCGATTCAATTAGGTTTGGAGAAATCGCGGCGCAGTTAAAGGTAATAAAAGGCGAAGATTTTTTTAGGGCAAAACTTTGTAGGGCTGCGGCGACTAGCTCTTTGCCACTACCTGATTCGCCTTCGATCAATACAGGAAAGGGCGAAGTGGCAAACAGCTCAATTTGACTGCGCATCGCCATGATGGGCGCGCTTGTGCCGATAATGGGGTTTTGCTTGAGTGTGGTGGCGTCTTGATTGTTGAGTGGAATGCGTAAGGCGCTTTGTAGTTGCTGCTTGATCGTTGCGGGAGGACACGGCTTGGCGATAAATTCAATCGCGCCTAGTGCGCGAGCATGTCTGGCATTTGCTTGGTCGTCTTGCCCGGAAAGTGCAATCACTTTGATTGAGGGCGAGTGTGCCAGAAGTTCTGCAATGAGCTTAAAGCCTTCTTCAGGGCGGTGTGGCGTTGGGGGTAGGCCTAAGTCAACTAGCGCCAAGTCTGGACTAGTAGTTAGATCGCGTAATAAGCGAATAGCATGGGGGCGATCTTCCGCCAAGTAGATGTCAAAGTCGTCGGACAGAGCTAGGTGGAGGCTCTCGCGGATTAGCGGATCGTCATCCACAATCAGCAGGGTGGGAAGATTTATATTGTTACTCAATGGCTTCAATGGGGCATGCGGAAATTTCAACGGGTCGCAGAATAGCCTTCAATGGCGTTGAGCTCAAGTGGGGGGCTTCATGTTGTGGATGCAGGGGGGCTAGTTTAGAATGCGCGCTCCTAAAAACGAGTAAGAAGGTTCTGTAGTGTCCTTGCAACCCATTGTCGAAATTCGCGATGTAAATTTCACCTACGACACCCGTCCTGTTCTGAAAGGTATCAATATGACCTTTCATAAGGGCAAGGTGATCGCCATTATGGGTGGAAGCGGTTGCGGCAAAACGACGTTATTTCGCCTGATCGGTGGCGCGCTCAAGCCCACTAAGGGCGAGATCAAAATCGACGGACAAGTGATGCACGAGCTGGATCAGGCTGGTTTGTACGAGATGCGCCGCAAGATGGGGGTGCTATTTCAGTTCGGCGCTTTGTTCACTGACATGTCGGTCTATGACAACGTTGCCTTTCAAATGCGTGAGCATACTGACTTACCGGAAGAAATGATTCGCGATTTGGTGATGATGAAACTGCATGCGGTAGGCTTGCGGGGCACGCATGCTTTGATGCCTGCAGAGCTTTCAGGGGGTATGGCGCGCCGTGTGGCGTTGGCCCGTACCATCGCGTTAGACCCCATGTTGATTTTGTACGATGAGCCGTTTGCAGGGCTCGATCCTATTTCATTGACCGCGATCGGCTCCTCTATTCGGCAGTTGAATAATGCTTTGGGTGCGACTTCGGTGGTGGTGACGCACGATGTGCAAGAGTCATTGAAGATTGTTGATTACATTTACTTTATTTCAGACGGCGTGATTGTTGCTGAAGGTACGCCAGCAGAAATTCAGGCGTCAGATAAGCCGTTCGTGCACCAGTTTGTGCATGGCGAGATGGATGGCCCCGTGCCCTTCCAATATCCTGGCGGTGATTACAAAACAGATTTGGGAGTAAGCGCCTGATGCCTTTGATTCGTAGCATGAGAAATATCGGGCATAGAACAGTGGATACGATCTGGCGTGTGGGCTTTGCCGCACGTTTTTTTGTTTTGATCTTATTGAACTCCGGCATGAGTTTTCGCCGCTTTCATTTAACGGTGAAAGAGTTGTTTTTCACCGGCGTCATGTCGCTGATTATTATTTTGGTGGCAGGGCTGTTTGTGGGCGTGGTGCTTGGGTTGCAAGGTTACGAAACCTTGAAG
Organism: Gallionellaceae bacterium; assembly: GCA_037140475.1. Taxonomy (GTDB): domain Bacteria; phylum Pseudomonadota; class Gammaproteobacteria; order Burkholderiales; family Gallionellaceae; genus PALSA-1006. The sequence continues at coordinate 20,387 of JBAXEJ010000032.1, forward strand.
AGTTATGGTTCAGAGTCCGCACTGGGCACATTGGTTGCGTTGAGTTTGGTGCGTGAACTAGGTCCGGTGTTGGCGGCATTGTTATTTGCCAGTCGTGCAGGTTCCGCGATGACGGCAGAGATTGGCCTGATGAAGGCAACTGAGCAAATCGCCGCAATGGAGATGATGGCGGTGAATCCGATTGCACGCGTGGTGGCGCCGCGCTTCTGGGCTGGGGTGATTTCGATGCCTTTGCTGGCGGCGATGTTCTCAGCAGTCGGCGTGTTCGGCGGCTATTTGGTGGGCGTGGTGTTTATTGGCGTGGATGAGGGTTCGTTTTGGTCGCAGATGCAAAGCTCGGTCGATTTTCAGCATGACATCATGAATGGTGTATTGAAAAGTTTTGTATTTGGTATAGCGGTAACGGTCATCTCTTTGTTTGAAGGGTTTGATGCGCCGCCGACCGCGGAGGGAGTCTCGGGTGCGACAACACGCACCGTGGTGCAATCTTCTGTGGTTGTTTTGTTACTGGATGTGGTTTTAACCGCAATTATGTTTCGGGGGATTTAATTTTATGGAACGCACCGCATTGGATTTATGGGTTGGAGCTTTTGTGTTGGCCGGCATGGCGGCACTGGCGATCTTGGCATTTAAGGTTGGCAACTTAAGCTCTTACAATGTGTCGGAGTCCTATCAGTTGAAAGCGAATTTCACCAATATTGGGGGCTTGAAGCCGACTGCTGGAGTGAGAAGTGCTGGGGTATTGATTGGCCGCGTGACCGAAATTAAGTTGGATGCCGACCGCTATGAGGCGGAAGTCACCATGAGTATTGATAAGCGTTATCAGTTTCCTAAAGATACGCTGATCAGTATTTTGACCTCGGGATTGTTGGGAGAGCAGTACATTGGCTTGAAGCCGGGCGCTGATGATGAAATGTTGAAAGATAAGGACGTGATTAAACAGTCACGCTCCGCGATGGTGCTAGAAGATTTGATTGGTCAATTTGTGGCAGGCAAAGCTGAGTCGGCGCATTGATTTTGGGTAACTATATGAATTTATTGGCTAAAGTATTTTTCATTGTGGCGTTGTTGGGCATTTCGATAACGGCGCGGGCCGACGCTGCATCACCAGACACCTTGGTGAAAAATGTTGTGGAAGAGGTGCTGGTTGCGCTGAAACAAAACAAGACAGACAAGAAAAAAATTCAGGCGATGGTCGATGAGAAGGTGTTGCCAATTTTTGATTTCACTTTATTTACTAAGCGTGCAGTTGGAGTTTCATGGAAAACTGCGACAGCAGAGCAAAAGAAAGTATTGGTGGAGGAGTTCCGTGATTTGTTGGTGCGTGTCTTTATTGCCAAAGCCTTTACCAGTAGCGGATCGCATACGGTGAAATTTGAGCCAGTGAAATACGCAGAGGGTGACGATCAGGTGACTGTGAAAACGCTCATCGTTAGTCCCGGTGAGGCCTCGGTCGCCGTGGATTATGATTTGAAGAAAACATCTTCGGGTTGGAAGGTGGTTGATCTAGCAATTGCCGGCCCACGCTTGGCTCTTGATATTTACAGCAATCAATTCCGTGAGCCTTTGCAGCAATCGGGCGTAGAGGGTCTGATTAAATTTTTAATAGATAAAAATAAAGTAGCTGAGGCTAATTTGGCGGCAGGTCGCAAGGTGGATACCAAGTGATGGAGTTCGACGGCAATGTGATGCGGGTGCAAGGGCGCTTGACGCTAGAAACCTCTCCTGCGCTCTTTGCTCAGGGCTTGCCGGTTAAGGATGGCTTAACTGACATCGTGATTGATCTGGCAAAAGTTGAAGGGGTGGACTCTTCTGCGATTAGCCTAATGTTGGCTTGGTTGCGTGCGGCTCAAGCGAAGCAGTTAAAGCTCTCTTTTGTGAACGTTCCAGAAAACTTAATCAGCTTGGCGAATTTATACGATGTGACAGAAACTTTGTCGCTGCCCGCGAATAACTAATCAAAAAATAAAAATGACGACACCTGAAAGCATTAAAGCAACCATCGAGCAAGGCATGACTTCCACTCATATTTCGACAGCGGGAGATGGTAGGCATTTCGAGCTTGTTGTGGTGAGTGAAGAATTCAATGGGAAGAATCGTTTGCAACGCCAGCAGCTCATTTATAAAGTGCTGGGTGATGCGATGCGTGATGAGATGATCCACGCTCTGACAATGAAAACATTTACGCCACAAGAGTGGCAAGAGAAAGCTTAAGCGAATGCAAAAACTAGCGATCCAGGGTGGTAATGCGTTGCGCGGAGAGGTGCAAATTTCCGGCGCTAAAAATGCCGCTTTGCCGATTATGTGCGCGAGCCTATTGAGTGCAGAACCACTGGCGTTGAGTAACGTGCCTGACTTGCATGATGTGATTACCATGCGAAAATTGTTGGAGCAGATGGGCGTCGTAGCGTCGGTGAGCGGTAGTGAAGTTGTGTTGGATGGCGGGCCGGTGAATAAGTTAGAGGCGCCGTATGACATGGTGAAGACCATGCGTGCTTCGGTATTGGTGCTTGGGCCTTTGATGGCGCGCTTCGGCGAGGCGAAGGTGTCATTGCCGGGTGGTTGTGCGATTGGTTCGCGTCCGGTGGATTTGCATATCAAGGGTTTGCAGGCGATGGGGGCCGAAATTTCCATTGAGCACGGTTACATTCACGCCAAGGTGACGAAGTTAAAAGGCGCACGAATTTTCTTTGACATCGTCAGTGTTACCGGTACCGAAAATTTGATGATGGCGGCAACCCTAGCTGACGGCGTGACAGTGTTGGAAAACGCTGCGCACGAGCCGGAGGTGGTTGATTTAGCTAATTGCTTGCGGGCGATGGGCGCGCAAATTGTTGGTGATGGTAGTGACACCATTACGATTACAGGCGTCGCTAAGTTGCATGGTGCATCGCATCGCATCATGCCTGACCGTATTGAGAGCGGCACATTTTTAGTGGCGGCGGTGGCGGCGGGCGGCAACATTGTGTTACGCAACACGCGTGCTGACATTTTGGAAAATGTGTTGGAAAAGCTTACTGAGGCGGGGGCGAAAATTAAATCAGTGGGTGACACTATTCAGCTTGAAATGAGTGGGCGGCCGAAAGCGGTGAATCTTCGGACTTCGCCTTATCCTGCTTTCCCAACTGATATGCAGGCACAGTTTATGGCGCTAAATACGATTGCTGAAGGCAGTGCGATTGTGGTGGAAACAATTTTTGAAAATCGCTTTATGCACGTACAAGAGTTGCGTCGCCTGGGGGCGCAGATTGATGTTGAGGGTAATACAGCAGTGGTGAAAGGTATTCCTCAGCTTGAGGGGGCGACGGTGATGGCCACTGATCTGCGCGCGTCGGCGAGCTTGGTTATTGCGGGGCTTGTGGCGCAAGGTGAAACGGTGGTTGATCGCATTTATCACCTTGATCGCGGCTATGAACGTATCGAAGCGAAGTTGACGCAAATTGGCGCAAATATCCGCCGCATCAAATAGTAGGATTCCGAATGATTACCATCGCTTTATCCAAAGGCCGTATTTTTGAAGAAACCGTACCGCTGCTCAAAGCGGCGGGAATTACGGCGTTAGAAGATCCAGAAACGTCACGTAAACTCATTTTGTCGACAAATCGTGACGATGTGCGCTTGATCATCGTGCGTGCGTCTGATGTGCCAACCTATGTGCAATATGGAGCGGCTGACATGGGGGTCGCCGGTAAAGATGTGCTCGATGAGCATGGTGGTACGGGCTTGTATCAACCGCTGGATTTAAATATTGCTCGTTGTCGCATGATGGTGGCGGTGCGTGATGGTTTTGATTATGAATCGGCGGTGCGCCAAGGTGCTCGTCTGCGTGTGGCCACCAAATATGTGCAAACTGCGCGTGAACATTTTGCCGCGAAAGGGGTTCACGTTGACCTCATAAAACTTTACGGTTCAATGGAGTTGGCGCCGCTAGTTGGCCTGTCTGATGTGATTGTCGACCTAGTGAGTAGCGGTGGTACGCTCAAGGCGAACCAATTAAAGGCCGTTGAAGAGATTTCGCAGATTTCATCACGCTTAGTAGTGAATCAGGCCTCATTGAAATTAAAGCGAGCGAACATTCAGCCTCTGTTGGATGCTTTTGCGCAGGCAGTGAAATCATGAAAATAAAACGCCTCTCTACCCAGCAATCCGATTTCGATGCGCAACTAACAACGCTATTAGCCTTTGAGGCTGAAGCGGATGAAAAGCTTGAAGCAACTGTCGCGGTAATTTTGGCAGATGTGAAGCGTCGTGGTGATGCGGCACTACTTGAATATACACAGCGCTTTGATCGTTTGAATAAAAGCGATGTTGCTGAGCTGGAATTGCCGCAAGCTGAGTTGCGCGCGGCATTTGAGGGTTTGCCCGCAGAGCAGCGTGATGCTTTGGAAAAGGCGGCGCAACGCGTAACGGCGTATCACCAAAAGCAAGTGCAAGGTTCGTGGACTTATACCGAAGCCGATGGCACGGTGTTGGGGCAGCAAATCACGCCACTTGATCGCGTGGGTTTGTATGTGCCGGGTGGCAAGGCGGCTTATCCTTCTTCTGTGTTGATGAATGCGCTACCCGCTAAAGTGGCTGGCGTACAAGAATTGATTATGGTGGTCCCTACGCCGGACGGCATTAAAAATCAGCTAGTACTTGCTGCTGCTTACCTGTCGGGAGTGGATCGCGTGTTTACCATTGGCGGCGCGCAAGCGGTTGCGGCGCTAGCATATGGTACGTCGACTATTCCAAAGGTGGATAAGATTGTTGGGCCGGGCAATGCCTATGTGGCGTCGGCAAAGCGCCGTGTGTTCGGGGTGTGTGGCATCGATATGATTGCAGGGCCATCAGAAATTTTGGTGATTTGCGATGGAAATACTGATCCAGACTGGATTGCGATGGACTTGTTCTCGCAGGCTGAGCATGACGAGCTAGCGCAGGCAATTTTACTGTCGCCAGATGCCGATTTTATTGAGCGCGTCGCAAGAAGTATTGATAAGTTGCTCGAACAAATGCCGCGCAAAGAAATCATCAGGACTGCTTTAGAAAATCGCGGAGCCTTGATTCAGGTTGCTGATTTAACTGAAGCTTGCGAGATTAGTAATCGTATTGCGCCCGAGCATTTGGAGCTTTCCGTAATAGAGCCGCAAGTGTGGTTGCCAAAATTGAAGCATGCCGGGGCCATTTTTATGGGTCCATATACTTCTGAATCTTTGGGTGACTACTGTGCCGGGCCTAATCACGTCTTGCCAACTTCCGGTACGGCGCGATTCTCTTCGCCGCTGGGGGTTTATGACTTCCAGAAACGCAGTAGTTTGATACAGGTATCGGCTGAAGGGGCTAAAACCCTTGGTGCGATCGCCTCAACTCTCGCTTTTGGTGAAGGCCTGCAGGCGCACGCACAGTCAGCGTTATTCCGTCAGTCGTAATTTACATATTTATCAAGTGATAGAAATTTGTGCATTCAGCCTTTGACAGAGGCTGGTCACATAGGTATAGTCGCGAACTCGTTTTTGGAGGGGTGGCCGAGCGGTTAAAGGCATCAGACTGTAAATCTGACCTCTATGAGTACGAAGGTTCGAATCCTTCCCCCTCCACCAAGTTTTGTAGTTTTAAGTTATTGAGTAGTTGACTGGGTTGTGCAGTCGCAAGTTGGGCGCGATTGTTTGTTGGAAACGCCATGCGGGTGTAGCTCAATGGTAGAGCAGAAGTTTTCCAAACTTACGACGAGGGTTCGATCCCCTTCACCCGCTCCAGTTTGGTTGCTTGCCCATGTGGCTCAGTGGTAGAGCACTCCCTTGGTAAGGGAGAGGTCGCGAGTCCGATTCTCGCCATGGGCACCAGTTTTTGTGATTAACGTTTGACATTGATAAGGAAAAGTCATGGCAAAGAGCAAATTTGAACGAAGCAAACCGCACGTAAACGTAGGCACGATT
>JBAXEJ010000033.1:0-23789 GCA_037140475.1 Gallionellaceae bacterium
ACGCCGAAACCTATTCGCACTTTGCAGTGCTCACTCAATCGCCCTTGTCGGGCTCGCTTGCATGAGCCCGACAAGGGCGATTGAGTGAGCCCTGCACAGTGCGAATAGGTTTCGGCGTCCAGCCGAAATGCATTTGCCGGGAGCCATTCAAAATTCTGGGGAGAGACTTTCCCTCCCCAGAATTTTGAATGGGGTGGAACGAAGTGGAGCCGGTCCCCCGAGCATTTTGCGAAGGCGGGCAACCTTAAAAAGACATGCGACAGCACCCGTTCAGGGCGAGCGAAAGCGAAGTGGAATTTTAGGGTTGCCCGCCTTCGTTAGAAGGATTTTGCAGCGCAAAATAAGGGGGACCCGCAGTTGACTTGCCGAAAACGGAACGACAGAGACGAAGGTGGCCTCCCACACCTGATTTTTGGATTGATTTTGTTTAGGCTTTTTAGACTTGGCATTTTGCCCTTGTATTTCTTTTTGATTTACATTTTTTAGCCAGCGATCACACCGATGCGCTGGCCTTAACAATACAAATCACTATCCATTTTTTTGACACAAAATTCTATAGTCCAATAGTCAGTCCACTGACTATTTATCGGCGGCAATTTTGAAAAGTAAGTTGATAAAAAATTGGACGGTCCACTATCCATTTTTATTTATCTTCGCTGCAATAAAAATGGATAGTCAAAGGCGCAAAAACTCCTGCAGAAAATTATTGATAATTTAAAAGATCCGGGGCTAACTTAAGTATCAATTATTTTCGCGAGGTGCAGAATGGACGATGAAGTTGAAGCAGGCATTAGAGAAAACAGAAGCAATTACATTGTCGACGACTCAGCAAATAAGTCGAATTCGGCTGGTAAAAACGGTGAACAGATTGCACGGGAGAATGAGCGATATGTTCTTAGAGAAGTCGCAAGGCATGGAACCATCCGTGAAGACGAACTCGCAATTTTGTTGGGTTGGTCTAAACAAATGGTGCAGAAAACTGTCCTTAGGTTAGTTGACGCTAATCTGATTATTCGGGCGCGCGCGCATGGCTCCAATTTTATTTGCCTTAAAAAGAGCAAAGTCACAACAGCAGACATTTTCCCATCATGGCGACATAACGCATTGGCGATACAAGTGTTGGGTCAAGTCAGAGATCAACACTCCAAATCTATTATTGAAACAGAGGCCGAAATACGTAGGCGTATTCCAGATGGAAAAATTCCTGACGGGATAGTAACGAGCCCATGGGCAACAATTCGCATTGAAACAGAGATGACGAATAAAACTAGCAAGCCGATGTTAAAGCAATGTAAGGAGGCTATTCTGTTAGCCAAGCAAGGAATAACAACGGTATTTGCATTCCCTTACCCTCCCACTGAGTTTTATAAGTTTAATTGGGAGCATCGGCTCGCTAGCTCAATTCGCACGGAACTAGGAAATGATGACCCTGAGCCCAATATCAAATTCATGCGTTGCCACTTTAAAAAAATTACTGAGTTTGAGCACTGTCGGCCAGCACAGTTTGAGGTTATTGATTTACCACCTTTACCAACCAATAGTCGTATCGGGCAAGGCAAAGCAATTTTGGGAACGGAAGTTATCCAAGGCTATCACTGGAAGTGCATTAGTAAATATAGTGAGGGCCTGTGGCACAACGAAATACATGAGCTTTATTACGACAATCACATCAAAGGCACTTTTAAATTTATTGATAGTCCAGAAGGTGTCGCGCATGAAATGATGGAACAGCAGGTGGATGGGAGCTGGGTGAGGTCTGCTGCACATCCACACCAGCACGCATGGGATCCATTTGATGAATTCGTAAAGAGTGGAAAATTTGCTGCAGAAAGTCTCGATGCTGATACGTTTGCGTTTGATTAGTTAAGCGCAGATCTGCTATTTACTTTTCACAAAGTCTCACCCTATGGTGAGGCTTTTTTCGTCTATCGACTTTATTCTCTAACGATGACGTTCCTGATTTTGTGGAAGGCATTAAGTAGCTCCTTGATGTACACTTATTGCCGAAGGATGGTACTTGCCATCATAAAATTGTGTAGCTGGTCGTGTAGCAGATTGAAACTAACTCTACGTAACTTACAGCTTCCTGTAGCTACCTTAAAAACATTGCTGGTGCTGTAAGGTGCTGATTATATTAATAATTAATTTTTCGCTCTAATCCCGCAAGGAGTAGGCCGTGACTGTAAGGGGCTAAAGCCCCAACAACACACGCTCAATTCCGACCTACGAGAAACACGCCCCCAAAGTGGCAGTGAATTGACTCGATGAAATTAAAGCGCGCATAAAATTTGAATAAAAAAACGCGCACCAAACTGCGTGCGCAAAAAGGAGGGAGACTTCAAATACCGCTACCGCTACTGCTACTGCTACTGATGCTTCTACGACAACTACAAAATTTATGCCGCCTTTGCCAACTTAAACTGACCGACCGTATCAAATAACGCTTTAGACGTATCTGCTAGCGTCAACATTTCGTTACGCGCTTGCTCAATACTCGTTGCGGTATCTGCACTAATGATGGCCACAGAATCAATGTTGCGCCAGATATGATCGCCTGCTGCTGATTGCTGCTCTGTGGCTAGGGCAATCTGCGTCATCATATCCGTGACGACATTCACATCTTCTTTGATTTCATGCAGAAGCTTAGCCATATCTTCGCCATGAACCACTCCTTGAGCACCCGATTTTTTGGCACGCATCATCACTTCGGTGGCTTCTTTCGTTTGAGTTTCAATTGTTTTTACGATACCGGTGATGTCTGAAGTTGCATTGGCGGTACGCTCAGCCAATTTGCGCACTTCGTCTGCCACCACGGCAAAACCTCGACCTTGCTCACCGGCACGAGCCGCCTCAATCGCCGCATTGAGGGCCAAAAGATTAGTCTGTTCCGCAATGTCTTTAATCAAGCTGCTGACCCTGCCAATCTGTTTAATCGCACCATTAAGTTCATCCATCGTATGTACCGATGAATTTAATGTTTGATCAATTTCAAAGAGCGAAAAGATGATCCCCTGCCCCATCTCTTCACTTGCCGTATTCACCATTCGCAGTGTTTTATTGGCAGCGTCAGACGCTTTTGAAGCATTGGTAGCAATTACCTTTACGGTAGTGCCCATCCCTTCAATCGCACTGCTTACATCAAATACTTTTGAGGACTGCTCTTTAGCATTAGCACTGACCGAGCTCGCCATGTGACCAATTTCTTTAGCGGTTCTGTGGGTATTGCCTGCCGATGCGTGAACATCAAACAAAATGGCATCGAAGCGCGCAATAAAATTATTGATGGTCTGCGACAACAGTCCAATTTCATCCTGATGATGTGTCGACAAACGCCGCGTTAAATCCCCACTTTGCAAATAACTAATTTCACTGACAATGCCATCCAAACGCTTGCGCAAATGATGGCCAAACAAAGTTTGCGTCACGGTTGTCATCACACCGAGTAGCACCAAGGGCAACAGTACAATCCACAAAATTTGACTCATCACACTATTGATCGCAGTTTCAGAAACGGTTTCAGCTTCTTTGTTATTGCTCACTAGCACATCAAGTTCAGTCACCATCGGCGACAAATACATGCTGAACATCGCATCTGGAATAGAGATGGCATCTGCGGGGCTCTCTTTGGCAATATCAATTGCATCTTTGAAACCTTTTACATAGGCAAGCCACTTCTCGGAAATTTCTTTGAACTTGGATTGCGTCGCTTGATCTGCGGATGACGTAGAGATGCGTTGCAACAATTCTTGAATTCGTGAATCTGCTTCAGCGAGCTTGGCGGGAGTCTCTAGCATGATCGGATCTGCGCGACTAAAAGCTAATGACGTTGCTTTAATTTCAATCAGACTTTTATCCATATCCTGCAAATCATGGAAGATGGAAAATTCACTACGTAGTTGAGCTAAGTTAAACATGACAAAAGCAACCACGACAAACATGCCCAGCACGGAGATGCCGGTCATCAGGCGAAGTTGTTTTTGCAGTGACAGAATACGCATAAATGATTCGAGTTGCTTCATGCTGATTTACCTTTGTGCGACATTGTATTTATGCTTGTGCGGCTTTACGCATAAAGTGTTTTGCATACCGCTCATTCATACGTGCCACCGGCAGCAAGATGAAAAGATCGGCGCAGTTAAATTCTGGATCCCAAGCGGGTGCACCGCCGATATAAGCGCCCAAGCGTAGATAACCCTTAATAAGCGGGGGAATAATCACGTCTAAATCTTGATTCAGGGTATCGAGTGGCAAAGGACGCAATGGCTCAACGCGAAACGCTTCTGGCGCTGCGTGTAACTTATGGATTTTGTTGTACACACTCGCGGCATAGTGACCTCCATCATTCATGCTGATGCTGGCACAGCCAATGATGAACTCATGGCTATTGTTTGAGATGTAATCTGCTAACCCACCCCATAGTTGGGTAATAGTTGCGCCATCACGGTAATCAGGGTGAACACAAGAGCGGCCTACTTCCACCATGCTGTCGCGCAAATGCGCCAAGCGCGAAATATCAAATTCAGTTTCAGAGTAATAACCGCCCGCCTTAATCGCTTGCTCAGGCGGCAAGATGCGATAAGTACCAATGACTTCATTGGTGCCTAGATCACGAGCCAAAAGGTGATCACAGTAACGATCATAGCGATCTACATCTAAACCCAACTCAGCGCTGGGTAACTTAGCGCCCATTTCTTCACCGAATACTTTGAAGCGAATGCGTTGCGCATCTTCTACTTCACTACCCGTTTTAGCTAAGCCAACGATAAGTCTGCTTTGAGGCTTTTGAGCTTGCTGCTGAATCAGGTCTAACATGGCCTTCTCCTATCGGTTTAGATAGCAGAAGAGTAGCGGTGAGATATTGCAGAAGGGTTAAGCGAATATTAAAGGTTTGTGAATCTATTTAACTTCTCGACGCATGTTTTCTGAACTCATCGGCGGATTGAGCAACACGCCGTAGAGTGATTGAAAATGCATCTCCGCTTGCAGTTCATCTTGTGTTGGCTCAAGCACCTTTTCTTGAAAGGGTTGTTCCCTTTTTTTAACCACCGCATGCAATGAATCAAGCATCGCACTGATATTTTGCTGTGCCTGTAGCGTTAATTGACGGCGCTCTGCACCACTCGCCTCTAATACTGGAGTAGAAACAAGTTGCACGTGCAACTCTCGTGTCGTCAAAATAGTCCACAGCGATGCACCGAAACTCACCTCATCAATATAAGCCGGCACCTTGCTGTGCATGCCCTGCCTATCGTGATAACGAATGGCCATTGGAAACACCTTGGCTCCAGCATCAATGGCGGGTTGAATCAGTGAGGAGTGGAAGTGTGCCACGCTTGTACCTTCGGTTGTCGTCCCCTCAGGAAAAACCGCAAGCGATTCACCGCGCTTGAGTAGCTCAACTAATTGCACATTGATGCGTGCTGCCGAGCGCGCGCTACCGCGTTCGATAAAAAAAGTTTGCACTCGTTCACATAGCCAACCAATTACCGGCCATCGGCGAACCTCAGATTTTGCGACGAAACGCATTGGCACGATCGCATTTAGCACGAACACATCCAACCATGAGATGTGATTGGTGATGATGAGGCCTTGGTAACAATTATCTGCTGAGCAACTGTCTTGAAAATTAATGGTGATATTAAAAATACTCAGTAATTTACGCGACCATTTTTGCAAAATTTTGCGGCGGGCTGAGAGTTGCAGATAAGGGTAAATCAACGCAATCGCCAATCCTTTGCAAAGATGCGCAACGAAGCGAAGCGAACGAATAATGGCTATTAAATGAGTAAGCAAGGTGGCCTCGGCTAAGTATTGAGAGCTCATAGAGTTACTGCATTGACACTTTACGTTGCTCAATGAACAAACTGTTGCCCTCAATTTTTTTGGCCATTTTTTTAGCATCACCCATCGCCGCAGACACATCGTGATGTGACAAATAACGTCCAGGTAATATATTGCTAGCGCCAATCGACAAGCTAGTAAGCGGATGAAACTTTGTCGTGCCGTCACGCCCTTCGCACGTATAACCCCCTGCAGACTGATGTTCGGCTTTAAACATGAGTGAGGCGGCCTGTTCGAAAGAGCGTAAGGCTTGCTCGCAACGCACTTTCCAATCTTTACTCTGCATCAATAAAATAAAATCATCACCGCCGATGTGTCCGATAAAGTCTTGTTTAGGATCACAGGCCCAACTCAAAATTCGCCCAGTGAGTTGAATCATTTCGTCACCTTTGCGATAACTGTAGGTGTCGTTAAAGGGCTTAAAGTGATCGAGATCGCAATAGCAAGCCACGAAAGGTGAGTTGGCGGCAAGTAAGCGCTCGATATGTTCATTGATCGGCACATTGCCCGGCAACAAAGTAAGTGGATTAGCGTAACGTGCCGCCTCCAGCTGCATTTTGGTCAACTCGCGCAATAAATCTTGGCCTGACGCCACGCCGATATAGCAGCCGTTTTCTGTGATGATGAAGCCATCAGAAAAATGATGGCTCTCCGCGTCCGCCAAAAAATGACTCAGCTCTTCAATCGGCATATTTCGCTCAACCAACAAGGGTTCGTACTGAATAATTTCGAGACAGGCCTTATTGCCATGTAGCTCTCGCTGAAATGGTTTGGCAAAACGATCAATAAATTGATAGCGATTAATCAGGCCAATCGGTTTGCCGTTTTTCACAACAGGAATAATTCGCAGTGATGAATTGTTCGTAAATCTGCCAAATATTTCTTCATTCAGGGTCGCTGGATTTGCCGGTTCAATATATGACAACAGCGTATACGCAGTCATTTTCGTGCGCTGATTGATTTTCTCTTTGGGAAATATGGCAATACCAGATGAATTGATTACGCGATTCGTTTCATGCGGAGCCGCACTTGCAGGCGTCGCGCTAGGGCGAGCAATAAAATAGCCTTGGCCGTAGGCAATACCAATATCTTTCACTACACGCAGTTCAGCCTCGGTTTCAATACCCTCGGCAATCACATGTGTGCCGCAGCTTTCAGCAATCTGCTGAATTGATTTTAAAAATTGCAGCTTGATCGGATCTTTATCTACGCCTTGCACAAAGTGCATATCAATTTTAATAAACTCTGGCCGCAACTCAGACCATAAGCGCAAACTGGAGAAGCCTTCGCCTAGGTCGTCAATGGCAATTTGAAAGCCCATTTCGCGGTAGTGCAATAGCGCATCGCGCATGCCTTTGAAATCAAAAGTGGGTTGGTTCTCAGTTATTTCAATGATGACGCGATCAGGAGAAATACCCAGCTTCTGCATACATTGCAGGGTCTGGCCACTCTTAAAATTAGGATCTGTCAGTGTTTCAGGGCTGACATTTAGAAATAAATTTCCAGCCAGATTTAATTTAACGAATGCCTCAAGGACTGTTTCGCGTGCTAGCTTTTCTAGCTCAAGCAACATGCCCTCTTTTACGGCTTCACTGAACAAAAAGAAGGGCGAATGCATCGGCGAATCGATTGGCCCACGAATCAACCCTTCAAAACCCAAGAACTCTCCACTCTTTAGGTCTATCAAAGGTTGAAAGACCGCATTCAGTAAACGCTGATCAATAATCTGCCTAAGTGGCGAAGCACTTTGCTCGGCAGTTGGCACCAAAACAAGATTGGTTACATTATGTGTTCGAGGCACCACTGACAATAAGCAGTGCTGTTCAACTGGCGTAAGGTTCGACATGGATCCCCCAAAAAAAGTAATTGATAGCGTTAGAAGTAACCGCTTAATTCATCTACTTTAGCGAAGTGATATGACAGCGTGATGACGAATTTAGATTGTGCAGTAATTCTGCGCACGACGACCTTGAATCATGTACACCACATACTCAGAAATATTTTTCGCATGGTCGCCAATTCGCTCAACCGATCTTGAAATCAAGCCGACTTGCATAGCCACTGTAAGGTCACTGCCATCTTCCATCATGTAACCAATCAGGCCCCTAAGAATCGATCGACACTCTTGATCAATGAGTGCATCTTTATGCGCCATTTCTCTTGCTATCTCCGCATCCATCTCTTCAAAGGCACTCATCGCAGCACTCAACATTTTGCCTGCCACATCCGAGATATAGTTAATTTGCGAATAGCAGGGTAACTGCTGGAGATTTTTTTGAAAAATGAGCCGAGAATATTTAACAACATTTTCCGCTTCGTCACCGACGCGCTCTAAATCATTAATGATTTTGATAATCGTCGTCACCAAGCGTAAGTCGTTGGCAGTGGGCTGACGTCGCACGAGGATGGAAGTGCAAAGCTCGTCGATTTCTATTTCCATCGCGTTAACCAGATAGCCCATATCCATAACGCTATCCATCGCCGCAAGGTCGGCGGAAGCAAGTGAGCTAATGGCGACCGAAAACTGGTTCTCGACCAACTCGGCCATGCGCATTACCTTTTCGCAGGCTGTTGTTAGCTCAGCGTCAAATGTATTTGAGGTGTGTTCAGGAATTTTCATCTAATTACTCGTCATCGAAAAATACTCGATGACGATACGTCAAGATTATGACAAACAGATTAATCCCAGATAGAAGTCAGGCAGGAAATCGATCTACACCTAATATAAGGGCCTAGCTGATCATTTAGATTTATCGGCTCTCCATCTCCAAATACACTCTGCTGGCGTTCGCCCCCTTGAGTAGTTCGTAGTTGGCTAAATAGGCGAAGGCGCTTTGATCAAGGCGGTTAATGGCCTGTTGCAACTCCTCACCTTTATCCACCGCCTTACCCATGTAAGTAATGAGTAGGCGCAAATAATCACCCGTTTCTTTTTGCGCTTTGGCTAGATCGCAGACATCACCATGACCGGGAATGATCAGTCGCGGCTTTAATTTAATCATTTCCTCAAACGAGGACAACCAGCTATTAACGTTACTGTAAGCCATCACGCCTAACAATCGGTCAACATAAACGATGTCGCCTGCAAACAGCACCCCCTCTTTGGGCAGCCACACAATGCTGTCGCCCGGCGTATGAGCCGCTTGAAAATGCAGAATGCGAATATCGCGCCCACCTTGATTTAGCGTGAACTCTTTTTCATAACTGCGGGTCGGTAAAGTGCGTTCAGTGTTGCCAAACTTTTCTCTGAGAATACTTTTCAAACCCTCTATTTGGCTCACACCACGAGCTTTCATGTCTTCCACAGTGGCGCTGGAAGCAACAATTTCAGCGCCTTGGGCTTTAAAGTAACCATTACCCAACCAGCGATGGTCCTGTCCTCCGGTGTTTATGACATATGTAACCGGTAGCTTAGTGACCTTGCGGATGGCGGTATGAATTTGCTGCGCGACCTGATCGCTTGAGCCGCTATCCACCACGACCACACCTACTTTAGTCACGATAAATCCCGAGTTCGCATTCATCCCCCCGTTCTCATAGGTGCGCGCACCGATGCCGCCGATGTGCGCAAAAATCCCGGGGGCTACTTGTTTGAATTGCATGTCCTGAGTACGAGCCAAGTTGGGAATAAGTAAAGCAAGACAGAGTAGTGGGTAAGCAAAATAGCGTTTCATAATAAACTCCAAATAGATCAGCAACTGCTCACCCCGCATTGCTCCGCATAGCGCTGAGATTCAATCTGCAAAGTGACGTGGTGAATTGCAAAAAGACTGTACAATTTTCCCGTAGCGACACTCAATAATTGATCGGCATCTTGCATCTCATCACTCACCACTAGATGCGCTGTTAACGCCAACTCGGAAGTGTCCATCGCCCAAATATGCAAATCATGTACAAGTGATACGTTGGGAATCGACAGCAAAACATTGCGCACGGCCACCAAATCAACATGCTCTGGAACACCATCAAACAATAAATGTAAAGATTGACGAAACAACGACCAAGTGCCGATGATAATAACGGCAGCAATCACGAGGCTGACTGCTGGGTCAATCCACTGCCAGCCTTGCCACAGATACAAAGCGCCAGCCAGCACAACACCGAGCGAAACAAGCGCGTCTGCCGCCATGTGCAGAAAGGCGCCGCGAATATTCAAATCATTTTTGCTGCCTGCCGCAAAAAGTGCCGCCGTAACCCCATTAACCAACACACCGATACCCGCAATCACCATGATGGTCACCCCATCAGTTGCAGAGGGTATTTGAAATCGGTGCAACGCTTCCCATGCAAGAGAACCCATCGCTACCAGCAAAATAAGTGCGTTAGTGAAGCTGGCTAAAATCGACCCACGTCGCCAACCATAAGTGTGTCGATCATCTGGCCGCAAACGCGCTGCCGCCATTGCTGCCCATGCTAATAGCAACCCACCCACATCACTCAGGTTATGTCCCGCATCTGCCAGCAACGCCAACGAGCCGGTGCGCCACCCATAAAAGGCTTCGATCAAGACAAAGCCGACGTTCAGCGCGATGCCAATCGCAAATGCGCGCCCAAAGCTGTTCGGCACATGAGAAAGATGATCGTGGCTCATAGATTGCCTTAAAACCAACCCGCAATCTTGTCGCGACTCGGCACACCACCCGCATGCACCACTTTGCCGTCCACCACCACGCCCGGTGTAGACATCACACCGTAGGACATGATGTCTTGCAGTTGATCGACTTTCTCCAACTGAATCTCAATGCCTTTTTCTTTAGCCATTTCTTCGATGAGCTTCTGCGTGGTCTTGCAGTTGGCACAGCCCGTACCGAGGACTTTGATGTTTTTCATTTTTGAGCTCTCCTAATAAATCAGCAGCAGGACTTGCCGTCTTTGTTTGGGGTGCAGCACTTGCTCTTGTCATAACCGAACAGGGCAAGAATTTTTACCAACGGGCAAAATCCGGTAAAACCCATTTGAAACACATTCAATCCAACGAAGAAAGTCAGCCATAGCCAACTGGCGTGCGACAAATCAATCTGCCCCATCCAATGTGCTAAACCCAAACTTGCCATCACCATAAATCCAGCGAATACATTAATTACTTTGCTTATTTCCATGTCACAACTCCTTTTAATTTAATAAACAACTGAAAATTACACCAGCGCGTTAAACACAAATCCTACGACCATAATGCCTGTCGCCACGACGCCAACAAAAGTTGCGATTAATCTTGGCTTGAGCACTTTGCGCAGAATCACCATCTCCGGCAGCGACAACGCGATCACACTCATCATGAACGCCAACACGGTACCAAGCGATGCACCTTTAGCCAGCAATGCTTCAACAATAGGAATAATGCCCGCCGCGTTGGTGTACATCGGCACACCGATCAGCACTGAAACAGGCACTGACCACCAACCCGCTTCTTTACCCATCAGTCCCGCCATAAAATCTTCTGGCACGTAACCATGAATGCCTGCTCCAATGGCGATACCCGCCAGCACATACAGCCACACTTTGCCTACGATCTCGCGTACGCTCGCAAAGCCAGCATCAATACGATCGGCCAAGGTCAACTCATCTGCATTAACCGTCGCATCGACATGCGCCATCTTTTGCACCCAGTCTTCGAGATGAAGTTCCATCTTCAATTTACCAATGATGAATCCGGCAACGATGGCAATGGACAACCCTAGCCCCAAATACAGCGCAGCAATCTTCCAACCGAATAAGCCAAACAATAGCGCCAGCGCAATCTCATTCACCATCGGTGCGGAAATCAGGAAAGAGAAGGTCACCCCAAGTGGCACGCCCGCCTGCACGAAGCCAATAAACAGCGGCACGGCAGAGCAGGAGCAGAATGGCGTAACAATGCCCAACAGCGCGGCCATCACGTTACCCACACCTTCATGCCCACCAGACAACAACGCACGAGTGCGTTCAGGGGTGAAGTAGGAGTTGATCATGCCCATCACCATCACTACGCCCACCAATAGCAGCAAAACCTTTGGGGTGTCGTACAAAAAAAATTGCAGTGCATCGTAGAGATGGCTGCCTTGCAATACAGGCAAGCGATCCACCAACCAATGAGATAGCGGCTCCAGCGTTTTATAGAGAGCGAACCACAGCACGGCGGCAACAAACAAGAAGGCACGCGGGTTGCGACGAGGAAAAGCAAGGGCAAAGCTAGGCATTGAGTAAACTCCAAAACAGTCAGTCATACAGTGGAGACGAACGAAGCTACAAAAGGATGCAGATTTATTAAATTATTTTTGCTAAGACTTCGCAGCTAGCGCTGCACGTGATCTGTCACGCGCCCGCTTTCATCAAAACTCACTTGGCAAGCTGCACTCATCTGACCTCGCATCCGCTCCCTAGCACGCAGCAATCGAGACTTCACCGCAGCCAGCGAAAGGCCGAGCTTATTCGCATAATCTTGCTGCTTCACGTCTTCAAGATCGCACTGCTCGATGATATCGCGGTCTTCAGGAGAGAGCTCGGAGAGCACCCGTTTGACGCAAGCACCCAGTGCTTGAATCGGTTCATGGCTCGACTCAGGTTGCGGAATATCTTCTGGTACTTCGATCACCTCTTGCTTCAAACGAAGATGGTCGATGAGCGCATTACGCGCCACTTGAAACAGCCATGCGCGGGAATTATCGAGTGAGCAAAACTGCTCGCCTTGCTGCATAGCTTTGACGAAAACTTCTTGAAGCAAGTCATCGGCCAGATGCGCATCGGCAGAACGGTGTCTAAGATAATTTCGTAATTCGCCTTCAAGCGCGTTCCAGTCACGAAGGATGCAAGGAAAACTCCCGCTCATAGCATGGCGTAATCAGGCAATGCCCGATGTTTTTCAACGGTATTAAACAGATGAGGCTCAATGCTGTTCATTAAAATAATTCAATGATGCCTATGGTGTTGCACCTAGTTTTCACTGGGGTACAAACTTATCAAAGAAGCTCGTTGATCTGGCTTAACACTGATCACGGGACGGATACTTTTCGCCAATGCCTCGGCTTCATCTATCGTTTTGCAAATGCCCAGTTCCAGCAGCACGCCTACAGCGACTGTGCCCGTTCGCCCTTTGCCGCCACCACAATGAAATGCCACTTTTTTATTCTGCTGATACGCCGAAACCACTGCTTGGATTGCTTGCGCAAAGAGAAGATGCTCTGGCTCAGTCGCATTGTCGCCGAGTGGAATTTTGATCCAAGTCACTGAGGAGTCAGACGACTCGCAGGCTTGAGATTCTGCGCGCAAGTCAACCACAACGTGAATTTTGTCGTTCTCAACCATTGCTACTACATCTTTTGCTCCGCCAAAATAAATCCGGTCGGCGATCAGTGCTTGATATGCTTTTTCTTGTGTCATAACTTTAATCGTGCCATGTAAATTTTAATTAGGGCCCTAGCCTAGTCCAGTCGCACCGGAACAAAATCAAGCTGTTTCATACCATCCCTTGCTGCGCTTAACCAAGTAGACCACACTCAACATCACTGGCACTTCGATCAACACCCCGACCACCGTTGCCAATGCTGCGCCGGATTCGAAACCAAACAAACTAATCGCCGCAGCCACTGCTAATTCAAAAAAATTAGACGCGCCGATCAAGGCCGAAGGCCCTGCCACGCAATGCGCCTCGCCCAAACGGCGATTAAGCCAGTAAGCAAGCGCCGAGTTAAAATAAACCTGAATGGTAATCGGCACGGCCAGCATGGCGATAATGAGCGGATGCTCAACAATAGCTTGACCCTGAAATGCAAACAGCAATACCAAAGTCAGCAACAATGCAGAGATTGAGATTGGCCCAAGTTGAGTGAGTGTGCGAGCCAAAACTTCCTCGCCCTGCGCCAAGAGCCATTTGCGCCATAGTTGCGCCAAAAGCACTGGCAACACAATATAGAGCACTACAGACACTATCAGCGTATCCCACGGCACAATGATCGCCGACATGCCGAGTAACAAAGCCACTAGAGGTGCAAAAGCGAAAATCATGATGGCATCATTGAGCGCAACCTGACTCAAGGTAAATAAGGGCTCACCGTTGACCAACCTACTCCATACAAACACCATCGCGGTGCAAGGTGCTGCCGCCAATAAAATCAATCCAGCGACATAACTATCAAGTTGCTCAGCGGGTAGGTAAGGCGCGAACAGATAGCGGATGAAAAACCAACCCAACAGCGCCATCGAAAATGGCTTCACGGCCCAATTGATAAACAAGGTCACGCCGATGCCGCGCCAGTGTTTACGCACCTCATGTAGTGCACCAAAATCAATGCGCAACAGCATGGGAATAATCATTACCCAGATCAACAAACCAACCGGAATGTTGACCTTGGCCACCTCCAAGCTTCCGAGCCAGTGAAACGGTGCGGGCAAAAACTGCCCTAATACAACGCCCACAATGATGCACAGAAAAACCCATATTGTTAGGTAGCGCTCAAAGATGCTCATGGCTTAATCCTGAATGCGGCCAATTTCGGAGAGCTTGTCTTTCAACACCAGCTTGTCCAATTTTTCGAAAGGCAAGCTCAAGAATAGATTTATACGACGAGCCAATTGATCAGCGGCTTTGTTGAACGCTGCGCGGCGCGCCTCATCGCCTTCAATGTGCGCAGGATCTGGAATACCCCAATGTGCAGTTGCAGGCTTACCAAGCCACAATGGACAGGCTTCGCCAGCGGCGTTGTCACAAACGGTAAAAATAAAATCAAACTCAGGCGCACCCGGCACGGCAAACTCATCCCAACTTTTACTACGCAAACCTTCGATGCTATGTCCATTTTTTTGTAGCCACTCAAGCGCACCGGGATTCACTTTTCCCGCAGGCTTACTGCCCGCGCTGTAAGCCTTAAACTTGCCCTTACCCAATGTATTGAAAAGCACTTCACCCAAGATGCTACGGGCTGAATTACCTGTGCATAACACCAGTACGTTGTATTGTTTTTCACTCATTTGAATTTCCTTTCAATTAATTAACAATTTTTATTAGGCGTTTTACAAGCCTCTGCATTGCCGCCACAACAGTTTTCAGTCAGGTAGGTCACCATGCCATTCATCACTGCAAAATTTGCCGTGTAGTAAATGAAGCGACCGTCTTGCCGACTTTCAATCAGTTCAGCATGGCTGAGTGTTTTAAAGTGAAATGACAAAGTAGCTGGCGCCAATTCAAGTTTTTCAGCGATTTGCCCAGCGGACATGCCAGCTTGCCCCGCTTCAACCAATAATCGATAGACCGCCAAACGTGTTGGCTGAGCTAATGCCGAGAGTGCTTCAACAACCTGCTTAGAATCCATCATACATTTCCATTGTTTAACAATTATTAAAATAATATACGAAAAAAAGCGGAATGAGCAAATTCATCCCGCTTAAGTTACAAGGTTGAAAGTAACACCCCTTCTCGCAATTTCTTCAGTTGGTCGCGAAGCTGGGCTGCTTTTTCAAATTCAAGATTGCGCGCAGCCTGAAGCATTTCTTTTTCCAACCGATTGATTTCTTTTGAAACTTCTTTTGGCGTCATTGCCAAATACTTAGCTTGAATCTGTGCCGCCTTCAGCTGATTACGCGCCACTTCCGGCTCATAGGTGCCCTCGATAATGTCCTTAATACGCTTTTGCACGCCTTGGGGAGTGATGCCATGTGCCTCGTTGTAAGCCTGTTGCTTGGCGCGGCGGCGATCTGTTTCATCTATTGCGAAACGCATCGACTTAGTAATTTTGTCACCGTACAAAAGCGCCTTACCATTGATATGACGTGCTGCACGACCGATGGTTTGAATCAGCGAACGCTCCGACCGTAGAAAACCCTCTTTATCGGCATCCAGAATAGCGACCAACGACACCTCGGGAATATCTAGCCCCTCACGTAACAAATTAATACCGACCAGCACATCAAACATACCGAGGCGCAAATCACGAATAATTTCGACGCGTTCGACCGTTTCAATATCCGAATGCAGATAGCGCACCTTAATGCCGTGCTCAGTGAAGTAATCAGTCAAATCTTCCGACATACGCTTGGTCAACGTAGTCACCAACACACGTTCACCCGCCTGCACGCGCAGGGTCACTTCGGACATCAGATCATCGACTTGATGCATGGCAGGGCGCACTTCAATCACCGGATCAATCAAGCCGGTGGGACGCACCACCTGCTCGACCACCTGCCCAGCGTGCTCTGCCTCATACACCGCGGGGGTAGCTGAAACAAACACGCTCTGGCGCATGACTTTTTCAAATTCATCAAAACGCAATGGCCGGTTATCCATCGCAGAAGGCAAGCGGAAACCATAATTGACCAAGTTTTCTTTGCGTGCGCGGTCACCTTTATACATGCCGCCCACCTGCGGAATCATCACGTGACTTTCGTCCAGAAACATCAGTGCATTGGGTGGCAAATAATCCAGCAAGGTGGGTGGCGGCTCCCCTGCTTTTCGCCCTGACAAATGGCGCGAGTAATTTTCAATACCTTTGGTAAACCCTATCTCCACCAGCATTTCTAAATCGTGACGGGTGCGCTGCTCAATGCGCTGCGCCTCGACCAATTTATTTTCCTTCTGATAAAAAGCGATGCGCTCTGCCAATTCCACTTTGATGGTTTCAATTGCCTCCAACACGGTACTGCGGGGTGTAACGTAGTGACTTGATGGGTACACGGTGTAGCGCGGCACTTTTTGTAAAGTGTGGCCAGTGAGTGGATCAAACAGTGTGAGCGTTTCTACCTCGTCATCAAACAAGGTTATTCGCAGAGCATGTTCGCTGCTTTCTGCGGGAAAAATGTCAATCACATCACCACGAACTCGAAATTTACCGCGCGAAAAGTCAACGTCGTTGCGCTCGTACTGCATTTCGATCAGGCGTTTGATTACATCGCGCTGATGCATTTTTTCGTTGTGGCGCAGGTGCAAAATCATGCCGTGGTAATCCACCGGATCGCCAATACCGTAGATCGCTGAAACGGTCGCCACGATGACGCAGTCTTCACGCTCCAGCAACGCTTTGGTCGCAGACAAGCGCATCTGCTCAATCTGCTCATTAATGCTGGAGTCTTTTTCGATATACACATCGCGTGATGGCACGTAAGCCTCGGGCTGGTAGTAGTCGTAGTAAGAAACAAAATACTCCACCGCATTTTCAGGGAAAAATTCGCGCATCTCGGAATACAACTGCGCTGCCAATGTTTTGTTCGGGGCCATAATCATCGCCGGACGACCCAGCCGCGCGATGACATTGGCCATGGTGAAAGTCTTGCCGGAGCCGGTTACGCCGAGCAATGTTTGAAACGCCAAACCATCGTTAATCCCCTCGACCAACTGTGCAATAGCATTAGGCTGATCGCCCGCTGGTTCAAAGGGTTGGTGCAAGCGATAGGGACTATTAGGGAAGGTTTTGATGTTCATAATTTGTACCGTCTGCGGGTAATTTCAGTCGGTGACAAATTGTCACCGGTTGGCTGCCTTCTTTATTTTATCCAACTGCCGAATTTAAACCCCGCAAATTTATTCTTTAAGCTTTTTATTCTGGGTAACTTTCATTGCCACATCGACCTGCTTCATTTCGTCCAACGCCAGATAATTTCCTTTGCTCACCACGCGCTTACCGCTTTTAACTTCTAGCGCCTTGCGTGCATCGCCTGCAATTGTGCCACCTTGTTTAGCTACCAAGGAATTTTCAGTGAAGCCTTGCGCATCTTTTTCACGCGCAATTTCTGTCGTGCTCGCCTCGCCCAGCATACTAAAAATCAACTCCAAATCAGTCATGTGATCACGCAAATTATTGCCCGTTCTAACCTCGTCCAATGCTTTAAGCTTGCTATGTTCGGAGGGTGTTACGCCAAACGTGGCGCGGGCAATTTCAGCAGTAAGAATCGCATACTCTTTTCCTTCCTGCACACCGCGCTGCTTCCATTCGTCCGTCAACTCGCCACGTATCGCAATCGAACGCAAGCGTTTTTCAATCCATGCCTGCGGATAACCTTTGGCCTGATACAAATCCCGCGCCCGTGCACTCGCCAACTCAGGGTTTTCAATTTCTTTTACTCGCTCATAACCCACCTGCGCCAGCCAGCGTTTGAACGGCTCGGCTTTAGGTGACGGAATGGATTGAATCAGTCGAAATAGTGTTTCTGTATTCGCACAATCAGTTTCGCGCTGCTTGCCATCGGGGGCGACTTGTTTCAACCGTACGATTTTTTCGTACGGTTGCTCAGAACCCGCCTCTTGCGCCAGCTTGCGCTTTAGGTCAGACCAATAACGCTTAGGAATCGCAGAATCGGAAAGAATGCCAATTACATCAATGATGGAAAACCACCACTCCTCGTTATGCCAAGTACGGCGGATAGATTTTTCCTGAAACACTGCGAGGTGAATTGTAGAATCGGCGGGTTGAGGTTTCATGATAAGCGCCTCTGTGACGAGATTGGCAAGCTGACCACTGCATTCTATGGAACGACCGTTCGGTGGTCAACCATGCCAAGGTGGAATTCTGAAAACCTTGACAGCCGCGCCCACGTAAAATAAATTTCGCCCACTTGCTAGTTCGTCTCCCGTACATTTCACCCCACGCAGGATGAAAGGCGCTCCGCGAATTCCCCAGAATTAGGAACTGGCGCAAGGTTTTGTTTCAGCATCACGCAAGAAGCATTACCGTTGCACAATTGTTAAAAAGGGGAAACATATGCACGACCACACCGCGCAAGCAAGCAAGCAAGCAAGCAAGCAAGCAAGCAAGCAAGCAAGCATTAGTTAGCCCCCTACAAAAAAGTTCATTTCTTTTTATTTTTTCAGCGGTTACGTTATGTGCCTGCGTGGGCTTAACTGGCTGCGCATCTTCAAAAACAGATGCTGCTCTTGTAAATCCCCACCTGCCACAAAATGCAGAAGCTGCTCCCGCTACACCAAACACCCCAAAAATCCTAAGCATCAACCTCACGCCATACACCACCTACACGGACAACTGGAGCTTGGATGGTAATGGGTTAGATAACAAAAATATCAAGCAACTGGGTGGTAATTTCTCTGATAGCTACACTCGTTTGATCATTACCAGCAAACTTGATGCGGATGGCAACAAAAACTCAGAGGACAAAATAGCCGAATATCCGTACAAACCTAGAAATGGGTTAATGCGATGGCTGTATGGCAAAGAATTTTCAATCAACTTCACTGCCAAGGTAGCCGTGGATGCACTTGAAGAAACGATTCCTCTAGTTACTGTTGGGCACGAGAGCAATTCAGGCGGTGAAAAATGGTCACGCATCGTATCTCATGCCGACCGCAATCATCCGCTGTTTCTCGTGAAAGGAAATGGCAATGGCGCGATTCCGAAAATCACCGTCACCATGCACGGCAGCACGTCGTATGCCTCCCGTGGCGCGGCTAGCGCGTTGCAAGTGGTAGTCGGCGCAATCAACGCCGTTTCACCGAACGCCCCTGTAATCACCACACTCAGTTCTCAAGCCAGTAAAGATCGAGCCTCCGCTCTTGATAACGCGATATCAAAACTGTTTAGCACCGACGTTAAAGAAGAGCACACAACTACGCCCGATTTCAGACTTTGGAATGAAGAAAATAAACAGCCAAACGGCATCAAAGTAACGCTCAACATCCCTGCTGACGAAAGCTGGAGCGACAGCGAAAAAGAAGCCAAAGCCCAGCATGAAAAAAACCAGATAGGTATCTGGACGATTACCTTTGACTATCCGCGTCCCTCCATATTTTCCGATTGGCGCATCTGCGACAAAACCGATGATAAAACTCGCTGCAAGACAACTAAAGAAGAAGCCAAGCAACACATAATGAAAGAACTCAACCCCAGCGAAATATTGAACTACAACCTGCTTAACGATGGGCAGAAACTGAACACTATTCGCACTTTCCTTGCGCAACAGGAATGGTTTGCACACGCGCAGACTAAATTGGTTGCCGCCAAAGCTAAAGAAAGCGGCGATGCCAATGCAAAACAAAACACCACTCAACCCAAAGATTCGCCTGTCAAAAGCGCCGCAATCCAAATGTGTCGCAACATCCGCAACAGCATTACCGGCCTCAATTTGAATGGCTTCGATGCAGACATTGTGGTGTGGGCAATGCTGAAAGGACTACCGTGGCCAGATGGGTCACCAAGCTACGAAGAAATGAAAGCTATTGATGGTTGCGATGCAATTGCAATGTAAGCAACCTGTGTTACGTGCCCTCGTCAACTTGGCGAGACTTGATAAATAGCTAGTGGAGTTGGATCCCATGAAACATAGGATGAAGCCTTAATGCGTATTTCACTTACCACGGTCAGTTTATTAATTTCTGTCGTAATATTATCTGGGTGTGCCTCGTCTTTGCCACAGCATGTTTATATGAGAGATTACAAAGCGGCAACAAGCTCTCTTGATAAAGGTGAAGACCCAAATGCAGAAGGAAACGTACCTGGCACTAACGTGCCAATAGCTCCTTCACTATGTCAAGTTGCACAGCGTTACAAAAATCAATGTCCCAGTGGACTAGGAAAGTGGAATTGGGGACCTGGCGGAGCCAACTGTGTTGCGACATGGGAAGAGCAACTGGATTTTGCAAAGCGGCTAATTGCTAAAGGAGCAAATGTAAATGTAGATTGCTATTACAAAGGGTATGGACCATTAGCTGTTGCCATTAATGACGGAAATAAAGAAATGGTCAAACTTCTTGTGGCGCAAAAAGTTCCCTTTAGAGAAGCAACCATTACAACAAGCTATACATCAAAAGTAAAAATAACCCCACTTATGTATGCATCTTCACTTGGATATAACGATATAGCTCAGTTTCTAATTGATAAAGGTGCGAATCCATCACAAAAGAGTAGCGAGGGGAAAGACTCAAAAGATTACTATGCTCAATATTTGCAACAGAAACGTGCGGCAGAAATAGCGAGCGCACAAAGACAACAAGCGGCTTACGAGCAGCAACAGCGTGACAAAGAGGACTCCAAAGCATTCTGGAAAGGTGCCGCTACACTCGCAACAGGTATGGCTGTAGGTAACGCAACTCGTAATTTAGATTCAGGTCAACAAACACGAATGATGAAGTCATCAATGGAAGCTGTGGATAGCGGTGACGCAAGTGGGTTCACTGAAACAACACGCCAAGTAAAAGCAGAACAAGCTCAATCACATCAAGCGAAGATGAGAGAAATCGAAGCGGAGAAGGAACGCGAAAGAGCAAGAGCAGCTGAAGCACAGAGAGAGCGTGAACAACCAACTTCAGCTTCCACTCAAAATTCACAGCTAAGCCGAGCAGGTAATACAGACGAACAACCCGTTACATCTCAAAAGCCACGGTTACATACAACTGAGGTTAAAAACTATAGATGTGTTTCTACAACCACAGGCAGTGGTAATGGTGCAACCGAATCAGAAGCTCGAGCTAAAGCCTTAAAGTATGCCCATGTTAGCGAAGGAGGCGTTGGGAATTTAAAAGTGATTGGTTCAGTAGTCACCTCTTGTAAACACCAAAATGTTGTCGGATATTTTTATATTTGTTATGCAGAGACAAAGTACGAAAAAGATTCATCGAATCCATGCAGTAGCGGCCCACGAGAGCCAAGCGCCGGTAGCGCTAAATAAGCAGCGTTAGCGCGGTAAAACTGCTCTCAGAGAGAAAAAGACAGGGCGCACTCTCCGCCCTGTCTTGGTTTATTTTGGAATTGGACGCTTGCGGTTCATTACTTGCCCCAGCAAAGGTATAATCCGCGCCAACGTTCAACCCCAAGGAAATATCGTGACTCTCTCCACTCGCGTACAAGCCATTAAACCCTCCCCTACCCTCGCCGTTGCGGCCCGCGCAGCTAAACTCAAAGCTGAAGGCAAAGACATCATCGGGCTAGGAACTGGCGAACCGGATTTTGATACGCCGCAACACATTAAAGACGCTGCCATTGGTGCGATCAACAAAGGCTTTACCAAATACACCGCTGTAGGCGGTACGCCTTCGCTCAAGCAAGCCATCATTGCCAAATTCAAGCGCGATAATGGTTTGGATTACACCGCAAAACAGATTCTCGTTTCGTGCGGCGGCAAGCAAAGTTTCTTCAATTTGGTACTCGCGACAATCAACCCCGGCGATGAAGTCATCATCACCGCGCCGTACTGGGTTTCGTATCCAGACATCGTGATCATTGCCGAAGGCAAACCCGTTATTGTGCAAGCAGACATTGCACAGGGTTTTAAGCTCACCCCTGCTCAGCTCGAAGCGGCCATCACACCTAAGACACGCATGGTCGTCATCAACAGCCCGAGCAATCCGTCTGGCGCGGTTTACACACTAGAAGATTTGAAGGCACTGGGAGAGGTGTTGCTGAAACACCCTAACATTCTGATTGCCACCGATGACATGTATGAACACATCGCTCTAACCGATGAGAAGTTTTGCAACATACTCAATGCGTGCCCTGACCTGTACCCTCGCACGATGGTACTTAATGGAGTGTCTAAAGCCTACGCGATGACAGGCTGGCGCATCGGCTATGCGGCTGGTCCTGAGAACATTATTACCGCGATGGAAAACGTGCAGTCGCAAAGCACTTCTAATCCAACTTCAATTTCTCAGGTGGCGGCAGAAGCAGCTCTGAACGGGGATCAAAATTGCCTCGCCCCAATGATCAAAGCCTTCCGCGAACGTCATGTATTTGTGGTGAGTGAGCTCAATAAAATTCCTGGCGTTAAATGCTTGATGGCAGGTGGCGCGTTTTACGCCTTCCCCGATGCGCGCGGCGCGATTGCTACTCTGCACCAAAAAAGAATTCTCAAAGAAACATCCGACATTGCCTTATCTGAATATTTACTGGCAGAAGCTGGCGTCGCCGTTGTTCCTGGCTCAGCTTTTGGTAGCGAAGGTTACATGCGCCTGTCTTTTGCAACCTCGATGGAAAATCTCAAGGCTGCACTTGAACGCATCGCTAAAGCACTAAGTAAATCAAATTGATCAATATCAATAACAGAGTGATCACAACCGTTGTAAACAATGAGTGACCATGGATAGCAAAACAGTTTTTGTCAAAACCACCAAGGGCGATAACGAAACTAAGGGCAAAGGCGGCAGCCTTTCTGGAGACCTCAAGCGCGCTCTTTTTTTGGTAGATGACAAAGCGACTTTTGAAGAAATTTCTAAAAAAGCGCCCCCTAGTCTGCGTGAAGAGCTATCAGGTGTTTTTAAAGAGTTAATTTCTGGTGGCTATGTTCGCGACAAGGCTAAGCCCTTCGCTGAACCTCAAATTGTCACTCCTAAAATCGTCACTCCAACGTTAAGTGATGAACTAGACTTCACTAGCCTTGCCCCTTCTCCTTCTCCGGCCAACCGATCTGCCGAAGCTGCTAAAGCACATTCAAGCCTCGAGGCTGCAGTCGAAGCAGCCAAAACAAAAGCAAAGGAAGAGGCTGAAATTAAGGCTGCGGCAAACGCTAAATTAGCGGCCGATTTCGCAGCGAAAAATAAACTGGAAGAGGTCAATCGAGCCAAACAAGAAGCCCAGATTAAAGCGCAGGCAGAAGCGAAAGCAAAACTAGAGGCGGAGGCACGTGTTCGCGCCGAACAAGCCGCTGCACTAGCAAAAATGCAACTAGAAGCCGCCGCAAAGGTTAAAGCAGAGCTCGAAGCGGCTACCAAAGCGAAAGCTGAGGCTGAGGTAGCCCGCATCAAAGCAGAACAAGAGACCGCGAGAATAAAAGCGGAGCTTGAAGCCGCTCGCGCCAAAGCGGAAGCTGAGGCGAAAGCTCTCGCTGAGCAACGCGTTAAACAAGAAGCTGAAGCTCAACGTTTAAAAGCCGAACAAGAAGCCGCTCGACTCAAAGCAGAAGCTGAGGCGAAAGCACTCGCTGAGCAGCGTGCTAAACAAGAAGCTGAAGCTCAACGCTTGAAAGCTGAACAAGAAGCCGCTCACGCCAAAGCAGAAGCTGAGGCGAAAGCACTCGCTGAGCAGCGTGCTAAACAAGAAGCT
>JBAXEJ010000034.1:0-23623 GCA_037140475.1 Gallionellaceae bacterium
AAACCACCGAACAAAGCCTTGCCGATGGCAATAGCCGGATGGGTGTCATCGCAGGCTTTGTGGCTATTGCCATCGGCAAGGCTTTGTTCGGTGGTTTAGGTCATAACCCATTTAATCCTGCACTGGTGGGACGTGCGTTTGTACAAGCCGCTTTTCCTGTGGCAATCACTACTTGGGTCCCCGCATTTTCAGTCAATCGCTTCAGCGAATTTGTGCCGACGACATTCACCGCGCCTCTGATGATGCCGCCGGAAATCGTCGCGTGGATTAAACAACAAGGGGTAGATGCGTTTACGGGCGCCACACCTTTAGCACGCTGGAAATTTGAGAACGTGACTGCATCGGCATACGATTTACTGACGGGTGCGGTTACCGCTTCAGCAGGCGAAACTTCTGCCCTCTTAATTTTGCTGTGCGGCGCCTATCTTGCAGCACGTAAATTTATGGATTGGCGCATTCCGGTTGCTGTACTTGCCTCCGCAGCACTGACTGCTTGGATGTTTCAACTCTATGACCCTACGCACTATCCAGCGCCAATGTTTGTGTTGCTCTCCGGCGGCTTGATGTTGGGCGCGGTGTACATGGCAACCGATATGGCGACCTCGCCGGTGACCCCAACCGGTGTTTGGATTTACGGCGCAGTGATCGGTGTGGTAACGGTGATGATTCGTTACTTCGGTGGACTGACTGAAGGCGTGATGTATGCCATTTTATTGGGCAATGCCCTCACACCATTGATTGACCAATACACTCAGCCCAGAGTTTACGGTACTCGCCAAAAGGAAAAATCATGAGCGAGCCAACAGGCGTGAAAACTACCCCCGGCAGCAAAATGATTCTAACGATGGGGCTGGTCGCGAGCATATGTGGCGTACTGATCGTTGCCGCATTTGAAAATACACAGGGCCCGATTGCGGAAAATAAACGCATCATGGTCGAACGTGCAGTATTAAAAGTGCTGCCCGGTGCGGCTAAAGTGCGCGAGTATGTCGCGACTCCTTCTGGCATTAAGCCACTTGAGGGGGTCGTGGTCGAAGGTGGCGTAAAGTTTTATGCGGCTTACGACGCTGCGGGGGCGCTGAAGGGCATTGCTGTTGAGGCTGCGGGTAAAGGATACGCCGACGTGGTGCGTGTATTGTATGGCTATGACGTGAGCTGTCAGTGCATCATCGGCATCGGTGTGGTGTCTATGCGCGAAACACCAGGCATTGGCGACAAGATTATTACCGATCAAGAATTCTTGAAGAATTTTGAAGCGCTAGATGTGCGAGTGAATAGCGAGCTGACCGCTTTGGCGAATGCAGTCAAAGTAGTCAAGCATGGCAGTAAGCAAAACGCGTGGGAGATTGATGCGATTGCGGGGGCAACGGTTACGTCGAAAGCAGTGGGTCGAGGCATCAATGAAAGTGCGCAAAAACTGATGCCATTACTCGCGCCACATATTACGGAGTTAAAGCCATGAACATGCCAAAACCAGTAGACGAAGGCATCACATTTGACACCTTCATGGAAGGTGTTTGGCGACAGAATCCCGTGTTTGTTATGGTACTTGGCATGTGTCCAACCTTGGCAGTGACTGTTTCTGCCGCTAACGCCATTTCGATGGGAGTAGCGACCGCGTTTGTGTTGGTGAGCTCGTGCTTTTTGGTGTCGTTGATTCGCAATCTAGTTCCCAAAGAAGTGCGTATTGCGACTTACATCGTCATCATCGCTACCTTTGTGACACTGGTTGATTACATCATTCAAGCAGTGAGCCTTTCGTTGTATGAAGCGCTGGGTGCGTTCATTCAATTGATTGTGGTGAACTGCATCATCTTGGGCCGTGCCGAAGCACATGCGTCAAAGAATCCACCGCTTAAGTCAGTGATTAATGCGCTGGGCATGGGGATGGGCTTTACTATTGGCTTACTGGCTTTGGGCGCAACGCGCGAGATCTTAGGTGCTGGAAAATTATTCGGTTACTCATTATTTGGCGAGCATTTTCAACCTTGGGTGGTGATGGTGTTGCCCCCCGGCGGCTTTTTCGTGTTGGGTGGATGGCTGTTGCTGTTTGCTTTTTTGCGCGATAAGCCAGTAGCAGGGGGACATTGAAATGGGTCATGAATCAGTCAGTCAGATTTTTATTGCTACGCTGTTGACCAACAATTTTGTGTTGGCGATGTTTCTTGGTCTGTGTCCCTTTCTGGGCGTTTCTGGGCGCTTAAACACAGCCGTGCCGATGGGTATCGCAACTACCTTCGTGATGTTGGTTGCATCGCTCTGTGCCTATGGATTTAATTTGCTCTTGAGCGTTTTTCATCTCGATTTTTTGCGGCTGATTTCCTACATCGTGGTGATCGCCTCATCCGTGCAATTGGTCGAAATGGTGATGAAAAAATATAGCCCCGCGTTGTTTCGCGCGTTGGGGATTTATCTGCCATTGATCACTACTAACTGCGCGGTGTTAGGCGTAGCCTTATTTCAAACGGCGCGCGAATACGATCTCTCGCAATCGCTGGCATTCTCGTTTGGTGGTGGCGCTGGGTTTACCTTGGCCTTGGTGTTGATGGCCTCGCTACGTGAACGTTTGCAACTGGCTAATGTGCCGACGCTGGTACAAGGCACAGCGTTATCACTCATTTTGGCAGGATTGTTGTCGCTGACCTTCATGGGGTTTGCTGGATTAGGAGGTGGAGAGTGATCTACTTACAAACCGTGATGGTTGTGTTAATGCTCATGGCGATTTTTGTTGTCGTAAGAAACGTTGCTAGAAGATTTGCCACTCAGCATCCCGAATTCGGTCCATTAAAAGAAGAAGGCGAAGGCTGTGGTTGCGGAAATAAACGCTGCGGTGAAGCAGAATGCAAACGAGAAAAGCATCATTAATTATTCATCTGTCGTAAAACAATAACAGGAGAGCGCCATGCAACCCTATGTCATTCCATTTCAATCTTTAGGCATCGCAGACATACCCGCAGTGGGCGGCAAAAACGCTTCACTTGGCGAGATGATCTCCAATTTAAGTTCCTCTGGAGTCCAAGTGCCGGGCGGCTTTGCGACAACGGCGCAGGCCTATCGTGATTTTCTGGCGAATGGCGGCTTGGATAAGCGTATTGAAGATTTGCTGGATAAGCTGAATGTGGATGACGTCTCTGCACTGGCTGAAGCTGGTCGTAAGATTCGCAGTTGGATTATTGAGGCGCCGTTACCTGCACGATTAGAGACTGAGGTGCGTGAACATTACGCGCAACTGTCTGCTACGGGTGAAGGCAGCTTTGCGGTGCGTTCATCTGCCACTGCAGAAGACTTGCCCGATGCGTCTTTTGCAGGGCAACAAGAAACTTTTCTCAATATTCACGGTATTGAAAATATTCTGCATGCGATACGCGAAGTGTTCGCCTCGCTTTACAACGACCGCGCTATTTCATATCGCGTACACAAAGATTTTACCCATGCTGACGTGGCCTTGTCGGCAGGTGTGCAGCGCATGGTGCGTTCTGATTTGGGCGCATCCGGCGTGATGTTTACACTCGATACCGAGTCCGGTTTCCGTGATGCGGTGTTCATTACCTCGTCGTATGGCTTGGGTGAAATGGTGGTGCAGGGCGCAGTTAATCCGGATGAGTTTTATGTGCACAAACAGCAGCTCGCGGCGGGCTTTCCGGCGGTGATTCGCCGTAGTTTGGGTTCTAAATTGCTGCGCATGGTGTTTGATGAGCAGCGCTCTGCGGGGCGATCATGTCGTATCGAGCCTGTCCCGGCTGATGACCAAGCCAAGTTTTCTTTGAACGATGCCGATGTACTGCAGCTCGCACGTTTCGCCGTTTCCATCGAGCAGCATTATGGTCGCCCGATGGATATCGAGTGGGGTAAAGATGGGCTAGATGGCAAGCTATACATTTTGCAAGCGCGTCCTGAAACGGTGAAGTCGCATTCTTCCGGAGCTAGCACCGAAAAATATCGTTTGCTACAACGCGGTGATGTATTGGTGGAAGGTCGTGCGATCGGCCAGAAAATTGGTACAGGCCGCGTGCGTATCGTGGCGAGCACGTCTGAGATGGATAAGGTACAGGTTGGCGATATTTTGGTGACTGACATGACCGACCCGAATTGGGAGCCGGTGATGAAACGCGCTGCTGCCATTATCACCAATCGAGGTGGGCGTACTTGCCATGCCGCCATCATTGCGCGTGAGCTGGGTATTCCTGCCATCGTTGGTTGCGGTCACGCTACCACCTCGTTGCAAGAGGGTGAAACCGTAACGGCATCTTGTGCCGAAGGCGATACCGGATTTGTCTATCACGGCAAACTACCGTTTGAAGTGCTCACCCACAACGAAGATGCGTTGCCACAAATTCCCGTGAAGCTCATGCTCAACGTGGGTAACCCGACGCTGGCATTTGAATTCGCGCAGTTACCATCGGCGGGCGTGGGCTTAGCGCGGCTTGAATTCATTATCAACAACCTGATCGGTATTCACCCGAAAGCAGTACTTGAATACAACCGCTTGCCCAGCAAATTGCATGACGCAGTGAAGCACCGCTCAGCCGGTTATGCGGATCCCGTCGAATTTTATGTAGAGAAAATCACCGAAGGCGTGGCGACACTAGCGGCTGCATTTTGGCCGAAGAAAGTTATCGTGCGCATGTCTGACTTCAAGTCGAACGAATATCGTAAATTGATCGGCGGAGAAATCTACGAGCCGATGGAAGAGAATCCGATGATCGGCTTCCGTGGCGCTGGGCGTTATGTTGCGCCAAACTTTTCAGATTGTTTTGAGCTTGAATGCCGCGCCATGAAGCGTGTGCGCGAAAAATTGGGCTACACCAATGTCGAATTGATGATTCCCTTTGTGCGCACCGTGCAAGAAGCGCGTGAAGTGGTGGAGATGCTGGAGAAGAACGGATTGAAGCGCGGCGAGAATGGCTTACGTCTGATCATGATGTGCGAGATTCCTTCCAACGCGTTGTTGGCGGAAGATTTCTTGCAATACTTTGATGGCTTCTCAATTGGTTCTAACGACCTGACGCAGCTCACATTGGGCTTGGATCGAGACTCCAGCTTGGTGGCAGATCGTTTTGATGAACGCGATCCGGCGGTGAAAGCCCTGCTGCAAATGGCGATCACCACCTGCAATCGTTTGGATAAATATGTGGGTATCTGCGGTCAAGGGCCATCAGACCATTTTGATTTTGCGCAGTGGTTGATGGAGATTGGAATTCAAACGATGTCGCTCAACCCCGATACCTTGTTGGAGACTTGGCGCAAGTTGGCGCAGGTGGAAAAGAAGTAAATACGATCAAGCAATACACCTGATGCCCGCTTCCCATTCAAATGGGGGCGGGCATTTTTCTGTGAGCAGAAAAATATATAGGCCGTCAGAAATATTGACGTGATCGCGATGGGCGGTTACGGTTCGGGGCGCAATAAAATTGCGTTCAATTAAATCAAGGCCCTCTATGAGTTATTCCAGATTAGGCACCGCGAAAGTGCCTTTAAAGGTTTTTTTAGGGTGTCTACTTTACGTTAGAACTTTCGGAACAATTGAGGAGCCTATGAAGAAAATTATCATCCTGTTAATTGTTGGTGTCCTTGCATGGAAGGGGTATGCAAGGTATCAAAGCCAGAATGTTGCACTGGCCAGTGAACAACAGGAAGCTCTCGTCATTACTGAAGCTATGCCAGAACGAAAACCTGAGATAGCCTCAACTCCGTCATCGGCTAGTTATAAATGTGATGGCAGGGTTCATTGTTCCCAAATGACTTCATGTGAGGAAGCAACATTTTTCTTAAGGAATTGTCCTGGTGTAAAAATGGACGGAAACAATGATGGTGTTCCTTGCGAAATGCAGTGGTGCAAGTAATGGAAATAAGAAATAGGGTCAGGCTCGAATTAACCCCTTCAACTATACCGCCCACCCGTCTTACCTAATTTGCCGAATAGGTGACAATAGGCACACGCCAAGTTAAACTCCGCAGCATGAAACCCTTTCGCTGGAATCACGATAAAAACGAGGCGTTAAAAATTGAACGCCATATCTCGTTTGAAGAAATTGTACTGGCAATTGAGGCCGATGGTTTGCTAGATGAATTGCGCCACCCGAACACGAAAAAGTATCCGAACCAGTCTGTTTTTGTTGTGGCGCTTGATGATTATGTTTACTTGGTGCCTTACGTTGAAGAAGCAGATTACTACTTTTTGAAAACAGTGATCCCAAGTAGAAAAGCGACGAGAGACTATTTGTTAAGGAGTAAACCAAATGAAAAAACTTGATGCGTTTGAGCAAGATATTTTGAGCGCTTATGAGAAGGGGGAATTGAAGTCCACATCTCCTTCAAAAGCTAAGCTGGCTAAATTTAAAGCGGCGGCGTCAGCCACATTTCTCAAAGAAAAACGGGTCAATATCCGCCTTTCCACACCCGACTTGATGGACATTCAAGCAAGAGCGCTTGAAGAAGGGCTGCCCTACCAGACGTTGATCGCAAGCGTGCTTCATAAGTTTGTGTCTGGGCGACTCGTGGAGTCTTCGTCCAACCTAACTCCGCGCTCAAGCGGGACTGCGCAAAAGCGCGTAGCACCTTAGCGCCATGTTAAGGAGTGGCACAATCATTTCACATTCACCATGAGTAAAGCATTCACCCGCGAAAACGATAACGCAGATGACGACGATGATGAGTCATCCGCGCTGCCTGCGATTCCCGCAGGCACTAAAAACTACATGACACCAGCGGGCTATCGTCGCCTAAAAGATGAGTACATGCACCTGCTGGATGTGGAGCGCCCGACCACCGTGCAGGTGGTTTCTTGGGCGGCAGGAAATGGCGACCGCTCGGAGAACGGTGATTACATTTACGGCAAGCGTCGGCTGCGCGAGATTGATCGCCGTTTGCGCTTTCTCGCTAAGCGCATGGAAAACTCTGAAATTATTGACCCCGCGCAACGCCAAGGTTGCGAGCAAGTTTTTTTTGGCGCAACGGTAACGGTGTGCCATGAAGATGGTGAGGAGCGCAGTTACAGCATTGTCGGCGTTGATGAGGCGAATGCCAGTAAGGGGCATATCAGTTGGGTGTCGCCATTGGCACGAGCGCTACTCAAAGCGCGCGCCGATGATGCGGTGAAGTTGCAGTTACCACATGGTATTGAAGAGATTGTGGTGGTGGAAGTGGTGTATCAAGAGATTGAATTTTAAGATAAGTCAATATAATCAAATAGTTGCATATTATTCAGGCGGGCGGGCATCGGCTAAGTGAGCAATGCCAATCGATGTGTTGCGGTTAACGAGGCTAGGGTTGGCAAGCTGTATTTGTGATGATGTGGTGCGAAGGGTGACAGGGTAAGTAACCGCTTTATCGCTCCACCCCATCCATAAATATTCTGGCAGATAGCGCACGAAGCGGTAGTTTTCACTGGCATCTAATTCTTGATTGAGTGTCGAGGTGCTTTCTTCATAACCTTCGCTGGCGATGCGCCATCCTTCAGCGAGGCTTGCGCCGATGACGCTGAAACCGGCGATCGCTAAGTCGTCCGATTTGCTTTGTGCGCCCAAGTAAATCAAACCCGCCCCTAATGCTGTGCCACCCACGCCCACCGCAATGCCAATCGTTGTTGAGGCGGTGATTTTTGCGGTGGCGACTGCGCCGCTGACGGCGACATTGCCGCCGTAATTTGAATCTAAAATCAGTTCGTGTAATTCGCTTTCGCGTGCGACGTGGCGTACGTACCAGCCACTGGCGTCGGGTGAAATGTTTGATGGAATAAGCGAGCCACGACTGTCTAAAATATTTAAATTATTTTTTTGACCGCGTAATTTAAAACTGACTTTGCGTTGCGAGCGAAGCGGGTTGAGGGAGTATTCGGGTGTCCATAGGACATCAGGGCCAGGACCACCAAGCACCAAAAATAAATGTGCGGGAGCTTGTTCTTGTTTGGCGAGTTCCGTTGCCCAGATGAGCTTTTTATCCATCAAAGCCGCTGCGCGTAAATCAACCCGTGCTTCTTGCCAGTCGCCACACATCGTCCATAAATTAGCCAAAAAAAGTCGCATGGCAGGATCGTCAAAATGCCCAGCCGGACTCCACGGTAGCGATAACAGGCTGCTGGAGATTCGCGCTTCGACGCAGGCGTTTTCAAATTCTCCTTTGAGTGAATAGCCCCAGCTCAGCAACATGTGCAGCCAAATCACTTCGTGTTCTGCGGCGTAATAGTCTTCTGGGGTTTGCAAATAGAAGAACGTTTTGGCTTCACGCGAGACGTGATAACGCACACGATTTTCCAGCAG
The DNA here is from genome assembly GCA_037140475.1 of Gallionellaceae bacterium. Lineage (GTDB taxonomy): Bacteria > Pseudomonadota > Gammaproteobacteria > Burkholderiales > Gallionellaceae > PALSA-1006. The sequence goes on from JBAXEJ010000034.1 coordinate 8,259, forward strand.
CTTTGCTTGTTGCTGCAAAGGTTTGATTACGGCGCGACCTTGAATTAAGTTCAAATAACTACTCTCCATCGCATTGATAAACGTGCCGCGTTCAGCGCGTGAAGGTAATTCAATCAGCGCTTCATTCGCATCTCCCTGCACAAAAGCTTGTTGGCTTTTTTCGTAATCGCGTTTGGTGAGCAGGCTGATTTGGCTACACCCTGAAATCAGGAGCAGGAGTGGAATAAGAAAAAAGGAGAGAAAGGAGCGCATGGGCGATACTTTTACGTGATGGTGGTGGCTGTCGTCAAGGCGCGCAGTCGCTGAGATTCCTTTACAATTCGCCTATGTCTGAATTTCACGCACTTGTTCCCGCTGCTGGTTTTGGCTCTCGTATGGGGAGCGTGTTACCCAAGCAATATCTTGAGTTGGCTGGACGGCCAATGATTTATCATGCGCTCACCACATTGTGCGCATCACCGCACATCAGCACGGTGTTTGTGGTGCTCACTCCCGAAGATAATCTATTTAAAACTTATGATTGGTCGCACTGCGCTGGCAAATTAGAGCCACTGTATTGCGGCGGGGCGACGCGTGCCGAAAGTGTGGCGAATGGCTTGCTGGTTTCTGAGCTAGATATCGATGACTGGGTATTGGTGCATGACGCGGCTCGCCCTTGTCTCACGCAAGCACACCTGGAAAAATTAATTGCGGAGTTGCGTGATGATGCGGTAGGGGGCATTTTGGCCGTGCCTGCGGCAGATACACTCAAACGAGCCGACGCTGAGCAACGCATTGTGCGCACTGAAAGCCGTGAAAGTTTATGGCAGGCGCAAACGCCGCAAATGTTTCGTGTCGGCTTATTAGCGCAGGCCTTACATGAATGTAAAAACGTGACGGATGAAGCTTCTGCGATTGAGGCGATGGGGCTGCACCCCAAATTAGTGGCAGGCGATTCGACCAATTTTAAAGTGACCTATCCGCAAGATATTTGTTTGGCGGAGTTGCTGTTGAGGCAAGGAAAATAAGCATGCGTATCGGACAAGGATTTGATGTTCATCAGTTAGTTGAAAATCGCAAGCTGATTATCGGCGGAGTTGATATTCCTTATGAGAAAGGGCTGCTCGGACATTCTGATGCCGACGTGTTGCTGCATGCGATTTGCGATGCGTTGCTAGGTGCTGCGGCATTAGGCGACATCGGCAAACACTTTGCGGACACCGATGCAAAATTTAAAGATATCGATAGCCGTATTTTGTTACGCGATGTGGCGAGCAAAATTAACGCGCTGGGTTATCGCGTAGCGAATGTGGATGCCACGATTATTGCGCAGGCACCGAAAATGGCACCGCACATTCCGCTGATGGTGAGCAACATCGCAGCCGATTTGGGCATCGCTCTAAACGCCGTGAATGTCAAAGCGACGACCACCGAAAAATTAGGTTATGCCGGACGCGGTGAAGGTATTGGCGCACAGGCAATTGCTTTGTTATTAGTTGCATGAAAATTCTCGCGCTTGAAACTTCGACTGAATATTGCTCGGTGGCGCTGTGGCAAGACGGAGCAATAACTGAGCGCAGCGAGTTGGTGGGACAAAAACATTCTGAGTTGTTAATTGAAATGATTGATGCCGTATTACAGGATGCCGGACTTAGGATTCAGGACGTTAATGGCATTGGTTTTGGCAAAGGTCCCGGTTCGTTTACGGGTGTACGTATTGCTTGTGGGGTAGCGCAGGGTTTAGCGTTGGGTGCAGATTTAAAGGTGGTGGGCGTGAGTACGCTGGAGGCATTAGCGCAGGCATCGGCTTACGATAAAGTGATTGCGGCCTTGGATGCGCGGATGAATGAAATCTATCTCGCGGCTTATGAAAAGTGCGAAGAGGGATGGAGAGTGATCGTTGAACCTTGCTTATGCAAAGCTGAGGCAGCTCCCTTAGTTGAGCGTGAGGGTTGGTTTGGGGTAGGCAGTGGATTTTCCCTCACCTCCAACCACTCTCCCAGCGGGAGAGGGGATTTGATGCTGCATTACGGCAATCAGTTAATTGGCGTTGATGTTAAAGCAGCGCCTAAAGCGAGTGCGATTGCACAATTAGCTGCAACTGAATTTAGTAAGGGGCGTGCAGTGGATGCAGCCCTTGCGTTGCCACTTTATCTGCGCGACAAAGTGGCGCTTACAACCAGCGAGCGAGGTGGTAAATGATTTTGCGGGATATGACCGAAAGCGATCTTGATGAAGTTGTCAGCATCGAGCAGAAGGTGCACGTTTCACCGTGGACTCGAGGTAATTTTAGTGATGCGCTGACGAGTGGCTATGTGTGCAAAGTGGCTGAGGTGGAAGAGCAGATTATGGGCTACGCTATTTTGATGCAAGGTGTAGATGATGCCGAGTTGCTGGATATTGCGATTGCTGCACCCTATCAGCGCAGAGGCCTGGGGCGTGTCCTGCTCAAAGCGATGTTGGCACTAGCGCGTGAGTTAGGAAAAAAGCGCGTGGTGTTAGAGGTGCGTAAATCTAGCGTCGCTGCCGTTGCGCTATATCACGCCTTGCAATTCGATGAGATGGGCGTGCGCCGTGATTATTACCCTGCGAAAAATGGCCGAGAAGATGCGATCTTGATGGAGTGGAAGTGCTGAATCTGCGCGACGAAAACGTATTGCGTGAAATGAATCTTTACCCGCTATGGGTAAGGAAAAATGCGCCTAATTTAGAGTCCGGCAGCTTGGTGAGTAGCGAGCCTCAAGTTTCGCCTAGCGATGATTCTGTAGGCAGGGCTTTAACCCGACATGACACTGTCGATCTGCCTGAAGCTGTCGGGCTAAAACTCGATCTACACACTTCTTGTGCCAATGAAAGTTCGATTGATTGGCCTTCGCTCAAACAGCAAGTAGCAAGCTGCACTGCGTGCAAACTTCGCACAGGCTGTACGCAAACGGTGTTTGGCGTGGGTGATGAAAACGCAGATTGGCTTTTTGTTGGTGAAGGCCCTGGGGCAGATGAAGATGTGCGCGGTGAGCCGTTTGTGGGTCAAGCTGGCAAATTATTGGACAACATGCTTGCGTCGATCAAATTGAAGCGTAGCAACAACGTGTATATCGCCAACGTAGTGAAATGTCATTCGCCAGAAAATCGTGTACCAGCACATGATGAAATTGCGCAGTGCCTACCTTATTTACAACAGCAAATTGCACTGATTAAGCCGAAGCTCATTGTGGCGTTAGGCAAAACGGCAGCGACTGCTTTATTGGGTAAGGAGGCGACGCTAGGAAGTTTGCGCGGGGCCTTGCACGATTATCATGGAGTGCCGCTGTTAATCACTTATCATCCCGCTTATTTGCTGCGCACGCCGGCTGAAAAAGCCCACGCATGGGATGACTTGTGCATGGCAGTAGAAACGATGAAGCAATTGCAGGGAACAAAATGAATAGTAAATCTGAAGAGTTAAAAGTGCTGGTGGTTGAAGACAGCAGAGTGACCTTAAAAGTATTGTCTACTTATTTGGAGCGAATGGGCATTACACCACTGAAATCTGAAACCGGTGCGATGGCGATTGATATTTACCACCGCGAACGCCCTGACATCATTTTGCTTGACGCCCAACTCCCCGATATTGACGGCTTTGATGTTGCACTGAAGATTCGTGCTTTAGAAAAACCGGAAGATTGGACCGCGATTATTTTCTTGACCAGCATGTCCAAGGATGAAGATTTGGCACGCGGCATTGAGGTCGGCGGTGATGATTATTTGATGAAGCCAATCAGTGAAGTCGTGCTCAAAGCTAAAGTGCGGGCGATGCATCGTTTAGTGGAAATGCAACGCTCACTGGTAAAAGTCACCCAAAAATTAAATGAAGCAAACGCAGCCCTGTTACGTTTATCCGCGACGGACGGGCTGACCGGCATTGCTAACCGCCGCATGTATGACGAACTGTCCGAACGCGAGTGGCGTCGCTGTGAGCGGATGCAAAAACCATTCTCCTTAGTGATGATCGACGTTGATCACTTCAAATTATTTAATGACAAATATGGCCATCAAACGGGCGACGAATGTTTGAAAAAAGTAGCATCACAAGTTGGGAAGGCCGCGCCACGTGCAACTGACTTAGCCGCGCGTTACGGTGGCGAAGAGTTTATTTTGGTGTTGGGTGAAACCGATACCGATGGTGCAAAGTGGATTGCTAATCGTCTGCGCCAACAAGTATCCGATTTAAATATTCCTCATTACGCTACGGAGTCGCGTCATGTCACCATCAGCTGCGGCGTGGCTTCGGTGGTACCGACCCCGCAACTCTCTCTTGAAATGTTGCTGAAGTCGGCCGACCATGCGCTCTACAAAGCTAAGCATGGTGGTAGAGATCAAGTGGGTGTGGGCGTGTATGGCGAGATTGAGTAGAGCCAGCACTTTTTTTGGTTACAAAATTGGCAAGGCTAGGGTAATTCGCTGGGAGAGTTATTGGGCAATAAAATCAATAAGTTGGGTTTTTTTTGTGTTCTTTGTAATGCTTTAAGGCTCTGTTTCTTTCGACATCCCTGTGTGAGTACTTTTTCCTGCCATCGGTCAGTCGGGATGTAAAAAGAAAAAAGCATTTGCCAAACCTTGCCTCAGCAACTAGAATGCGCCCCTTTTTAACGCAAGCCGAATTCTCAAGGGGTCACCATGGCAAATAGCGCACAAGCTCGCAAGCGTGCAAGACAATCAGTTAAACAGAACCTGCACAACACTAGTCTGCGTTCTGAATTGCGTACTGCAATCAAGAAGGTTGCTAAGGCAATTGAAGCTGGCGATAAAGCCGCCGCTCAAGCAGTGTTTAGCGAGTCTACTAGCATTGTGGATTCCATCTCTGACAAGAAAATTATCCATAAGAACAAAGCTGCTCGTCATAAGAGCCGCTTGTCCGCCGCTATTAAGGCGATGGCCTAATTTATCGCAGACGTTAAAACTGCGAAGACAAGGCCGACGAAGCAGTCGGCCTTTTTTGTTTTTGATTTCACCATTTTGATGCAACAAGACAAGAAAGCTTGCCATGTCCCATTTGATGAACACGTATGCTCGCCAACCCGTCACCTTCACGCATGGAGAAGGCGTTTGGCTTTGGGACACTAACGGCAAGCGTTACCTCGACGCACTCTCTGGCATTGCTGTAAATACACTCGGCCATGCGCACCCTAAATTCACTGCCGCGTTATCAACGCAAATTGGCAAGCTGATTCACACTTCGAACGTTTATCAAGTTCGCGAACAAGAGTTGATCGCTGACAAGCTGTGCGAACTCTCCAAAATGGATGAAGTATTTTTTTGCAACTCCGGTTGCGAGGCAAACGAAGCCGCAATCAAATTGGCGCGCATGTATGGCAATACGCGCGGCATCGACACTCCCACCATCATCGTGATGGAAAAAGCATTTCACGGACGAACTCTCGCCACGCTTTCTGCTACAGGTAATCGCAAGGTACAGGCGGGTTTTGAGCCGCTGGTGAAAGGTTTTGTGCGTGTACCTTACGATGATATTGAAGCCATTCATCAGATTGCTCAGCGCACGCCCAATATTGTCGCCATCTTGGTTGAGCCGATTCAGGGTGAAGGTGGTATTCGCATTCCTGATATTTCTTACCTGCAAAATCTGCGCAAAATTTGCGATGAACATCAATGGCTGTTGATGCTGGACGAAGTACAGTCAGGTATCGGCCGCACTGGAAAATGGTTTGCGCATCAACACGCAGGAATTTTGCCGGACGTGATGACTTTGGCGAAAGGGCTCGGATCGGGCGTGCCAATTGGTGCTTGTCTAACGGCGGGTAAGGCTACAGGCACATTTAAACCTGGTAATCACGGCTCTACCTTTGGAGGTAATCCACTTGCTTCAACTGCGGCACTCGCTACGTTGAACATCATGGAGCAAGATAAGTTGCTCGATCATGCTGCGACTTTGGGCGCATGGCTGAAGCAACAATTTGAATCAAGGTTGGCAGGCGTCAAGGGAGTTGTTACCGTTCGCGGTCAAGGGCTGATGTTGGGCGTTGAGCTCGACAAGCCTTGCGGCGTACTGGTTAGCAAGGCCTTAGAAAAAGGCCTGCTAATTAACGTGACGGCCGATAGCGTGGTGCGTTTATTGCCCTCGCTGATCATGACGCAAGCCGAAGCACAACAATTACTGGATATTTTGTGTCCGCTGATTACGGAATTTCTGGCACAGGAGTAAGCATGAGTAACATCAAGCACTTTCTGCAATTTAAAGACCTCACCCTCGCTGAACTCGAACACATCTTTGAGCGCACGCGCATCATTAAACAGCGCTTCAAGGCGTACCAACCCTATTACCCACTAGCTGACCGTACGCTGGTGATGATCTTTGAAAAAAGCTCAACACGCACTCGGCTCTCTTTTGAAGCGGGAATGCAGCAGCTCGGCGGTTCGGCCATTTATTTGAATACACGCGATACGCAATTGGGTCGTGGTGAGCCAGTGGAAGATGCGGCGCAGGTGATTTCGCGAATGAGCGATATTGTGATGATTCGCACCTTTGAGCAAAACATCATCGAGCGTTTCGCTGCCAACTCACGCGTGCCGGTGATTAACGGCCTAACGAATGAGTATCACCCCTGCCAAATTCTGGCGGATATCTACACCTACATCGAGCATCGCGGCAGTATTAAAGGCAAAACCGTGGCGTGGATTGGCGACTCCAACAATGTCTGCAACACTTGGCTGCAAGCCGCTGAGCTTCTTGATTTCAACGTGCATGTTTCTACCCCACCGGGTTATGAAGTAGAGCCAGAGCGCGCGGGACTGTTTGGTGAAGATCACTACGAAGAATTCGTCAATCCGATGGATGCAGCACGCAACGCCGATTTGATTACCACCGATGTGTGGACCTCAATGGGGTTTGAGCGCGAAAATGATGCGCGTCGCAAGGCGTTTGCTGACTGGATTGTGGATGCCGAAATGATGTCTGTTGCTAAACCCGATGCACTGTTTATGCACTGCTTGCCCGCTCATCGCGGCGAAGAGGTGGATGCTGCCGTGATAGATGGCGCGCAAAGTGTGGTGTGGGATGAGGCAGAAAATAGGCTGCACGTGCAGAAAGCTTTGATGGAATATTTATTGCTCGGAAAGGTTGCTTAACATGAAATTTCACCCTAAATACGCGCCACAAATTTTTGCGCTACTTATGGCGTTAGTGATGGCGCTGATCATGACAGCGTTTATAACGGCGATGAATACAGGAACAGGCGAGGGCTACCTCGGACGTTGGATGCGCTCATTTATCCCTGCTTGGCCTTTGGCAATGGTTTGCATTCTGCTGTTCGCTAATAAAATTCGCATTTTTGCGACCAAGCTTACTTCGCAATCTAATTAATTCAGAAAGCTCTCATGTCAGATATTAAAAAAGCGGTACTTGCCTATTCGGGCGGACTCGATACTTCAGTGATTTTGAAATGGCTGCAAGATACCTACCAATGTGAAGTGGTTACGTTTACTGCCGATCTTGGTCAAGGTGAAGAACTTGAGCCCGCACGCCAAAAGGCGTTGCAGTTTGGCATCAAACCAGAAAATATTTTTATCGACGATTTGCGCGAAGAGTTTGTGCGCGATTTTGTGTTTCCAATGTTCCGCGCAAATACGATTTATGAAGGCGAATACCTGCTCGGCACTTCAATTGCGCGGCCGCTGATTGCCAAGTGCCTGATCGACATCGTGAAGCAAACGGGCGCAGATGCGATTTCGCATGGCGCGACGGGCAAAGGCAATGACCAGGTACGTTTTGAGCTGGGCGCTTATGCACTTCATCCAAACATTAAAATCATTGCACCTTGGCGTGAGTGGGATTTACTGTCACGTGAAAAGCTGATGGACTATGCCGAGAAAAATGGCATCCCCGTTGATATGAAGCACAAAAACGGCGGATCTCCTTACTCGATGGACGCTAACTTGCTGCACATTAGCTTTGAAGGCCGCCATTTAGAAGACCCGGCTGCTGAGGCAGAGGAGAGCATGTGGCGTTGGTCGGTATCTCCCGAAAAAGCACCGGATGCAGCAGAATATTTAGACATTGAGTTTGCTAGCGGTGACATCGTGGCACTCAACGGGGTAAAGCTCTCTCCCGCACAAGTGCTGACAAAGCTAAATGAGTTAGGTGGTAAGCACGGTATTGGTCGACTCGATTTGGTAGAAAATCGCTACGTCGGCATGAAGTCTCGCGGCTGTTACGAAACACCTGGCGGCACGATCATGTTGAAAGCGCACCGTGCGATTGAGTCCATCACTCTTGATCGTGAAGTGGCGCATCTCAAAGATGATTTGATGCCGCGTTATGCCAGCATGATTTATAACGGTTACTGGTGGAGCCCAGAGCGCCTTGCTTTGCAAACGCTGATCGATCATACGCAAAAAACCGTGAATGGTTGGGTGCGAGTAAAACTGTACAAGGGTAACGTGATCGTTGTGGGCCGTGACTCAAAAACAGATTCGCTATTTGATCCTAATATCGCTACTTTTGAAGATGACAAAGGCGCTTACGATCAAAAAGACGCGGCTGGTTTCATCAAGCTAAACGCATTGCGTATGCGCATTGCGGCCAATTTACGTAGCAGGAAATAATCCAAAATGAGCCATGAGCTTAGTGGTGATATTTTATTAAGCGGCGCCAAGGCGATAGTGCAGGGCGTGGCACCCAATGACGATTTTCATCATGGCTTGGCTTTGCAGCTACGCGAACGTATGCCCGCGATGTACAAAGACTTTCGCCATTTTTGCCAGACTAGTCATCCAAAGTCGGGTGGACTGTGGACGTGGATGAGTAGTGATGGGCACTTTATTGTTAATCTTTTTACGCAAGAGCCCGCCTACGCCCACGGAAGTAAGCCGGGTGATGCTTCACTCAGTCATGTTAATCATGCTCTGCACGCGCTACGTACTTTGGCGGAAAAAGAAAAGTTTGCCAGCCTCGCTTTGCCACGGTTGGCTTGCGGTGTAAATGGATTAGAGTGGAGCGAGGTTAAGCCGCTGATCGAAAAGCAACTTGGCGATCTTAATATTCCTATTTACATTTACACTCAATATCACAAAGGCGTTAAAGCCAGCGAACCAGAAGGAAAATAAAATGACAGATAAAATTGATAACGTGAGTGTTGGTAAAAAAGCCAATGTATTCTTCGACGGCAAGTGTGTATCGCACTCAGTGTTTTTCTCTGACGGCTCACGCAAGACGGTTGGTGTGGTTCTTCCTAACAGCCAGTTAACTTTTAACGTGGGTGTTCCCGAGTTGATGGAAATCAGCGGTGGCGAGTGCCAAGTGAAAATTGCTGGCGAATCAACATTCAAAACGTATGCTGAAGGCAGTAGCTTCACTGTTGCAGAAAACGGCAGCTTCGATATTCACACTGGCGCAGAAGCCGTGAATTACGTCTGTAGCTTTGGGTGATCTTAACGAAGTGATTTAATTGAGTTATCTTAAATAAGCTAGAGGTATCGCATGCCAACTTTCGACATTGTTTCTGAAATAGAAAAAACCGAAGTCAAAAACGCCATTGAGCAAACCAACAAAGAGGTCAGTACTCGCTTTGACTTCAAGGGTTCTGATGCCCGTGTTGAGCAAGCTGAGCTCAAATTGACGGTGTGGGCAGATAACGAATTTCAGCTTGACCAAGTGCAAGACATCTTGAATGCCAAACTCACTAAACGTGGTGTCGATATTAGATGCTTAGAGATCAGCGAAAAAGTTGAAAAAGTCAGTGGCAATAAAGTGAAGCGTGGTTGCGAAATTATAGAAGGCATTGAGATTGAGCTAGCCAAAAAAATTGTCAAACACATCAAAGACAGCAAAATGAAAGTTCAAGCGAGTATTCAAGGTGACACTGTTCGTGTGACCGGCAAGAACCGTGATGATCTGCAAGATGCAATCGCGTTCGTGAAAAAAACGATCACCGACTTTCCATTGCAATATCAAAACTTTCGCGATTAATCCCACAATGACCCTCATTTCAAAATCACGTTTGACTTCTATTTTCGGCATTGCACTCCTGATGCTGATTTCAACGCGCGCGGCTAGCGCAGCAGAAACCCCTAGTTTTATAGGCATCATTGGGGATGATTTTAAATATGTGGCTACTGCACCGGCACGCTGGGAATCACCAGAGTGGCAAACATTAGGCTGGGCAACGTTAGCGGTGGCGGGTACTTCAATTATTGCCGATCGTCCAGTGCGCGATTTCATGCGTCAACAACCTCGAAATAATGCGTTCTTGGATCGCATAGAAAATTTTGGCGCAACCTACGCAATAGGTGTCATGGGCGGGTTTTATTTGGCAGGCGTTATTGGTGAGAATGAAAAATCGGTCAATGTTGCTCAAGATTTAGTTGCCGCCAGCTTGGTTTCAGCCACCATTAACCAAACTATTAAAGTTGCTACCAACCGCTACCGCCCGCGCGACAATCGCGACATCTATAACTTTCAAGGCTACACAGGGTTAAATAACAACAGCTCGTTCCCCTCTGGCCACACCACTGAGGCTTTTACGCTGGCATCAGTGATTGCTTCACATTACGAAGAAACCTGGGTGAGTTACACAGTCTATTCAGTCGCTGCGTTAGTTGGCGTTGCTCGTATGTATAACGATGCGCATTACGCTTCGGATGTCACTGCCTCCGCTTTCATCGGCACGTTGGTGGGCAAAAGCATTGTTCATCACAACCTCAGTTTACGCACCAAAAAAATGGCGATGCTACCCATCATCGCGCCAGATTATGCTGGCGTGCAGGTTGTGGGCGTTTTCTAATTTAGCCAATGTCTAAAGTTCTTGTTCCGCTTGCACAAGGTTGCGAAGAACTCGAAGCCGTTACCATTATTGATTTATTGCGTAGAGCAGGAGTCGAGGTAATAACTGCGGGCCTTGATGATCAGCCTATACGAGCAAGCCGAGGCGTGATGTTGTTAGCCGACACCACTTTGGATGCTGCATTAGGTCAAGAATTCGATATGATTGTTTTGCCGGGTGGGCAACCGGGTACTAATAATCTCAAGGCCGATCTTCGTATCATCAGCTTGCTTAAGAAAATGGCATCACAAGACAAGTATGTTGCTGCCATTTGCGCAGCACCATCCGTGCTGGCTACCGCTGGATTGCTTAAAGGTAAAAGCGCAACCAGCTTCCCCGGCGCGCTCGACGCCTATCCTGAAGTGCAGCAACAAAACTCGGTGGTTGTCATTGATGAAAAATTCATCACCTCACGCGGCCCCGGCACGGCAATGGATTTTGCTTTAACACTTATTGAAAAATTAGTCGGCAAGAACAAAAGCGAAGAGGTTGCTGCCGGATTGCAACGCTGATGCAGTTTGGCTATTGGCGCCGCTATCTAAATGGCGCTCCTGAATACCTAGCTCGACATTATTGGTGGACTTACCTAGCGCCAAGCGGCGTATGGTTTTTTGACCATGATTGCGTTATCAATCTGATTTTATTCGGGCAATATCGCGTTATTTTGAATGAAGTCATTCGGCGTTATGCGACGACGGATTGTGAGCGCACGTTACAGCTCACTTGTGCTTATGGTCCGCTTAGCCCGACGCTAGCCCAATCTGCTAATACGCGCGAGTTTCATGTCATTGATGTGGCTAACATTCAACTTGAAGCTACGCGAACAAAATTAAAGGATGATTTTCAAAAAGTGAAGATGGTACGAATGAACGTTGAATCTCTCGCGTATTCAAACGACAGTTTTGACTGCATTGTGATTTATTTCTTATTACATGAATTGCCTACTCAGGCACGCGATCGAGCACTCAGCGAAGTAATCAGATTATTGAAACCGAATGGTCATTTGCTAATTGCTGAATATGGCGAAAACGTTGGGGTTCACTGGCTGCACCGTTTTACGCCGTGGCGCTGGTTGTTGGAAAAGCTGGAGCCGTTTCTGCATGATTTTTGGCATAGTAATTTGACTCAGCAACTCACAAAAATTGCCCTTCAGCAAAACAAACCATTGCGCAGTCATTCTGAGACTTCGTTGTTTAACGGTTTTTATCGGGTGGTCGAATATCGTGTTTAATCGCTTACTGCAACTCCCTCCGCCAGTACTGGCGTTGTTATTGCAGGCAATTGCTGTGCTAACAGTAGTGGGCGTTGCCTTCATTGCTCACGCAGACGGTTACACTATTTCTGTTGCCGTATTTGTTTTTCTGTGTGGCGTTCTTGCTGAGGCGCTTAGTTATTTATTCGGACTGGCGCGGTGGTGGATTCCCATTCAATTGTTATTTTTACCAGCTTTGACTTGGGCGCTTTCATTTCATCTTTCGTCGCATTGGTTCCTTATTGCTTTCCTCATTTTGCTAGCGGTTTATTGGAGCACTTTTCGTACCCAAGTTCCGCTTTATCTTTCTAGTGAAAAAGTTTGGCGCGCATTAGTTGATTTGCTACCTGCAGCCTCGGCACAAAAAACAGTTAGCTTGATTGACTTAGGCTCTGGGTTGGGTGGTGTACTTGCCCATCTCGCAACTGCACGGCCAGAGGGAAAGTATTTCGGAGTGGAGTCCGCGCCACTGCCTTTTGTGTGGAGCTATTTGCGTTTGCTGCAGAGAAAAAATTGCCAAGTTAGCTGGGGAAGTTTTTGGAATTGTGATTTATCTCAATATGATGTGGTGTTCGCCTATCTTTCGCCGGTTCCGATGGAGCAACTTTGGCTCAAAGCAAAAAAAGAGATGCGCCCAGGGAGCCTATTTATTAGCAGCACCTTCAATGTTCCAGAGCAATTGCCGCATAAAACCATGAGAATTGACGATTTACACCAATCAACCTTGCTCATTTGGCACATGTAGCGGCGCAACCCTATCTAAACATTGAGTTATTTTTTTCTTCACAGCCAGCCATTTTTTCGTTAGGATGCGACTTGAAATTTATCTTTCCCATCTCAATTTATTCCTCAGCTTCATTTTTCTAATTCACTACAGCGAGATACAACATGAGCGAACACATCCGTTATGTCACCGACGACACTTTTTCTGCCGAAGTTCTTCAGGCTCCGTTGCCAACCCTGGTTGACTACTGGGCTGAATGGTGTGGCCCATGCCGCATGATTGCGCCTATCCTCGATGAGGTAGCCAAAGAATACGCAGGTCGCATCAATGTAGCTAAAGTTAACGTTGATGAAAATCAGCAAACACCACAAAAATATGGTGTGCGCGGCATTCCAACTTTAATGCTATTTAAAAATGGCAATGTTGAAGCGACTAAAGTGGGTGCGTTGTCGAAATCGCAACTAACAGCATTCATTGACAGCCACATCTGAACAAATTAACCTCGCGTCCGCAACTTTCCTGTTTCGTCCTAGCTTCATTCAAAAAATTAATAAAGACACTCAAGATAGTTTGGCGCGGGGCTTTCCCGCTTAATCGCAAGAATCATTGCTCCTCCTTCCTTAACCTCCGCAAACTCCCATCCCTATGCACTTATCTGACCTAAAAACCAAACACATAACTGAACTCGTCGAAATGGCAACAACCAATCAAATCGACAACGCAAACCGAATGCGTAAACAAGATTTGATTTTCGCGCTACTTAAAAATCAAGCGAAAAAAGGCGAAAGTATTTTTGGTGAAGGAACGTTGGAGGTGCTACCGGATGGCTTTGGCTTTCTGAGATCGCCCGATACCTCTTACCTGGCAGGCCCAGATGACATTTATGTCAGCCCAAGTCAGGTGCGTCGTTTCAATCTACACACTGGCGACTCAATTGAAGGTGAAATTCGCACACCGAAAGAGGGTGAGCGTTATGTGGCGTTGGTTAAAGTCGATAAAGTGAATGGCGATGCACCGGAGAATGCCAAGAATAAAATTCTGTTTGAAAACTTAACGCCGCTCTTCCCTACGCAGCAGCTCAACCTAGAGCGCGACATTCGTGCAGAAGAAAATATTACCGGCCGCATCATTGATATTGTTGCGCCAATTGGAAAAGGGCAGCGCGGTTTGCTGGTGGCCTCTCCCAAATCGGGCAAGACAGTGATGTTGCAGCATATTGCTCATTCCATCGCAGCTAACAACCCTGACGCAACCTTGATCGTGCTCTTAATTGATGAGCGACCAGAAGAGGTGACTGAAATGAGCCGCTCTGTTCGTGGCGAAGTGGTTGCCTCGACGTTTGACGAACCCGCCACACGTCACGTACAAGTTGCCGAAATGGTGCTGGAAAAAGCCAAGCGTCTCGTTGAGCATAAAAAAGACGTGGTCATTTTGCTCGACTCGATTACCCGTTTGGCGCGTGCTTACAATACGGTGATCCCCTCTTCTGGAAAAGTCTTGACCGGTGGCGTTGATGCAAATGCACTGCAACGTCCCAAACGTTTCTTTGGTGCCGCACGTAACGTGGAAGAGGGTGGCTCGCTCACTATTATCGCTACTGCACTTGTTGATACAGGGTCGCGTATGGACGATGTGATCTACGAGGAATTTAAAGGTACGGGCAATATGGAGATCCATTTGGATCGCCGTATGGCTGAAAAGCGTATTTACCCCGCCATTAACGTCAACCGTTCTGGTACCCGTAAAGAAGAGTTGCTGATCAAGCAAGACTTGCTTCAGCGCATTTGGGTTCTACGTAAGTTGCTGTATCCAATGGATGAGCTTGAGGCGATGGAGTTCTTGTTGGATAAAGTAAAGGCCACAAAAAACAACGCAGAATTCTTTGATTCCATGCGTCGATAAAAAAACAAACTGGCCTGCAAACAATTGCAAAAACAGTTTTGACGGCTAGTTGAGTTTATGTATAATGCGCGGCTCTGTAAAACCGCATTAAAGCGAGGACGTTATGTACGCAGTTATCAAAACCGGTGGTAAGCAATATCGCGTTATCCAAGGCGAGACACTCAAAATTGAAACCGTTGCCGGGGATGTTGGCGGCGCGATTGTAATAGATCAAGTTCTGATGGTTGGCAATGGCGACAAAGTATCAGTTGGTAAGCCACTTTTGACTGGCGCAACCGTTAAAGCAACAATCGTTGCTCACGGCCGTCACGACAAAGTAAGCATTTTCAAAATGCGTCGTCGTAAGCACTACCAGAAACATCAAGGTCATCGTCAAAACTACACTGAAATCCGCATCGACGGCATTTCAGCTTAATTCTGAAGGAGTAGCTCCATGGCATCGAAAAAAGGCGGCGGTAGTACCAGTAACGGGCGCGACTCGCACTCGAAACGACTAGGTGTAAAAAGCTACGGCGGTGAGTTGATCAGCGCAGGTAGCATCATCATTCGTCAACGCGGTACACAAGTTCATGCAGGCGACAATGTCGGCATGGGTAAAGATCACACATTGTTTGCCAAGATCACTGGCAAAGTTCAGTTTGCGATCAAAGGTGCATTGAAGCGCAAGACTGTTAGCATCGTCGCAGCGTAACAA
>JBAXEJ010000035.1:0-22889 GCA_037140475.1 Gallionellaceae bacterium
GCCATGTTCTCCATGACGTTGCGCGTCTGGCAACATTGAAGGGATAGCCCACTCAACCCGGTTATCAATGCGAAATGGAATGCCGCGCAAATCTGTGGGCTCCATCTGTGAAAGGCGAATATCAATCATCGGAGCAGTATGACGCGCCGCAACCTGCGCAATAATTTGCGACTTACCGATTCCCGGCGGCCCCCACAACATAACGGGAGTGTGATGCCCCTCACGAGCACTTAAAAACTCACGATCTAGAACGGTAAGAAGCTGGGCCGGACGCATGATGACTCCAAAAATTTAACTGTTTTGATTATAACAACTGTGGTCTCAATGGTGGACTTAGCTACTCAGATTTTTGGCTAGCATCCCTTATGCGGTCAGGGGCATGCTGTGCTGGTGCGTTACAATCAAGGCTAGCGTATTTTTATCAACAAGAATGATGACCATCCGAATTTTTCTGCCACTTTTTCTGCTAACTTTTTTGCTGGACAGTAGCTTAGCGCTTGCGGCTAAAGCCAGTGACTCCGATACCATTCCGCATATCGATCAACAAGGGAAAGACGCATTTCGAGAATTTTTGGCGGCAGGTAAACACCGTGCTTTTGTGATTGCCCCTGGTGGCGCATGGGCGTGGAAAGCCAACGAAACCACCACTGAAAGTGCGATCGACAATGCAGTGCTGGAATGTCAGCAAGGTTCAGAACAGCCTTGCGTACCTTATGTTGTGAATGACAACATCGTGTTTGATGCCAAACGCTGGCCAACTTTATGGGGACCCTACCTCACTCGCGCTCAGAGCGAAAAATCGCACATTGGCAAAGAACGTGGCGACCGCTTTTTCGATCTCGCGTTTAAATCACCCGAAGGCAAAACAACGACGCTCAGCAAATTTCACGGCAAAGTAGTCGTCCTACATTTTTGGGGAACATGGTGTGGCTCGTGTAGGCATGAAATGCCCGACTTGCAAAAACTTAACCAACAACTCAATGCCTCGTCAGACATTCAACTGGTGTTACTGCAAGCACGCGAAGAGGCCAGCACCTCTAGAAAGTGGGCAAAGCAACAGAACATCACATTGCCACTTTATGATTCTGGCATCACAAAAGCGGGAAGTGATCTACTAAAGCTCAGTGATGGGAAAACAATCTCAGAAGCACGTATTGCGATGGTGTTTCCGACCACCTATATTCTCGACAAACACGGCATCGTGGTTTTTGCGCATCAAGGAACCATCAACAACTGGTCAGAATATTTGCCCTTCCTGCGCGACGTCGCCGCCAAGTCGGGCAAATAACATTTACAGCGATTTCAAAATTTCCTGACGCTTATCGGCATATTCTTTATCGGTAATCACCCCGCGCTTATGCAAATCTTCAATTTGCTTCAAACGCTCTTCCACAGATGGCTTATCCGCAGAAGCTTTTACCTCCGTTGTCGGTGGCACATAGGCCTCGCCCGG
This sequence comes from Gallionellaceae bacterium, assembly GCA_037140475.1. Classification (GTDB taxonomy): domain Bacteria; phylum Pseudomonadota; class Gammaproteobacteria; order Burkholderiales; family Gallionellaceae; genus PALSA-1006. The sequence continues at coordinate 1,454 of JBAXEJ010000035.1, forward strand.
TGCCGGACATGCCTTCACACAAGCATTCAACTCAGGACCACAGTGCGCCGTCAGTAACAACGGCACCTCTGCATACTTAGCTTTGCAAGTAAGCTCCTCTTTTTGACATACCTTGCCGCATTCAAGGTTCACAGTAGCGAAATCAATTTTAGGTGCAGTAACACACCCCGAAAGCACGGTGCTTGCTATAGCACCTGCCCATAATATTTTTTTCATTGAACGTCCTATTAAAATTGGGCGATCCTAAAAGAAGCCGCTTGTATAAAGTGGTCTCTCGACTCTCCAGATGACAGTGCCTAGACCTCTTCCCACCCTGTAATCATCGCTTTGATATGCGAAGTCGGTGTGTGGCCCGCAGTGGTCAAATACAAGTGCGCAATCAAAAAGATCAGCATCATGAATGCGCCAGCTGTATGGAAAAACGCCACCCATTCAAGCGACACGTATTTGTCGATTCCCCACGCATTCCACTGCGCAAAGAAAATATAAAACCAACCAGAGAACCACAGCAAGGGCGCAATAAACAACAACACGCCCAGATAAGCCAAGCGTTGTAGCGGGTTATGTTTTTTCAGTGCCGTTGCTTTAAACGGATGAGGCGCATTTTGAAAAATACCCACTGAATAAAATTTCATCATGGCGACCACTTTATCGGTGGTGGGAATGTACTGTTTCCACTCACCGGTGGTTGCATGCCAAAAGATAGCAAATATCCACAAACCCACCAGCGACCAAGCGGCCACGGTGTGCATCCCCACCGCTTTGGCAAAACCAAATAAATGGTAAGAGCCATGCACCTCAAAGCCGGTGATCAGCATAAAAATAATCAATGATGCTTGCGACCAGTGCCACAAGCGCTCAAAACGTTTAAAAACATAAATTTTTTCGCTCATTTTCCCAATCCTTTTTTATGTGCGTAAATGCGAATTGCCCCGTGCAGTAACACGCCGATCAATGTCATCAGTGCGAAGGCCCAGCCTACGGTATCAAGCAGTTTGTTATTGTCGCCACGGCCCGGCATGTAAATCCCTTTTACGTTTTTGAGACGGCCCTCTTTGCTATGGCATTGCGCGCAGGTCAGTGCGTCTGCCTTGGGCGCAACCATGTGAGTAATCGGCCAACTCATTTCGGTTTTGACGAAACCATATTTGCCGCTATACGGAACGTTCGCCGCCTTCATGCCCGCCTCAAGTGATTTCTCCCAATCGAAATTAGACCAATAGGAGCTATCGTCATCGCCAAAGGTATGCGGTACTAACAAGGTGTTACTGACCGTATCGTAAGGCTGTTTACCGTGGAAAATTTTAACTGGCCAAATCAACGATTTTCCATCTTCAGGGCTACCCTCAAAACTATTGATCTTGATTACTTGCGTTGGATCAAGTTTGGTTTCGCGCAGGGTGTAATTCACTTTGCCGTTAAACCAAATGTAATCTGGAATAACGTGATCTTCCCAAGTGAAATCGCCTTTTTTACTATCGTAGGCATTGTGTCCACCACTATCTTTTTTAGAGATAGGCTTGCCTTCTGGTGTGAGCTGACCGGCGGTTGACCAGTCCCACGACATCTTAGTGGCCTGAGCCCGCGCAAACTCAGGAATGTGGCAGGTCTGACAAGCTATCTTGTCAGTGTGTTCATTCAGCTTAGACATCGTTACTGAATGGGGCTTGTTGCCGTGACAAGATTGGCAGCTCGCTGGGTTGCTACCATCCACCTTGCCGCGCATGTGCGGCGGCAAGAGCTCTTTGCTACCGTGCACCACGGTTGGTGCGTAGCGACTGCCGGCCACTTGGTGTGCCGAAGTCATGTGGCAACTACCGCAACTAAAGTTCAGCCCTTTTTTCTCCATGTGCACATCGAGGTAGCGAGCTGGGTCTTTTAACGAGCTATCCAGATCACCATGCTTAACCGCGTCGCCACCACCGCCGTAGAAGTGGCAAGCACCACAATTCGCGCGACTGGTTTTACCCACGCTCTGCGCCACTTTGGCTAAGTCTGGTGCTTTAACGATCTTGCCTGAATGCGCAGGAAACTCCATGTCTTTGTAAGTGGGATGGCCAGAAAGTCCTGGGATTTTGCGATAAGTGCCGGTGGATTCATGGCACACCACACAGTCCACTTTATCTTCTGCGGTGAAATCAAACTTCTCGTTTTCCCAACCGTAGCCGACGTGGCAAGCACTACAAAATTTCTGATTCGATTCAACCGCAGTGCAGAAATTATTGATGATGTGTTTTTTACCCAGCTTCTGTTGTGTTTCTGGATTAATAAACTCAAACGTCCAATGCTTAGTTTTTTGAATTTGTTTGGCGGCTTCGGTGTGGCAAGTGAGGCAAGCCTTGGTTACTTCGGGGCCAGATTTAAAGTTTTTTTGTAGCTCTTTAAACTTGCTGTGATCCGCGGTGGAGTTACTTGCTTTCTTCACTGCGGGTACTGGGGTAGCGGTGGCAGCCATTGCCGCTGGGGTAGTGGGTACCGGTGCAGTGGCAAAAGCGTTGAACGCAGCCACCGCCCCCCCTGTTACCAGCGCCAATAAGGCAATTTTCAACTTTGACATGACATCTCCTGAAACAAATTTATAGCGAACGTGCTTAACAACGCGGGCGACTTAGCAACCACCACCGCCACCTGCCGCTGCACCACCTGCTCCGCCCGGCGTACCTTTAATCATCGCTGGAGCAGGTTTGCTTGGATCAAAAATCACAAATGAGGCTTGGTCCTTTGCCACATGTGACATGACTTCGCCGACCATTGGACCGAACATCTTGCCCATCAATCCTGCATTCATTCCTGCAATGTAAGTCTTGCCATCATTTTTCTTATAAACAGAAATTTTGCACGGCATCAAAATCGACAAGAAACGCACGTTGTCATCTTTCAAAATTGGGCCGGAATATTTTGTGCTACAGGCTTCAACCATTAATACTGGTAACGTATTTCCGCCATCCATTTCGACCGCTTTAGCGGGATTACGTAAGCCAGACAAGCTCCAACCATTCGGATTGTTTTGAATATTTTGTTGAATGCGTGCAACGGTTTCTTCAACACCGAAGGGGCTTGGCATTTCCCAAAACATTAAATTGGCCGCGAATACATAGCCAAGAATTCCGCAAATCGCGATGCCCGATACAAAACCTACAATCATTTTTTTCATTTATTTAATCCCCAAGATTTAAATCGAAAGCGCAAAATTTAGGCAGCCATTATGACAGCTTGAACCGTATTTCACGCGATAACTAGAAGCGATAGCCGATCAGAATACTCTGACTATTCGTGACGCCTCGCTGAGTCAAAGGGCTAAGCAGCGCAGAATTTTGTAATCGTTTAGTAGTGACGCCAACACTGCTAAACCACGACTTATCGAAGTTATGCACCCAGCTCGCACTCATCACCACATCTTTGGTGCCCTCAGTCGCATCGTATGCGGTCAACACACCTCCTGAAGCGAGCGCCTGTGCCGCCGTCACCCCAAAATAAGTTTGCATGTAGCGCGTATCCCCCCAGTTTTGGATCGCACTTAAGCGCAAGCGATTCTCTTTCCCCAGCGGGATTCCCACACTTAAACCCACGTCACCATGAGCCCCATAGTCCCCTCCCAGCACGTTACTAAAGAGAGAAATAGGACCCAAAAAGGTGCGCGCAAACACGCCGCCCTCTGCTATATATTTGAGATTGCCCATGCCATACAAACGCGCATCGTCGCTTTCGCTGCGCGCATTGCCAATACCTAGGCGCACGCCATATTGAAAATATTTGCTATCGGAAAAATTGTAACCAATACCGCGCGTCACGCTCACAAAAAATTTGCCGTTGCTATAACTCGCATCCAGCAATGGTGCCGCGCGCAAAATACTATTCGCCGAACCTTCATAACGTGGAACATAGGCCGCACCTGCGCCCAACGATGCTTGCCAACCATCAGCCTGTGCTTGCGTAGCAACGAGTAGCAGCAATCCTGATAAAGTTCGCAACATATTGATTATATTAAGTTCCATATATTTTTAATTTGCATTTTGTATTCGTAAACCTCCCCAAACCTTCGTTCACCTTGCACTTGAAATAATGCGAACCGCATCTAACTAGCCTGGTAGGCTGGGTTTCCCCGGAGGGGTTCTCGTGCCCTTTGGGTGCAACTCGACAAGTCGGGCTAAAGCCCGACCTACAAACCCCGTCATTTGAGAAAAGCCCCACATTAGCTTGCGTGATTATCCGCAATTAATAAAAATCGCGCCGAAAAAATAGAAGGCAAGTCGTGGTGCTATTTAAGATTTAAAAGCCCGGCAATGCAAAAGATTAGCAATGATAAGATAGGACCTATGCTCAATGACCGCGCACAAATTCTCTTAAAGACCTTAGTCGAACGCTATATCAGCGACGGTCAACCCGTTGGTTCGCGTGCCTTGCAGCAATATTCCGGTTTGGAAGTCAGCTCAGCCACTATTCGCAACGTGATGGTCGATCTTGAAGAAATGGGTTTGGTGAGCAGCCCTCACACTTCCGCTGGGCGCATCCCCACCGCACTAGGTTACCGTTTATTTATTGACACGCTGATGGTAGTGCAACCCTTGGATGAGGTTCGCGTGCAACAGCTAGAAAGCCAGCTCAAGCCGGACAACACTTCGCGCCTCATCACCCAAGCCTCAAATTTATTATCTGAACTCACGCATTTTGCCGGCGTCGTGGCCACACCAAAGCGCACCGCCATTACCGTACGCCAAATTGAATTTTTGCGGCTGTCTGAAACACGCGTGCTACTGATTATTGTGATGCCCGATGGTGAGGTAGAAAACCGCGTCTTGCTCACACATAAGGACTACTCCCAATCGCAACTTACCGAAGCCGGAAACTTCTTAAGCCAACACTATGCAGAATGCTCGTTGACCGATATTCATCAGCGCGTCAAAAATGAATTACATCAACTGCAACACGAACTCACCGCCCTGATGAGTGCTGCGATGGCCGCCAGTGACGAAGCCATTTCACGCAAACAAGAAGATTACGTGCTCAGCGGCGAGCGCAATTTACTGCACAGCAACGACCTCTCTGCCAACATGAGCCAGCTACGAGGGCTATTCAACATGTTCGAGAAAAAAACCGAATTGCTGCAACTCCTAGACGCAGGCCGTCACGCACCCGGTGTGCATATTTTTGTCGGACACGAATCAGGTTTAGCAGGACTCGATGAATGCAGCATCATTACGGCGCCTTACGCTGCGAACGAACAAATCATCGGCACTCTCGCTGTTATCGGCCCTAAACGAATGGACTACGAACGGGTTGTACCGATCGTGGACATCACCGCAAAATTACTTAGCAACGCACTCTCGCAACACTAATCATTTGGCCACCTATGACCTACTCGACTGAACCCAGCTACGCTCACGGCACCCCTGAAAAAACTGCTGTATTACTCATCAATCTCGGCACGCCAGAAGCACCTACCGCACAAGCAGTGCGCCCCTATCTCAAAGAGTTTCTCAGCGATTCGCGCGTGATTGAAATTCCCAAAGCAATCTGGTGGTTCATTCTCAACGGCATTATTTTGAATGTGCGCCCTAAAAAATCAGCGGCAAAGTACGCCAGCGTTTGGATGGAGGAAGGTTCGCCACTCAAGGTTTATACCTCACGCCAAACTACCCTACTGAGTAATCATTTGCGCGCGCGCGTTGATGACGCACCGGTCGTGGTGGAGTACGCCATGCGTTACGGCAACCCTTCTGTCGCTAGTGTGCTAGCCAAACTGAAAGCACAAAATTGCCAGCGCATTTTGCTCTTGCCCCTGTACCCGCAATACGCAGCAAGCTCATCAGCCACCGCCATTGATGCCGTACTCAACCCTTTGCTAAAAATGCGCAACATGCCCGCACTGCGCACCATCAAACATTTTCACGATGACGCGGGCTACATCAAAGCCACTGCACAAAACATTCGCGACTACTGGACACTGCATGGCCAGCCTGAAAAATTAGTCATGAGTTTTCACGGCGTGCCGCGTTACACACTTGAAAAAGGCGACCCCTATCATTGCGAATGCCTCAAGAGCGGAAGATTAATTGCCGAGGAATTAGGGTTGAATAAAGATCAGTATATCGTCAGCTTTCAATCACGTTTTGGCAAAGCGGAATGGGTAAAACCCTACACCACCGCCACGCTAAAAGCGCTGGGGCAACAAAAAACTAAACGCGTCGATGTGGTTTGCCCAGGCTTCGTAGCGGACTGTTTAGAAACGCTGGAAGAAATTGCGCAAGAGGGTAAAGAAGATTTTCAGCATGCGGGCGGCGGCGCGTACCACTACATTCCCTGCCTCAATGAGCGCCCTGATTGGATTGCCGCGATGGGCGATTTGGTGATGGCAAATTTACAGGGCTGGTTGATTAAGTCAGATGCAGCGCAACTAGAGCAAAGTCGCTTGAAAGCATTAGCGCTGGGCGCAGAGGCATAGGCATAGGCATACGCCAAGCATGATCGATTAAGTCTTGCTAATACGCTCACTCTCAAGCTGGATCATATAGCGCTGTACCACATTGCTCGCGCTACGGTTGAGATCGATAAATTCCATACCGAAGTGATACAACTGCTCACCACTCTTGGTTTTTGCGTAAGGGATAATTCCGCACACTTTCAAGTTAAGCAGAACGCTTCCTACTTCAGGGAAAATCACGCCACAGTTAGCCAAAATTGCGCCGTGAAATAAAAACGGAGGCGGGTCACCTCGAACTGATATCCCTAGCCCACCCACGCTCATGTCGATAACTGATGCGTTATATTTTTCCCCTGCCAACTCATCAACCGGTATTTTGCATAAAAGCGCATTATTTCCTTGGGGCGTATGCAAACGAAAATACTTACGGCGCTGAATTCGCTCTATGGCTTTTGGAATGGGCATTTCAAACGCAGTGCCATCATGCAACTCAACATAGCGAAGTTCCATTGCGAACCAGCGTATTTTTACTCCACTTTGCGTAGAAAATTTAACATGTTTGCTAGCTAAAATTTTGTCGTTAATCGCCTCATCCGTACTGACGTCAAAATAAACGTATTCGTTATTTGCACTAATCGCTAACACAGCCGTTACTAGGCCAACACTTCCACCGGCGTCCAAATTAATAGTGGTGCGATGTTTAATTAAATCTTCCAGCACAAAGACAATTTCTTTGCGGTTATGTATCTCGAATTGAGAGTTTTCAATCGAATGAGTCATGTTTTATTACTCGCTATTTCGAGCTGATTTACGCTTTATTATTCTGCCTTGCGGCATCCCTGCCCGTACTGTACTTTCTTTGCCCGATAAAATCTAGAATGACTCTACGAGGGCAGTAGCCCAGCTAAATAAGCCGCAGCCTCATGCGCACCAGTTGCTTGCGGAATGAGTGGCTTGGCTTTCGCCCAAAGTTGCTGCAACAATTTATCTAGATTTCCAGCTTCCAGCTCCGCACGCGATACTTCAAGGCAGACGCTGTACTGAAGCATCCACGCCACCAAGAAAGGCTCTTCCGGCCAATCATGGCGAGCAACATACAAAACTGGCACGCCCGCACAGGCGGCCTCGGTAAATGTACCGTAACCCGGCTTGGTCAACACCGCATCACATGAAGCCAGCACCTCACTAAAAGTTAGGCCAAATTTATCGAAGGCGCTGACATCCTCACGCGTAATCCCCCACTCCGCAGGCACTAGCCAACGCACTCCATCAATATGCGGCCAGACTTCCATCGGCAAGCGAAACTCCATGCCGCCCATTGCGACCAGCACTAACCTTTCTGTTTTGGCAGGGGGCAGTTGCGCATTAATTTTCGCTCGTTTATTTTTAGCGACTTTCGCTATCGGACCAATACTTCGAGTGTTTTTAAAATTAAACATTGCCATGCTCGGTTGTGGCTGTAAAAAGTATTGCGCGCTATTGTAAGCTGCCACCATTTGCGCATAAATTTTTTGACTGGTTTCATCTCGCATGCAGTAATGCTGATAGATATCGGCCCAATCTAAACTGCACATCCCTACCGATGGGACGCCGGCTCTCTGTGCCGCAGCTAAAGACAAGTAGGGTATGTTGGCAAAGAGTAGATCAGGCGCCAAGGCTTGCATCGCTTGCGCTTCGCGTTGCACTTTTTCCTCCCAGTCAGCGTGAAAGTTTCGATAGTTCGCCGCACTTTCTTCCACCAGCACATCAACCGCATTCGCCATCGTCATACCGAAATCAAAGGCAAGCGAGAGATGTTGAAAGTCACACTCAAAGCGCTGCCGCAAAATGGCCAGCGGTGCTGTTGTGCGCAAGGTCACACGTAGAGAAGGAATAATTTTCGCCAGTGCATTTACCACTGGCGCAGTTTGGCTGATGTGCCCGTAACCGTGATGCGAGACGTCTACTAGCAGATGCGGCATAACAACGATTTAGTTCAGATTGATAAAATGCTCGCGGTAGTGCTTCATTTCGTCGATGGATTCATAAATGTCTGCCAACGCTTCGTGCTTGCCGTGTTTCTTTACGCCCTTAGCCATCTCTGGCTTCCAACGACGTGCTAGCTCTTTCAAGGTACTGACATCGAGATTACGATAGTGGAAGTAGTCTTCCAGTTTTGGCATCCACCGCGCCATAAAACGGCGATCTTGGCAGATGGAATTGCCACACATCGGCGAAGTTTTTGCAGGAACGTACTCTTTGAGAAAAGCCAAAAATTGCTCTTCCACTTGCGCATCACTTAAAGTTGAAGCCTTCACGCGATCAATCAAACCAGATTTGCCATGCGTGGATTTATTCCAATCATCCATGCCATCCAATACGCTATCGGGCTGATGAACCACCAAGGTTGGCGCTTCCACAATGGTATTCAAATCGTTATCGGTGATAACCATCGCCACTTCGATAATACGGTCAGTCTCCGGGACCAAACCTGTCATCTCCATATCCAACCAGATCAGGTAATTTTGATTTTGTGCCATAATTCGCCGCCCTATTTATTGATTAAATGTGTGGCGCGTATTGTGGCACAACACCTCACTTCCTTGGCAGGCACTTTAACGAAAACTCGATGACAACCTCTTTATTCAGCACCCTTTTTCTCACAGCCGTCGTACTTAGCACCTTCACCAAACTGTGGTTGGCACGCCGCCAACTCAATCATGTGAACGCACACCGCAACGAAGTTCCCTCAGCATTTAGCGAAAAAATTGATCTCGCTTCTCACCAAAAGGCGGCTGACTACACAACAGCTAAAACCCAATTCGCGCAGCGCTCAATCATGTTTGATGCCGCCCTGTTACTCATATTTACACTGGGCGGTGGCATTCAACTACTGAGTAATTGGTCGCTTGCCACTTTTGAAAGCACGCTACTACAAGGCATGAGCATCATCGTTACTGTACTCGTCATCAGCTCAATTTTAGAAATGCCTTTCGGTCTTTACAGCACTTTTGTAATTGAAGCGCGTTTCGGCTTTAACAAAATGACGCTTGGCTTGTATCTGCAAGATGCCCTCAAAGGCTTGTTACTGGGCGCTGCGCTAGGTTTGCCCTTACTCTTTGGCGTGCTGTGGCTGATGGAAAAAATGGGCGACTACTGGTGGGTTTATGTTTGGGTGGTTTGGGTAACCTTTAACTTGTTACTGCTTTTTATCTACCCCACTTTCATCGCGCCGATTTTTAATAAATTTCAACCCATGCAAGATCAGGCCGTTAAAACTCGTATCGACGCGCTACTTAAGCGTTGCGGCTTTACCTCCAGCGGACTCTTTGTTATGGATGGTTCGAAGCGTAGCAGCCACGGAAACGCCTATTTCACCGGCTTTGGCAAAACAAAACGCATCGTGTTTTTTGACACATTGTTACAACGCTTAAGCCCAGAGGAAATTGATGCCGTGCTCGCGCATGAACTCGGCCACTTCAAACATCATCACGTCATCAAGCGCATTGTGTTCACCTTCGCTATCAGCCTTGGCTTCTTGTGGCTACTCGCGCAACTGATGCAAGCAGACTGGTTCTATCAAGGACTTGGCGTTACCAGCCAATCCACTGCACTGGCTTTACTCCTGTTTTTTATGGCGCTACCTCCCTTCACGTTTTTACTGCAACCACTTGGCTCTTACTATTCGCGCAAGCACGAATTCGAAGCTGATCGTTACGCCGCCCAACAAACCAATGCGAATGATTTAAGTTCTGCTTTAGTTAAGCTTTATTCTGACAATGCGAAAACATTGACGCCCGACCCACTGTATGCGACCTTTTACGAGTCGCACCCCCCCGCTTTAGAACGTATCGCCCATTTAACGGAGAGCTCAACATGAAAAAATTTCTTTTTGTATTGATGATGATCACTAGCACTGCCCAAGCAGCCCCTTTCGCCAAAGGTAATGCTGACAATGGCAAAAAACTATTCGACAAAAATAATTGCAATAGCTGCCACGCTAAAATGGTTGAAGGTGGCGGCGATGCGGTTTTCACCCGCCCCGAGCACAAGGTGCGTAACGCCGACCAACTGGTGCAACAAATGAGCATGTGCAACGCCAACACCGGCACGCATCTCACTGCACAAGACGAGCAAGATATTGCGGCCTATCTAAACAAGCGTTTTTACAAATTCAAATGAGCGTAACGTCACTTTGAGCGAGGCGTTGCAAGGCCTCGTCACCGCCGCCTTCGGCCGACACTATTTGGTCGAACTGGCGGGCGGTGAAATTTTAGAATGCGTGCCGCGCGGCAAAAAAAGCGAAGTCGCCTGCGGTGATCGCGTCAACATTCAACGTAGCTCAGAAAACCAAGGCGTGATCGACAGCATCGTATCGAGGCGCTCTCTGCTCTATCGTTCCGATGCCTATCGGCAAAAAATTATCGCGGCGAATGTCACACAGATTATTTGCGTGGTCGCCGTTGAGCCGGCCTTCAGCGATGAGCTCATCGCACGCTGCTTGATTGCCGCTCACGATCAATCAATTAACTCCTTGATTATATTAAATAAGTGTGATTTAAATGCAGATGCGGCACGTTCCACGCTCGTCCCTTATCGCAACATCGGCTATCAAGTTCTCGAACTTTCTGCAAAAGAAAATGCCGCGCCGTTACTGCCTTTTTTGCAAGGGCACACCAGTGTTTTGGTGGGGCAATCTGGCATGGGAAAATCGACGCTAATTAACAGCTTACTACCTGAAGCGAATGCTGCTACGCGCGAAATTTCTACCGTGCTAGATTCAGGCAAACACACCACTACCCATGCTCGTCTTTACCACCTGAATGCTGAAAGTGATTTGATCGACTGCCCAGGCGTGCAGATGTTCGGCCTACATCATTTAAGTTTGGGCGAAGTGGAATCCGGCTTTATCGAATTCGCGCCCTACCTCGGGCAGTGTCGCTTCCATAATTGCAGCCACACGCATGAACCGAATTGCGCGCTACTCAATGCCGTCGCAGCGGGTAAAATCAACGAACGCAGAATGAAGTTGTTTCAAGATATTAGCCGTCCGGTAAGAGACACATACAGTCGTTAACGCAACAATGCTTTGGGAAGTTCAAATGTCCAATCAATCTGAACACAAACTACAACTCTCTGAGGTACTGAACATGCTCGTCGCGGACAACTTGGTCACTCGCGACGATGCCGATGTGCTCATTGCCAAACACAAATTACAGCGCCTCGATTTACACCCACTGGTGGTCATTGCCGAGCATGGCTTCAAATCGGTACAGCCGCCCAACAAAACTCTGACTATCGAGGCGCTTACAGAGTGGTTAGCTAAGCGTATGAAACTCGAATACCTGCATATTGATCCGCTCAAGATTAATTTCTCTAGTGTCACCGATTTAATGTCGAATGACTACGCCGGTCGCTTTTTTATTCTGCCGTTGGAAATGAATGAAAACGAAGTGGTCGTCGCGACTGCCGAACCTTACCTACGCGACTGGGAAAAGGTAGTGAAACACATTTCACGCAAAGAAATTCGTCGCGTGGTGTCATCTCCACTCGATATTAAACGCTATCTCGCTGAGTTTTATAACCTCGCAAAATCTGTCAAAAGTGCAGCCAAAAATAGTAGCGCGAATAACAGTAGCGGCGCCTCGTTTGAACAACTGGTTGAATTAGGCAAAAGTAAAAACACCTTCGATGCCAACGATCAGCACATCGTGCATATCGTTGACTGGCTGTGGCAGTACGCGTTTGATCAGCGCGCCTCGGATATTCACATCGAGCCACGTCGCGATTTTGGCCTGATTCGTTTCCGCATTGACGGCGTCTTACATCAAGTGCATCAACTGCCAATGGCTGTCATCACTGCGATGACCAGTCGCATCAAGATTCTTGGGCGCATGGATGTAATGGAAAAGCGCCGCCCCCAAGATGGTCGTATCAAAACGCTCACCACCGAACATCAAGAAGTGGAGCTGCGTCTTTCTACCTTGCCCACCGCATTTGGCGAAAAATTAGTCATGCGTATTTTTGATCCAGAAGTATTGGTGCGCGATTTTTCTGAACTAGGCTTTTCCGACGAAGATGCCGCACGCTGGCAGTCGATGACGCAACGCCCAAACGGCATTATTTTGGTGACCGGCCCAACTGGCTCAGGTAAAACCACCACACTGTATTCCACACTCAAAAATCTGGCCACGCCCGAGGTCAACGTCTGCACGATCGAAGATCCGATTGAAATGATCGAACCTGCATTTAATCAAATGCAAGTACAGCACAGCATTGATCTCGGCTTCGCCGATGGCGTGCGTGCCTTGATGCGGCAAGATCCAGACATCATTATGGTAGGCGAAATTCGCGATTTGGAAACCGCCTACATGGCGATCCAAGCTGCATTGACGGGCCACTTGGTGCTCTCCACACTGCACACCAACGATGCCCCTGCCGCCATCACCCGTTTGCTCGATTTAGGCATTCCACCTTACATGATTAGTGCGACAGTACTGGGCGTGATGGCGCAACGACTGGTGCGCACCCTCTGCCCCCATTGCAAAAAACCACAACCACTGCGCGACATCGACAATGAATTGTGGGATCACCTCGTTGCACCGTGGAAATCTAAACGTCCCACGCAACTACACAGCGCAGAAGGCTGCTTAGAATGTCGCATGACTGGCTTTAGCGGACGTATCGGCATATACGAGTTACTACTGATGACTCCCGAATTACGCAAACTCATCACTGACAAAACAGATGTCGCTGCGCTACGTGAACAAGCCAGCCGTGAAGGCATGAAGCCGCTACGGGTTTCTGGCGCTTTAAAAGTCGCCTCGGGTGTAACAACATTGGAAGAAGTGGTGAAAGTTGCACCACCCGCGAATTAATCTATTCAGCTAGCAAACAACTTAATTTACAGCGAGAATGCCACACCAATTTTTCAAGGGGATCCAAATGACACTCACCGAACTAAACCAGCGCTTTGCCATTAGTAACCACGTTCAATTCAAAGAAATCGCCGAGGGCATGATCATCGCCGAGGTTTCAAATCAACATGCGAATAGCAATATCGCGTTGCAGGGCGCGCACATTGCGACTTGGCAACCGCGTGGACAAGAGCCGGTGATTTGGCTTTCCCCGCTTGCCAAATTCGCACAGGGTAAGTCTATTCGCGGTGGAGTACCAATCTGCTGGCCGTGGTTTGGCCCACACGCTAGCGATAGCAAGTTATCTGGTCATGGCTATGCTCGCACAGTGCCGTGGGAAGTGTTAGAGACTAAAGCATTGCCGGACGGCGCAACTTTCTTGCGTTTTGGCTTAATTGAAACCGAGGCAACTCGCGCGCAATGGCCAAATAGCTCTCCCGTACAACTAGAAGTCACAGTGGGTAAAAAACTACGCGTTGAGCTGGTTACACAAAATGCAGGCAATGAAGCCTTTGTTTTGGGTGAAGCATTACACACTTACTTCCAAATCAGCGATGTAGCCAAAATGACGATTCGCGGGCTAGAAGGCTGCGATTATCTAGATAAAGTGGGCGAACCTGCTCGCCGCACGCAACAGGGTGGCATTGTCATCGAGAGCGAAGTTGATCGCGTGTATGTGGATACTGATAAAGATTGCGTCATAGAAGACAAAGGCCTGCAGCGCGCAATTCGCATCGCCAAAACGGGAAGCCGCTCAACCGTTGTTTGGAACCCTTGGACTGAAAAAGCCAACAAGATGGGCGATTTCGGCGATCACGGTTATCGCGGCATGGTGTGCGTAGAAAGTGCAAACGCGTTTGATAATCTCGTGACTGTAAAACCGGGCGAAACACATCGTTTAGCCGTGGAATACAGTGTCGAAGCGCTTTAAAAACGCCTAATTGACCTATCCGCAGATTGCGCTGATTTACACGGATTTTTTAAACCCTTGATACACCCCCCACTTAATTGACTGAGGGTATATCGGGATAAGTTTTTCTAATCGGCGTTAATCTGCGTATCCCGCGGACAAGATGTTTTTAGAAACCCAATATAATCAAACAGTTATGAACAGTATCGATCTTATTGGCAGTAGCGCAGCCATTCTCACTACCACCTCGTTTATTCCTCAAGTTTGGCAAATTTGGCGTACGCGACACACCAAAGATATCTCTCTTGGCATGTACGCTGCATTTACCACCGGGGTCGCACTTTGGCTGATTTATGGAATTATGTTGATGTCTTGGCCCATCATTATTGCCAATAGCATTACTACCTGTTTAGCTGGGGCAGTATTAGTGATGAAAATCCGTTTCGGTTGATCCCCCAGACTCGCTATAATCGGAAACAGGTGAAATAAGTAAAAAACAAATGCTCAAAAAAATTAATGTAAAAGATGCCCGTTTGGGAATGTTTGTCCAAGAGCTCTGTGGTAGCTGGATGGATCATCCTTTCTGGAAAAAAGCATTTGATCTGACTGACCCAAAGGATTTGCACACGCTACAAAACTGCGGCCTTCAAGAAATCTGGATTGACCCTAGCAAGGGCTTAGATGTCGAGGCAGGTGTTCAAGCGGTAACGGCTGAAGAAGCAGCGCAGCAAGTTGAACAGGAACTGAAGCAGGTTATACATCAGGAGAAAAGCGTCGTTCCTCGCGTCTCCTTGCAAGAAGAGGTCAGCCGTGCGCGCAAGCTGCAAGAAAAAAGCAAGGCTGCGGTTACTTCGATGTTTCAAGAAGCGCGCATGGGCAATGCGATTAATGTCGAAGAAGCGCTGCCTTTGGTGGACGAAATTAATCAATCCGTATCACGCAATCCAGAGGCTTTCCTCAATATTTCCCGACTCAAAAACAAAGACGATTACACCTATTTACACTCAGTGGCCGTTTGCGCTTTGATGATAGCGCTGGGCAAGCAGTTAGGACTTTCTGAAGCTGACATTAAAGACGCCGGCATGGCAGGCCTTCTGCATGACGTGGGCAAAATGATGATCCCCGATGAAGTGCTGAACAAGCCCGGTAAGCTAACTGACGAAGAATTCGAGATCATTAAAAACCACCCTCGCCGCGGCTGGGAAGTGTTGAGCGCCTCCCCGGGCGCCAATGCTGTCGCACTCGACGTCGTGTTGCATCACCATGAGCGTGTGGACGGCACCGGCTATCCGGAAAAGATTTCCGGCGAAGCACTCACGCTGTTTTCGCGCATGGGTGCAGTATGCGACGTATATGACGCGCTAACTTCTAACCGCTGCTACAAAGCGGGGTGGGAACCTTCCGAAGCATTGCGCAAAATGGCGGAGTGGCGAAATGGCCATTTCGATGAACGGATCTTCCATGCGTTTGTGAAAACCATCGGCATTTATCCCACAGGCACACTGGTCAAACTTAAATCGGGCAAACTGGCCGTAGTAACGGAGCAATCTGAAAAAGGGCTACTCACACCGATGGTAAAGGCGTTTTTCTCGACTAAATCGAATGAACCATTTATGCCAGAGACGATTGATCTTTCGAAATCATCCGAGTCCATCGCCAATGTAGAAATGGCTGAAAAATGGAACTTTGATCTAAAGCAATTTACTGGTTTATAAATCGCATATTATTTGACAACAATTTTTACAACGTAGCCTAGGGAGTATTTATGTCGATCGAATCAAGCCTAAACGAGACCCGCGTATTTAAACCATCTGAAGCCTTTGTCACACAGGCGAATGTATCTGGTATGGCGGCCTATCAAGCAATGAGTAAGGCTGCACATGATGATTACGAAGGCTATTGGGCAAAATTGGCGCGTGAACATATCCAATGGAAAAAACCGTTCACCAAAATTTTAGATGAAAGCAATGCGCCCTTTTTCAAATGGTTTGAAGATGGCGAATTAAACGTTTCCTACAACTGCCTCGACAAACACCTCTCCACTCAACCGGAAAAAATCGCGCTCATTTTTGAAGCGGATGACGGTACGGTTACCAAAGTAAACTATCGCGAACTGCATGCTCGCGTTTGCCAATTTGCCAACGCGCTTAAAGCACGCGGCATCAAAAAGAGTGACCGCGTCGTCATCTACTTGCCAATGAGTATAGAGGCCGTGGTTGCGATGCAGGGCTGTGCACGGATCGGTGCGATTCACTCGGTCGTGTTCGGCGGTTTCTCCGCCAAGAGTCTGCACGAGCGCATCATTGATGCCAAAGCTGTCGCGGTAATTACGGCTGATGGTCAAATGCGAGGTGGTCGCGCCATGGCGCTTAAGCCTGCGGTAGACGAAGCACTCGCCATGGGTGGTGTTGAGAGCGTGCATACCGTGATCGTTTATCAGCGCACCAAAGGTGAAGTGCAGTGGAATGCACAAAACAACGTTTGGTGGCATGACGTTATCGCTGGCCAAGCATCCACCTGCGAGCCAGAGTGGGTTAGCGCTGAGCATCCTCTATTCATTCTTTACACCTCCGGCTCAACTGGCACACCGAAAGGCGTGCAACATTCAAGCGGTGGCTATCTGCTCGGTGCAATGGCTTCGATGCAGTGGGTATTCGATTACAAATCTAGTGACGTGTTCTGGTGTACGGCTGACGTGGGTTGGATTACGGGCCACAGCTATGTAGCTTATGGCCCCTTGGCAATGGGCGCAACTGAAGTGATCTTCGAAGGCGTGCCTACTTATCCAGATGCAGGCCGTTTCTGGAAGATGATTCAAGATCACAAGGTCACCACTTTCTACACAGCGCCCACAGCGATTCGCTCACTCATCAAACTGGGCGGCGACCTGCCTAAACAATACGACCTCTCCAGTTTGCGCCTGCTCGGCAGCGTGGGCGAGCCGATCAACCCAGAGGCGTGGATGTGGTACTACACCGTGGTTGGTCAAGAGCGTTGTCCAATTGTGGACACATGGTGGCAGACCGAAACAGGCAGCCACATGATTTCTCCTCTGCCCGGTGCGGTGCCAGCTAAACCAGGTTCTTGCACCCTGCCGCTACCCGGCATCATGGCGACTATCGTCAACGAAGCAGGTGATGAAGTATTTGACCAGCACGGTGGCTTCCTCGTCATCACAAAATCATTCCCCTCACAAATTCGCACCATCTGGGGTGACCCTGAGCGTTACAAGAAGAGCTACTTCCCTGCTGAAATGAAGGGCGCTTACCTAGCGGGGGACTCTGCGCACCGCGACGAAGATGGCTATTTCTGGATCATGGGACGTATTGACGACGTGCTGAACGTCTCAGGCCACCGCTTGGGTACGATGGAAATTGAATCCGCGCTGGTTGCCAACCCACTGGTGGCCGAAGCTGCTGTAGTGGGTAAGCCACACGAGATTAAAGGCGAAGCAGTTGTCGCTTTCGTCGTGTTGAAAGGTGCACGCCCCACTGATGCGGCGGGAGTGAAAAAACTCGCCGAAGAACTGCGCAATTGGGTAGGAAAAGAAATCGGCCCCATCGCTAAACCAGACGAAATCCGCTTTGGTGAAAACTTGCCTAAGACTCGTTCCGGCAAGATTATGCGTCGCTTGTTGCGCGCGATTGCCAAGGGTGAAGAGATTACTCAAGACGTTTCAACATTGGAGAATCCTGCCATTTTGGAGCAGCTGAAAGAAGTGATTAAGTAAGGCGTAGGGTGGGCAAGCTTTTTTGCCCACGCGGATTATTCGTTACAGCGTGGGCAGATAAATACTCTGCCCACGCTACTCAACTGATTGAGATAATTGAGAATGGCGACAATGATTTAAACAATGGGTAATTAATGACGCGCTGGGGGAATAGCATGCGAAAAATTCAGTTCATAATCGCCGTATTAGTATCCATATCTGCTCCTCTATCATTAGCGATAGAGTCAACGCCCGAAGAAAGATTTTCTATAACAAAACAGAAAGCAGAAGCTGGTGATGCTCGTGCACAATATACACTCGGCGAGATGTATGAAAAAGCAAATGGTACACACAGAGATGATGCGAAGGCATTAGTAATTTACAAGCAGTCCGCAATGAAGGGGAATGCTGAAGCTCAAAGTAAGCTAGGTTTATATTATGAATATGGTATCGGCGTAGAAAAAAATATTGATAAAGCCATAAAGCTTTATCAAAAAGCAGCTACACAAGGTAATGCAGAAGCTCAAAGCAATCTCGCTTTACTTTACACAGAGGGCAACGGCGTTCGCATGAACCGAGCTAAGGCACTAGAGCTTAATCGCAAAGCTGCTGCTCAAGGGAACGATAGTGCGCAATACGCTCTTGGCATGTCGTACAAATTCGGCTTTGATGTACCGATGGACAACGTTCTTGCATATGCATGGTTTAACCTCGCCGCAGCTCAGGGATCGAAAACAGCTATTGCATACCGCGATGAAATTGAAAGTGAAATGACTGCAAGTGAAAGAGCAGAAGGACAGCGCCTTGCTTCCAAATGGACGAAGGGTAATCTACTACGTAGATAAATATGCACCAAGTTCGCTAAATATCGCTAATTACCAGCCTCTGAAAGAAATTCAATGCCGACCATTTCAATGTTCTACGGAATTCTGATTCGAATGTTTTTCAATGACATTGAGCGCCATCACCTCCCTCATATTCATGCGGAATATCAAGGAAAAATAGGAATCTACGCCATACCTGAAGGAACGCTACTGAGTGGAGAATTGCCGCCCAACAAACACAAGCTTGTAGTTGCATGGATTGAAATTCATAAAGACGACCTTCTCGCCGACTGGGAGTTGGCGGTCAATGGTAAAAAGCCTTTTACGATTAAAGGACTCGACCAATGAGAATAGAAGACCTAAAACCCAATGCTGACTGGACATTTCTAGTAACCTCCAATGACGGGCGTATCGGGCAATTTGATATTCGTCCCTACCTTAAATTTGAGGCCTTCGAAGAATTAAATAACATTGATGAATTTATGAAGATCAAAAACGGCGGATATTTTGTTGAATGGGAATGCGGCGCCGATTTATCAGCGGATACGATTGAAGCAAAAATGTTGCTTACAAACTAAACCAGCCCCCTCCTCCACCCTCATCGCATCTGACTGAAAAAGGTAGAATGCGCGCCTCCAACAAAGCATAGGTAATTCCTCGCATGGCAATTCAATGGTTCCCGGGTCACATGACCTCTGCACGCAAGAAAGCGGCAGAGACTATGGAGCGCATCGACATTGTAATCGAGGTGCTGGATGCACGCGTACCAGCAGCGGGTAGCAACCCGATGATCAAAGAATTACGCGAACATCGCCAGCGTCCCCAAAGCATAATCAAAGGGGTCAGCATCACAATATGTTTTCGCATTCAGTACTCCTGTTAAAACCCAAAATCACTTTGATCTTCAACCCGCTCACTCAGATCGCGCTTTACCACCGGCCTACCCGGCTTTCTTTGCGCACGCCTCACACCGACTGCGGCGCACATCATTTCTCTGAATCGTTCGCTTCCCAGCGGTTGCCCCTGCGCCAGTGCAAGCCGTATATCCGCTATCGCCGCATCATCCAGTTCACTACGGAACAACCCGCGATACTCAGTCTGCCGCTCAGTCTCTTCTTTACCCAGTGCCAGATACAGTGTGTGCTGAGTAATTCGTTCGTCCGTTTGCCCCAAACCGTTATGCCGATAGCTTGACCACCGATATTCCGCCGGGTCGTCCACCATGCTTGCGCGCACGGGGTTCAGTTCAATGTAGCGCATACAGGTGAGTAGGTAATCTTCCGCCTGCACCAAGCTTGATTTGAAGCGACCTTCCCACAGGCTGCCCGTACGCCGATAACTGCGGTTTATGTATTGCACGTAGCGCCGTCCGATGGATTGCATCATCTTGGCGATGCCCTCCGGCTTTTCCGGTGTCACCAACAAATGCACATGGTTAGTCATCAACACATAGGCATGAATGGCACAGCCCCAATCGACAGCCGATTTCTTTAGCCAGTGGAGGTAGCAGTGATAATCCTCCTCGGCAAAGAAACACGGCTCGCGATTGATTCCGCGCTGCACGATGTGCTGCGGAACTTCGGCTAATTTAATGCGTGGGCGACGTGGCATGGTTTTGGGAAATTAAATGCGAAGCTGACCCCTTTGATTAAATGTAGGAAGCTCCCGCCATCAAAGCATATTCAATATCCGTTGGTGTAGTCATGATCATTTCCCTTTAAAAATTGAGTTGCATGGACAAATCTCAGCATTAACTTTTTCTACATTACAAAATTTCAAACAAGCTTCACGGCTTGGTTGGTTTTCAAACCAATCCCGTGATTTCCATCCATCTCCAGTTCGAACCAATTCAGGGCACGATGCTCCGCTTCCAACACCCGCCTTGATCGGCTCCCGCAAAATGCTATGAAACTCGGGCTGTGTGAGTTCCCGGTTCAGTTTTTTCACAAGCTCCGCCCCCAACACCGAAGCATCGCGCTCTGTAACTGAAAGTCGGTATGGGTCATAACCTCCGACCATGAGGTTGATTTCTTTAAACTCAGACGGCAACTCTTGGAGTGGGATGCGCTTCCAGTTCGATTCCTCATTTTTGAAGATGACATAAGGCGGATTGGGTCTGCCCCATTTGTTGTAGGACAAGCACAAATATGGAGCAACGATGAGATAAGGTGTCTCATCCAGAATATGCAAAGCAAGTAAATCGAAATTCATTTTGTCAATGTCTTCGCTATATTCGCTGGTGAAGGACAAGGTCTTGTTGCTCTTGGGGATAGTGAATGTGATTCTCTCTTGATTGACGGGTGGCCTGTTCCCCGGTTCGTGACCACCTCCACGGGTTTGCGAACGCTTAGCAATGATCTTGTTGCCGTCATGCAACTGCACCTCTTCTTTCCAGCTTGTCGAGCAGGCGCTCATGCTTGCGCCGAGCATAAGAACCAATCCGAGTTTCACCATTCGCTGCATCAGTACATGGAGTGCGCTCATGCGACATCCCTCCATGCATAAGCTGTTTCATCGTTTGCCGCTTCGTATTTCTCTCGCCCAAAAAAACCAGCGCATGTATGTTTGTTAATCCTATTCATCATTGAAAACCCCACTTGGTTTGCCATCTGTCATTTCTTTCTACTCAAAATTGATCGCTGCTAACGACTGCCACTCAACTTACATCTGCTTTCC
>JBAXEJ010000036.1:0-22761 GCA_037140475.1 Gallionellaceae bacterium
AGCACAGCACAGCACAGCACAGCACAGCACAGCACAGCACAGCACAGCACAGCACAGCATTTAGAAAATCTGTTTCAAAAAGTTCCCGCACCGGGAACTTTATTTCACACACTTCGCTTCATCGCCCACCCCGGCAATCCAACGCATCGGCCTCAACTAATCCGTCATTCCGGCGCAGGCCGGAATCCAGCGGTTTTATTCAAAGCGCCTTTGGGGTTTGTGCTTACTACGCAAGCGCATTTTTTCTTCAACTGGATTCCAGCCTGCGCCGGAATGACGTTGCTGAACTCGTCAAATTTATTTCCTCCGTTTCGTTTGAACTAACGCTCTTCGCCTAGGAGGCATCGCTCATGGAAAGCCGAATCATTGATGTCGCAATTGGTCTTGCTCTTGCCTTCATGGTCGTGAGCGTACTGGTAAGCGCCGTGCAGGAATATATTGCCGGACTGTTGGACATGCGCTCGAAAAAGTTGGAAGAGGGAATCAAATGTTTGCTCTTCGGCGTCACCGACCCGGAGGGAAGCGCAGAAAAAGATTTCATCGCCGAACTGTTCAAGCACCCGCTACTGTTCAACCTCTCAAAAAGCCTGCCTACGGATAAAGTTCTGCTGCCCTCGTACCTTCCCGCCGAGAATTTTGCCCGTGCGCTCATCGACACCTCCGCCAAACAACTCCAAGGCGCGGGGCGCACCATCAACGACGCACGCGACCTCATCGCAGCCATGAACACCAGCCCGTGCAACGAATTTCTTGCGCCGCTATTGGCGGAAGCCAGCGGCGACCTCAACCATTTTCGCAGCCAGTTGGAAACGCAATACGACCACATGATGGATCGCGTGTCGGGTTGGTACAAACGCCATGCGCAGTGGCGCATGTTGGCCTATGGATTTTTGATTGCGGTCTTGTTGAATGTGGATGCCTTGCAATTGACTCACCGGCTTTGGGCTGACCCGGTCGCGCGTGCGGCAGTGGTCACCTCGGTGAACACGCTTCCGTCCCCGATACCCCTGCAACATTCAATCGAAAAAGAGGTTTCTGTAGGAGCTAGCCTTGCTCGCGATAGCAAAGAACAATCGCACGCAGGGAGTGCCCCTACCATTGCCGAACCGTCTGACAATTCCCAGATAAGTGATACCAAAAGAATCGAGGCAGCAATCGCCAACCTCGACATCTCAAAACTCCCCATCGGCTGGCCGACGAAATGGTATGCGGAAAAGAAAAATTCCATCCCACCCGTGAACTGTTATTGGGAATTTTCGAAATCCCTTTTAGGCTGGCTGATAACCGCACTCGCCGCTTCACTAGGCGCACCCTTCTGGTTTGATGCCATCGGCAAACTGGTGCGCCTCAAAGGTGCGGGCGCAACACCGGCACGCTCAACAGCCACACCCTCATCAAAGCAAAAACCGACACCACCATCCGCTCCGCTCGCGCCAGAAACCATCGTCAACCGCAACGCCCTCGTCGCCCTCCATGCAGAACGCAACCAAAGTGATGAGAGCTACCGCCCCGTCCAAGCAGAGGAGCGGTGGTAATGACAAACACCTGGCCTAAACAAGACTTCTCCTCCATGGTCACCTACTACGGCAACGTCGGCGAGAACACCGTGAAACTGATTCTGCCGTACCCCATGCGCCTGTCGTGGGACACCACAAAAACAATTCACACCCTCACCTGTCACGCCAAAGTGCATGACAGCCTGGGGCGAATACTAGCGGACATCCTCAAACACTACGGCAGCGAAGACAACGTAAAAGCCGCGCGCATGGATTTATTCGGTGGCTGCCTGAATGTGCGAAAAGTGCGTGGCGGCAATGCATGGAGCATTCATAGCTGGGGCTGCGCGATTGACCTAGACCCGGATCACAACACCATGCAGATGCACCGCGAACAAGCCGCCATGCCCAAAGAGGTGATTGATATTTTCAAGAAAGAAAACTGGGTCAGCATGGGTGAGGCGAGGAACTTTGATTTCATGCACTTTCAGGCGGCGGTGTTGGGATGAATTCGTAGATCGGGATTTATCCCGACGTTTTTTCTTCGATTCGCTAACCCCGTCGGGTTGAAACCCGACCTACGAAAACACTACACCGCAAGCGGCTTGGGAATTGAACTCCCAAATAAATTCACATTAACCCACCTCAACACGCAAACAGAAAGGAAGTTCACCATGAGCAAAATATCAAAAAATAAACGTCACTACGGCTGGCAACCGGATGTACCCGACCATCGCGACCACCTCTATGCCGCACCCGTTGTTCACCTCGCCAAACTGCCCGCCAAAGTTGACCTGCGCACCAAGTGCCCGCCGGTGTACGACCAAGGCAATCTCGGCAGTTGCACCGCCAACGCCATCGGCGCGGCAGTTCAGTTTGATCGGCGCAAGCAAAAACTCAAACCCGATTTCGCCCCCTCGCGCCTGTTCCTCTACTACAACGAACGCGTGATGGAACACAGCGTCAACGCCGATGCCGGTGCGCAAATTCGAGATGGCATCAAAAGCGTTGCCAGCCAAGGCGACTGCCCGGAAAAAGAATGGCCTTACGACATCGCCAAATTCACCGTCAAACCCGATGCCGCCTGCTTCAAGAACGCACTGAATTACAAAGCCGTGCAATACCAGCGCGTGCCGCAAATCCTCAACCAGATGAAAGGCTGCCTCGCCTCCGGCTATCCCTTCGTGTTCGGCTTTTCGGTTTACACCGAATTCGAGAACGACACCGTGGCAAAAACCGGCGTGCTGAATATGCCCGGGCAAACAGAAAAAATGCTCGGTGGTCACGCGGTGATGGCGGTGGGTTACGACGACACCTTGCAACGTTTCATCGTGCGTAATTCATGGAGTGCCAAATGGGGAATGAAAGGCTACTTCACCATTCCCTATGCCTACCTCACCGATTCCAATCTGGCGGATGACTTATGGACGATACGGCTGGTGGCTTGAGTGGATGGAAGCGGGTCTCGGCGCGTCTCGAATCTGAGACCCAATGATTGCAGCAAGAACGAAGTAAAACGAGTAGTAATTAATCTAAGGAGATGGACATGCGTAAAGTAATTTTGATGGTGGCGTTGATGGTGGTGAGTGGAAGTGCGATGGCGGAGTGGGTTCTGCTTGACGACCATAGCGGTGAGATTGCGTTTTACGTTGACGTTAATTCCATTGTCAGGACTGATGGTTTTGCAACCATGCTAGTCATGTCTGACTTCATAAAGAAGGAGAATTCAATAAAGTCTAACAATCAATATGATTGCAAGGATGGCAAATCACGAAAGCTTACTACTGATGTTTACTCTGGGCACATGGGGGCTGGTGATGTGGTTTATAGCAAACAGACTCCTAACGAATGGTCGGGCGACACCAGTGGCTTGTTAAAGAGGGCTTGTGGGATCAAGTAATCAAGATATTCCGTCAGGCATGGCGCAACTCGTCATCCGTGCCTGACCTCGCTAAAAAACCAAGGGAGAAATCAAATGAAAAACTTTTTGTTACTGATGCTGGTTGCCTCACTGGGAATTATAGGTGATGCGTTCGGTGAACAGAATTTAAAAACAGCCGAACTGAAAAATGCTTCTGCTCAATTACGAAAAATCGTCGCAACGTTATCAGCACAATCCGGGGTGGCCTCCAGCGTCGTATCTGCTGTTGTTGAGGCGGCGACACTTGCAGAAGATGCCGCTCAAGTAGCCGCCGTGGCCCCCCAAGACAACAATGACTGGACAGGAGATCACCTGCAAATCAAAGGCAATTTGTATGGGCTGAAAAAATCCTGCGATAGCAAAAAAACAAAAGCCGAATGTGACCAAGAATATTTTGCGCCTGCTTATGTGCGATTTGACGTGTCGAAAGAAAACGCAGATGGCAGTTTAATCATTACACCCAGAAACAATTTCAAGCCCTTTGAGTGTTCTGAAAATAACACTGGCTGCGCAAATAAAGCATGTGCGACCCCCAAAAATATTTGTGTGTATCCGTGGGAGGAGCACGGCATATACGGATGGCTATTCTCACGAGGAAGTCCTGTGCATTTTCACTTATGGGCAGGTGCCCCAATTCAAGTTACGTCTCAAACCAGCTTTCAGCCTGTTCAACCCTACGAGACTTATGTCATCAACAAGCAAGATGTTGAAAAAATACCCTACGTAAAATACGGCTGGACTTTTGGCGCATTGCTTGCGCCATTCAAATACCAGCGAGGATACAAAGCATTTAATTCCTCCACCTCCGCACAGATGTATGTGGGCTACAAGCGCGATAGTAACGGGACATCGGAAGGCCCCTTTATTTCTGCTGGGTTAGCCAACGCCGACATTGCCACCGCTGCCGGAGCAACCACCAGCAAACAGGGGTTTTCTTACGGCTTGGGCTGGATTTTCGAGATCAAAAAGAACTCAGGATTTCGCGTGCTCACAATGATGGGACAAGATGTGTTCGGGGCGAATTCAGGATACCAATACGAAGGCGATATTTGGTATTCCGTGTCACTTGGCTACAGCCTAGACCCGCAGCCAGCCAAGTAACCGACCATGCAATTTAGTGCTGGATAATTATGCGCAGGCCGGGGTGATGACATCCCAGTCTGCGCGTTTATCACGCCGCGAAATCACAGGCACGTCAAGGAGAACCCCATGCGTTTTATTTCACGCTTTAAGATTCTGTGCACCATCGCGAGTATCGCACTGTTTACTTCGATTACGGTTCACGCTGCCGAGCCACCCACCGAACCCCTGTTGCGTATCGACCCCGGCGAACACACGGCGATAATTAAGCACATCGCCACCGACGAGGCAGGACGCTATGTGGTGACGGCCTCACACGACAAAACCGCACGGGTGTGGCGCGTAGCGGACGGACAGTTGCTCAGCACCTTACGCATTCCCATCGGTAGCGGCAACGAAGGCCAACTGAATGCGGTGGCGCTGTCGCCGGATGGGCAGACGGTGGCGCTAGGAGGGTGGACAGATGATGAAAACTCAGCTTACCTGTTCGACCGCGCCAGTGGCCGTCTGCTGCGCCGCCTCACTGGCTTACCTGAAGTGATTAACTATCTCGCCTTCAGCCCCGATGGCCGCAGCTTGGCGGCGACCTTTGGTGATAACGGCCTGCGTCTGTTCTCCGTCGCCGATGGTCGCTTGCTGGCGCAAGATACGGACTATGGTGGGGATAGTTATTCAGTGCATTTTAGCCCGCATGCGCTCAACGGCAACGAGCAACGCTTAGTCACAACCAGTTGGGACGGCTCACTGCGTCTATATAGATGGGACAGCGCGCAACTCACCCTGCTAGCCAAACGCACCGCCCCCGGTGGCTCACAACCTTTAGCCGCCCGCTTCTCGCCGGATGGTAACTCCATCGCGGTGGGGTTTGATGACACCCCTGCCGTGAACGTGCTGCACGCCGCTGATTTGTCGTTTGACTATGCGCCGGACATAGCGGGGGTGGATGCGAGTTTGGGTAGTGTTGCTTGGTCGCAGAGAGGAGATTTTCTGGTTGCGGGGGGAAGTGCGCAGATGAAATTCGATGGGCTCTGGCAATTCTATATGCGCCGCTGGCCGACTCATGGCAACGGGGCATTTAGCGATTGGCCGGTGGCACGCAACATGCTGACAGACTTGGTGTCCCTCTCCGGCGGACGGCTGCTGTTTGGCAGTGCGGAGCCATCTTGGGGCGTGGTCAATGCGCAAGGTCAGCGCACGCTGTTTCATGCGCCGGTGATTGCGGATTTTCGGGAGATTCAAGGAGGCTTCACTCTGTCTGCCGATGGCACGCAAGTGCGTTTCGGCTATGAATCAAATGGTAAATCCCCCGCCGTATTCGACAGTCAGCACCGTGCGTTTGTGGCGGAACAGGCGCTACCCTCCCCCCCCTTTATCGGAGGCCACGGGCTGAATTTCACCGACTGGCAAAATACCACCTCCCCAAAGCTCAACGGCACACCGCTCTCGATGGCTGCCAATGAAATATCTCGCAGCCTTGCCCTGTTTCCCAACGGCAGAGGTTTTGCGCTGGGTACTAATCAGAATTTGCGACTGTTCGACCGCAACGGCAAGCAACTCTGGCGAAAAGCCGCACCCGGTGAGGTATGGGCAGTGAACGTGTCGCAAGACGGCCGCGTGGTGGCGGCTTATGGTGACGGCACAATACGCTGGCATCGCATTTCGGATAGTGCGGAGCAACTCGCCTTCTTTCCCCATGCTGATAAAAAGCGCTGGATCATGTGGACACCCGAAGGTTATTACGATGCCTCGCCCGGTGCGGAGAATTTAATCGGCTGGCATCTGAACCAAGGCAAAGACAAAGAAGCCCGCTTCATTCCCAGTGGGCAACTCTACGATGTGTTTTTCCGTCCCGACATCGTGCAAGCGAAGTTTAGAGGCGAGGACATTAGCGACCTCATCACAATCACGGCGGCACAAGCTCTAAAAAATCCACCGCCTATTTTGAGCTTCACCAAAGTGCCTTCCACCACCAAGAGCAACATGGAAAAAGTTTGCTACAAAGCCGTTGCCACGGGAGGTGGCATCGGCGAAGTACGCTTGTTCCAAAACGGCAAGCTGATTAAATCCGATGGCTTCTATCGTGAGACGGTGGCTAAAGCCGATACCCATATCAAGCTCGCCTCAATGGATAGTGCCACTATTTCTCGTGCCTTAAAGCTCACCAAGGCGGCACAGAAAAATGAACCGCCGATGGTGGTCGCCAAGGGCAAGGGCAATGAAGTTGAGGAATGCCAAGACATTGAAACCATCCCCGGTGACAATGAAATCAGCGTGGCGGCATTCAATGCCAACAACACTATTCAAAGCGCTTTGGAGACGACACACTTCACCGCAGACCGCAAAGCCGAAGCGCCGCATCTGTATGTGCTGGGCATTGGCATCAATAAATACGCCGCTTCAGAAAACAATCTTTCTTATGCGGTGAAAGATGCGACTGACTTTAGAGGCATGATTCAAGACAAAGCCAAGGGTTTGTTTGAGGCTGCGAATATCCACATCGAAGGCTTAAGCGATGCACAAGCCACCAAGGCAGGCATCCAGCAAGCCATTGCCGCCATCTCCGCCAAAGTCAAACCGTGGGATAGTTTTATTCTGTTCGTCGCTTCACACGGCTATTTGCAAGACAACCAGTATTACATTGTTACTGCGGGTTTTGATGGCACGTTAGACAAAGCCAACATGATTAGCTCGAACGAGATTGTGGGGATGTCGAAAAACATCAAATCGCTTTCGCAACTGTTGATCTTCGATACCTGCCATGCAGGTGGCGTGGATAACATCATTGGCGGCTTGTACGATGCCCGTATGTCGGTGATGGCGAAGAAGATGGGGCTGCATATCTATGCGTCGGCAGGCAGTACACAATCGGCCTTGGATGGGTACAAAGGCAATGGACTGTTCACTCATGCGCTGTTGAAGAGCATGAAGGCGGGTAGTGTCACGGATAGCAACCGCGATAGTGAGGTGAGTGTGGCGGAATTGGGCGAGAGTGCGAGACAGGAGACGATGGATATTTCAAAAACGCTGGGCTTTCCGCAGTCACCGACGATTATTAACTTCGGGAAGGATAATGCACTATTCAGGGTGAAGTGAATTAACCCATCCCCACCCTAGCCCTCCCCTTGAAAGGGAGGGGACTATAGGAGCAAGGCTCGCTCCAACGAAAATCACGGTTATCTGGCGGTGTGCTTCACGATGCTACGGACTATCCTAAAATCTGCGCCAGCATTTGGTGCAGTGATTGCTGGTCGCGGAGAGAAAGTTTGCCCATGCTGCGGATAACGAGTGTTTGCTCAAGGGTAGTCAAGACAGGTTTGGCGAAAGAGGGTTTGAGTAAGCCCGCAGCATCCCAGTCGATGATTGCGAAGGTGGCGAAGTCCAGCATCGTGTGGGGTTGTCCGGTGATCGCCATAATGAGCAAGTCCGGGCGATTCGCTTGGTAGCCTGCGCTGGAGATTACAACAGCAGGACGTTTTTTGTTTCCCTCTTGGTTGGTGAAGGGAAAGGGGACGAGGAGGATTTCGCCGAAGGTGTAAGCAGATTCAGGAGCCACGGCGAGGCTTACAGTTTGTCGTACACAGCGTCGGTGTCGTTATCCCATACGGCGGCGAAGCTGGCGACAGCGGCTTGTGCGGCAGACTGTGTTAGGCCACGATCTTTTTCACGGCTGCGCAGGAAGTCCACGAAGTCGGTGACTTCTGCCAACCGTGTGGGAGGCAGTTGCAGGATTTTTTCGATCAACTGATGTTCGTTAGCGTTCATGGCAAGTTCCCAAGCTGAGCGGTAGTGCGGCGGATTATACGTAAACTATTGTAGTGAAGTGAAGCTCGATTTTTAATTTCAACAGGATTATTACTATGCATATTCGCTTTTTGTTTCTTGTTCTATTCTGTCTTCCAATCACCACACTGGCTACCACGCTCCACGGCGAAGCGCGTGCCATGAACAAAGACGAAGCGCAACGACAGGCACTATCCGACCTCGCTAATTCCATCTTTGTCCGCGTGCAGTCCGACTCTTTCAGCCGTGTGGAAGGCAGCGGCAAGCGGCAGGATGAGATAAACATAAAATCCAGCAGCGACATCCCGCTCATCGGGGCGGACATTCAGTGTGATCCGGCAGGGGCTGAGGTGGTCTGCAAAGTGAATTTGGACAGCAGCAAGAGTTTGGCGCTGTATTCCAGAAAACTCAACGAACTGTTACTCGAAATCGGCACGCTGGATGGGCGCATCGCGAAGGCTTCCGGCGAAGGGCTATATGTCTTGCTGACCCAAGCACTCACGGTGATCGAGCAATACGAGAAGCATCGCGCCGTCGCGCAAATGCTGGGCGAGACAAACTTCACCGCGCCGAAGCGCAGCCGTGCTGACACTGAAACACAATTACGCGAACTGGAAAAAGCAGCGCCCACCCTTGAGCTGGCGGCGCAGCTTCTGACTAAAGGATTAAGAACCAAGGCGGTATATATCTACCCAGCGCTGGCGCATGGCTCAGATTCCGTCACGCAATTTGCCAGCGTGCTGCGCGATCAGTTGGCCGCCAAACTATCTTCGGTCAATAGCCCGGACAAAGCGCGGACTTTTTTCAGGGGCGAATATGAAATTCTCGACAACGGGATTCAACTGACCTACCGCCTGTCGGACAGCGACGGCAACACTGTGGATATGCGCTTAGCCAAGCTTGCGCCTGCCGCCTATAAAGGGCTGCAAGTCAAACCCACCACGATGTCATTAGAGAAACTTATCAATGCAGGTTATGGCGAAAGCAGCGACTTCCGCGCACAACTGAGTACCCGAAAAGGTGGCGAGGCGTTGTTGTTTAACGAGCATGAAGAAATCGAATTGTTGGTCAAGCTCAACCATCCCGGATACTTTTATGTGGTGGGGCATGTACTCAAGAAAGCTGAAAACTATTCTTATTTGGTGGAGCTGGAAGAGGCGAACAATGAACAACGTTTTGTGCGTTATGTGGGGCCCGAAGACGTGAACAGATTGTTGAGCATCGGTAAATTCGCGGTAACAGCTCCTTTCGGAGTGGACAGTTTGCAGCTCATCGCGAGCAAAAATGACCCGTTAAAAACGAATGACCTGCCGCCGTCCCAGTTGGATGGCAAGACAGGGATGTACGTCATCGCCACTAGCGTTAAAGAGGGCATCACTAAAACCCGTGGCATTCTGTTCAAGAAGAGTGCCGAATATAAAGCGGTGGCGAACTTGACGTTCACCACGATGGCTAAGAAATAGTAACGTAGTGAAAGCAGAATCACTTTTTGCTGTAGGCTTTCTGATTTCTAAGATGTCCGCAACGGTTCGGCGGTGAGGTTTCAGGGATAGAGATTTTCAATCTCATTTGACTGGTTTTTCCGCGAACCTACCGGATGCTCGTCAATGTTCTACGCCGCAATGTGGTCACTGAATTTTTATCAATGGGATTGCTCTTAACACCTGCATTGCCATCATTTGACCTTTCGTCGTCCAAGACTATTTTGCACGCAACGGGCCGTTGACTTTCGGTGTCAGGCAACCGCGTTTTGCACAAAACGGCAATAGCTCAGCAGTGCCGCCGAAACCTGCTATCCAACCTTTGGAATGCGAATAGCATAAAAAAACCAAGTCAGCAGACCGAGGGGAAAGATTCTAGGGAGGAGATTCTTAAAAGCGCGGTCAGCGACTTGGCGAGGCGCAATGTAACGATAATTTCTTGTATTGAGAATGCGGCATTTTGTCGCACCCCCTGCCTGGCCTGATGTCGGTAAAATCCCCACCCATGAATTACTCTCTCCTCACCAATCAAACCGGGCACACCCAGTTACAACGCTTAATCACCCTGCGCAGCATTGCCGTCCTTGCGCAATGCGCGACACTCGGTCTGGTGTTTTATTTTCTGGAAATGGCGCTACCGTTATTACCCATGCTGGTTAGCATCGGCGTACTCGCTACTTTTAATTTACTCTCATGGCTGCGCCTGCGTGCCAACTTTCCTGTATCTAACTTAGAGTTATTGGCACAACTCAGCGTTGATGTTTTCGCCCTCTCTGCGTTGCTTTATTACGCAGGCGGCTCAACCAATCCTTTTGTCTCGCTTTATTTGTTACCGATCGTCATTGCCGCCGCAACACTACCGCCGCCCCATACTTGGGGCATGGCCGTCTTGACCACCGCCTGTTACACCGTGCTGATGAAATATTATTTGCCGCTACCCAGCGCTCACAGCTCAAGTGGCGAAATGGAAATGGAGGGAATGGCAATGCACGACCATTCACAAATGCAGCATGCCATGCCACCTGATGATGCGTTCAATATGCACGTCATTGGTATGTGGCTGGGCTTCGTTATCAGTGCTGCCGTGGTGGCTTACTTTGTGGTGAAGATGGCAAGCGCAGTCCGTGAACGAGATGAGAAGCTCGCACGCATTCGCGAACAAACTTTGCGTAATGAACGTATCGTTGCAGTTGGCTTACAAGCCGCCAGTGCGGCACATGAAATGGGCACACCTCTCTCGACCCTAGCTGTCGTCATCGGCGAGTTGCAACACGAAGCAGATGCTCAACCCGAGTGGCGTGAAAGTCTTTTGCTTCTTGATGGGCAGGTGCGCAACTGCAAACGTATTCTCGATAAATTACTCGCCAACGCGCAAGAAGCCACCCCTGCCAAGCCGCAATCACTGCAACAATTTATGCTGGAAATTTTGGATGAATGGCAACTCTTGCGCCCTACCATTAAGCATCGCTACTCCTCTTCAAACTTAAGCGATCTACAAATGTCGCTCGATCCTGCGCTACGTGCGGCCTTACTTAA
Source organism: Gallionellaceae bacterium (assembly GCA_037140475.1). GTDB lineage: Bacteria > Pseudomonadota > Gammaproteobacteria > Burkholderiales > Gallionellaceae > PALSA-1006. The sequence continues at coordinate 11,295 of JBAXEJ010000036.1, forward strand.
CCTGCTTAACAATGCCGCCGACGCCTCACCCGATGAGATAGATATTTTTGTGCACTGTGACGAGAAATATTTCACCATAAAAATTCAAGACCATGGCAAAGGGCTTACTCCAGAAGCTGCGGCTAATGCTGGTGCCGCTTTCTTTACCACCAAAGAAGAAGGGCGTGGCCTCGGTTTATTTCTTGCCAATGCCACCATCGAGCAATTAGGCGGCAAGGTCAGATTATTCAATCGCGAAGGCGGCGGCGCCACCACTGAAATCACGCTTCCGCTGCGCAGCCCCAAAAGATGATCTCGCCCAACGCAGACGCACCTTCGCTACTACTCGTTGATGACGATCAAACTTTTTGCGCCGTGCTTTCACGCGCATTAGAAAAACGCGGCTTTGCCGTCACCTTTGCGCATAGTGTCGAACAGGCACTTCCCCTGGCCAAAGCTAGCCCACCCGAATTCGCGGTCGTTGATTTAAAAATGTCGGGCGCGTCAGGGCTGCTGCTGGTCCAAACCTTACATGAGCTGGATGCCGCCACGCGCATCGTGGTACTTACCGGCTATGCCAGCATTGCCACCGCGGTAGAGGCGGTAAAGCTGGGTGCAACGCAATATTTAGCCAAGCCCGCTAACGCCGACGAGATCGTAGCCGCCTTTGGCCACAGCCCCAGTGCGGAACTCCCCCTCAATGCCAACCCCTCTTCGATTGATCGATTAGAGTGGGAGCACATTCAACGCGTACTGCAAGAGCAGCAAGGCAATATCTCCGCTACTGCACGCTTACTCAACATGCATCGCCGCACGCTCCAGCGCAAACTGGCAAAGCGCCCCGCCTTACCTTCTTAATCCCTCAAATTTCTTCCGCAAAAATAAAAGGGTAAGTAGAATTGCTCCCCGCAAATCCTAACCCTTGATAAAGCTTCTGGAGAAGAAATGAGCACCAGCCCTCAAACAAGTCTTAAAGAAGCGCTTCGTAATTTGCATACTTTGCCAGCTATGCCGGTCATCGCGCAAAAAATCCTAGTGCTTAATCTCGAAAGCACTGAGGGCGAGACATCCATGCTAAAACTGATCGAAAAAGATCCAACAATCGCTGCGAAAATTATTGGCTTAGCAAACACGCCACTATTTGGCGCCTCCAAGCGCGTCGCCTCACTCACCGATGCAGCTATGCTGCTCGGCCTGACCCGCGTTAAATCAGTCACCCTGTCTATCGCAGTGATGTCCTCGTTGGTGAAAAAACCTGCAGGCAAATTAGATGTGCAAGGGCTCTGGTTGCATAGCTTGGCGATTGCGCTCGCAGTAAGAGCCATTGCTCGCGCGATGCCACGCCACACACGCCCTCTCGACGACGAAATATTTTTAGCAGGACTGCTTCACGACATCGGCTACATGGCGTTAAACCAACTCAATCAAGATCTCAGCGATGAATTGCACACGCGCTTTGCGGCAGAAACAGGTCGCCCCTCTTCTGAAATTGAAGCGGAATTAATGGATATAACGCACGGCGAATTGGGTGGGGAATTGGCCCGTCTTTGGGATTTGCCTGATGCCATCGTCGCCGTATTGCGCTATCACCACGACCCTGAAAACCCACTCGCCGATGTTGGCCAGCCCTTAGTCAGCATGGTGAACATTGCAGAAAAGGTGTTGAGTTCTTTTGGTATTGGCGAACGCTCTACCCCAAGCATTAGTGCGGAAGAATGGGAATCGCTCGGAATTGATCCTGCGAAAACCGCCGAGTTAATTGAAACGATTAGTTTACAAGCAGAAGAAGCGAAACAAACAGCAGGGAATTTACTTTAGCGCGGCGCGATAAATTGCAACAGGTCAGTAAAATCAATTAGTTACACAGGTTGATGTGTTTTACCCGCTAGCTCATTGAGCTCATTAACTGCCACGAGCATGCGACGCGTGGCCTGCGAAAATTCATTCCTGAGCATTTCATCCGCTTGCGCCACTTCTTTTAACAGGGTTTTGGCCAGAATTGCCCCAGCATAATAATGAAATTCAGCGTGCACTATTTCCAAACGCCGAAAAGCAGGCAGATGACCCAATTGTGAATGGCCTTCACTGCGCAACCAGCGCCCTAAATCACAACGATCATATTGAGTGGCATCTCTAGATGCCCAATCATCGGTGGCAGCACCTTTAATATGATTGATTAGACGCTCACGCCATTCCATGTGTTGCATGAGCACTTCAGTAAAATCAATGCTTAGATTTAACGGAATAAAATCGACAGCCTGTACTTTTGCGCTCATCAACATAACGACCTCCCCCATCTAATTTTTTCTGTGGGGACTTTATAAAGTTATGCTTAACGATAAACAATATGCCATTCGGCCTAGTTACTATCTATATATTCTATTTATTGGACTAGGCCTCGCAGGAAACGCCATGCAATTCAACGGCAATTTCTATACGGTTGCACTTGTTATAATCCCGACTCAATTTCACTCCGAGCTATTATGAAATTCGCTATTGCCCTTTTTCTCTCACTTGTTCCGCTACTCTCCCTAGCCGCCGAGCCAGCACCTGCGGTCAGCGCCAAGTCTTATATTTTGTATGACTACACCAGCAATCAAATTTTGTTGAGCAAAAGTGCGGACGAGCGCATGCAGCCCGCCTCCTTAACTAAACTGATGACGGCTTACATATCATTTGGCGCGCTTAAGGCTGGCAAAATCTCTCTGAACCAAAGTGTTGTTCCTTCAACTTATGCACTGCGCGTGCAAGCTGAAGAGTCGCGCATGTTTTTAGAAGCCAACAAGCCGGTGAAAATTGAAGATCTGTTACGCGGCCTGATTATTCAATCCGGTAACGATGCAGCGCGTGTGCTGGCAGAAACCATCGCGAATCATGAGCTGGCTTTTGCCACTGACATGATGAACAAAGAAGCGTTGCGCCTCGGCATGAAGAATACGCATTTTGTGAATGCTACCGGCCTGCCTGAAGCACAGCACTACAGCAGTGCTTACGATTTGGCACAACTGGCAGCGGCGTTGGTGCGGGACTTTCCCGAGTATTACTACATTTATTCCACCCGCGAATTTCAATACAACAAGATCAAACAATTCAATCGCAACCAATTGCTATGGCTTGATCCTTACGTCGATGGATTAAAAACAGGACACACCGAAAGCGCAGGTTTTTGCCTAGTCGCTTCAGCCAAGCGCGATCAACATCGCTTGATTTCTGTCGTCATGGGCTCAAGCTCTGAAAGTCTGCGCACCAGCGATAGCCAACGTTTGCTCAATTATGGCTTCCAAGAATTTGAGTTACTTCAACTCTATAAAAAGAACCAGGCCGTGAGCTCTATTCGTACTTGGAAAGGCACGGACAAGCGCACTGAAATTGGCTTCCGCCAAGATTTATTTGTCACGCTTCCCTTCGGTGCTCGGGATCAAATCAAAGCCACTGTTGAAACTAAACAACCATTGATTGCGCCGATCGAAAAAGGCCAAACCTTGGGTACGCTTAAACTCAGCTTCAATGGCAAACCCTATCTTGAGTTGCCTCTGGTTGCGCTCGATAGCGTGCCACTTGCGAATGTATTTTCGCGCGGGGTTGATACCATTCGCCTGCTATTCAATTGAAAGACACCCCCATGACGGTTTATCTCAACGGCGAATTTTTACCCATCGAAGAAGCCAAAATATCGGTGCTCGATCGTGGCTTTATTTTTGGCGATGGCGTGTATGAAGTCATTCCGGTTTATTCACGACGCGCTTTTCGACTGAGCGAACACCTGCATCGTTTGCAACATAGCCTAAATAGCATACAGCTCAAAAATCCCCACAGCGAAACCGAGTGGGTGCAACTGCTTGAAAAGCTCATCGCGAGCAATACGCCTGAGGATCAGTACCTCTATTTACACATCACACGTGGCGTGGCGAAACGCGATCATCCGTTTCCCAATCCGCCCGTGCCCCCGACAGTTTTTGTGATGAGCAATCCGCTCAACACACCACCAGCGGCATTGCTCCAAAGCGGCATCAGTGCGATTACTGCGCCAGATAATCGTTGGTTGCGCTGCGACATTAAAGCGATTTCACTACTTCCCAATGTGTTGTTACGGCAGATGGCGATTGACGCCGGTTGCGTTGAAACCATCATGATTCGCGACGATGAGTTTATGACCGAAGGCGCTGCGAGCAATATCTTTGTAGTGAAAAATGGCGTACTCGCGGTGCCGCCCAAAGACAACCTCATGTTGCCGGGAATAACTTACGACGTGATACTAGAGCTCGCCGCCGCGAATAACATTCCGCATGAAGTTCGCAAGGTGATGAAAGCTGAAATTTTCAATGCCGATGAATTGCTGATGACCTCGTCCACCAAAGAGGTGCTGGCAATCACCACGCTCAATGGTAAGCCAGTCGGCACGGGCAAACCCGGCGCCCTGTTTAGCAAACTACATCCGCTCTACCAAAACTTTAAACAGGAAGTAATGCGCGCATGACTTTAGAACACAGCCTCATCGACTATCCTAGCGACTTTCCCATCAAAGTTTTTGGTCAAACTCAGCAAGGCTTTCCACAGGCCGTGATGGAAGTGATTTTGCGGCACGACCCTAGTTTTCAAGCCAGTAGCATTCAAACACGCAGCAGCAAAACCGCTCGCTACGTGAGCCTTACCTGCACCGTGCGCGCCACTTCACGCGAGCAGCTTGATGCCATCTACCAGGAGCTTTGCGATCATCCCATGGTCGTCATGGCCCTTTAATTTACTCGGTGATACTTCGTTGGCTTCTTCGTTCACTCCTTGCCGTGTTATTTACACTGCCGACGTCGTTCGCTCATCGCCGCCTTGCCTGACCTTCGCAATAAAGCTGAATTGAAACAAATGGAAATAATCATTAAGTCATTGGGGCTGGTCGAATACCAACCTACTTGGGATGCGATGAAAGCCTTCACCGCGCAGCGCACCGCCGAAACCCGCGACGAAATTTGGTTACTGCAACACCCGCCCACCTTCACACAGGGTCAAGCTGGCAAGCCCGAGCACCTGCTCAACGCACAAAACATACCCGTGGTTAAAATTGATCGCGGCGGGCAAATTACCTATCACGGCCCGGGACAAATCGTCGCCTATCTGCTGCTTGATTTACGCCGCTTGAAAATTAACGTGCGCGAGTTAGTGCGTCTCATGGAGCAATCCGTCATCAATGTGTTGGCGAACTATGGCATTGCCGCACTGGGTCGCGAAGACGCGCCGGGGATCTATGTCGGCGAGGCAAAAATTGGCGCACTCGGCTTAAAGATTCGCAATGGCTGTTGTTACCACGGGCTGTCGCTCAATGTCGATATGGATCTGACGCCCTTTGCAGGCATCAACCCCTGCGGCTATCAAGGTTTGCGGGTTACGCAGATCACAGATTTTTGTGGCGCAACTGATTTAGCGGTTATTGAAAAACAGCTAGCACAACAGCTTCTTGAGTTGCTGCAACGACATTTCGCCAGCAAACATTAAGTCTCTCGAATTTCTCTTAAACTTTTCTGAGTGTTTCTTCAGCGAATTGCCATATCACTTCTGAACAAAAGCAGGGTAAACCTCCGCTTGTTCATCCCATTAACTTGAGCGCCAATGACGATAATGACCATGACCAATGGAGTAATTCGTCATGGCATCAGAAGATAGTGATCTAGAAAAGACCGAACAACCCTCGCAACGGCGCTTAGACCAAGCGCGTGAAGAGGGCCAAGTTGCGCGCTCGCGCGAACTTTCTACGTTTACTGTTTTAATGGCAGGTGGTGCAGGGCTTTGGCTGATGGGCTCCTCGCTGTCACAAAATCTCGTCAAGCTGATTCGCGAGGGCATGACACTCAATGCCGATATTATTTTCAAACCTGAAACATTAATGCCGCATCTTCACGAATTAGCTCAAGCGACCGTGATGGCATTTTTACCCTTTCTTTTATTGTTGCTGGCCGTCGCCACTTTCTCTCCTTTGCTCCTGAACGGCTGGTTATTTACCTTCAAGCCCTTAGTTCCCAACTTTTCCAAGCTCAGCCCTGCGGCAGGCATTGGACGCATGTTTTCTACGCATAGTTTGGTTGAGTTGCTCAAGGCACTCGCTAAATCAATCGTGGTCGGTGGCATTGGCGCATGGGTGATTTGGCACAACAAAGACAACGTATTGATGCTGGTGAGCGAACCGGTGGTGCGTTCGATCCCGCACTTGGGCGCCCTAATGTGGAGCTGTTTTGCTGCCATCATGGCCGGCATGTTAATCATTGTGGCGGTGGATGTGCCCTTCCAATTATGGGAGCACAACAAGAAGCTGAAGATGACTAAAGAAGAGGTGCGCCAAGAAGCGAAAGAGACTGAGGGCGATCCTCAAGTTAAAGCCAAGATTCGCAGCATGCAGCGTGAGATGGCTAGACGCCGCATGATGGCAGAGATACCTACCGCCGATGTGGTGGTGACTAACCCGACCCACTTCTCCGTGGCGTTGAAATACAGTGAAAACGGCATGCGTGCGCCTATCGTCATTGCCAAAGGCACGCACTTCATGGCCGCAAAAATTAAAGAAATGGCGAAAGAGCACAACATCCCCATTCTAGAAGCACCGCCTTTGGCTCGTGCTTTGTATAAGCACACCGATTTGGGGCAGGCTATTCCTGAGGCGCTCTACACCGCGGTCGCTGAAGTGTTAGCCTATGTCTATCAGTTGAAGCGCTACAAACAAGTCGGTGGAACTTATCCACAAGAGCCTAGCGAACTGCCAGTACCGAAAGAGCTGGACCCTTACACAAAAAACCCTGAATTAGCGGCTAATTAAGCGCCTTCATTTGCCGGTGAAGTTGGTCGCGATATAACTACCGTAAGAGGTGAAAAACAAATACAGCGTTTGCTTTTCTGCCTCCTTGGCTTTGTCATTTTTTAGTGACACCACCCACTCGGCACCCGTGCTCATCTCTCGTTTCACTGTGCCAATCACTTTATATTCACTCCAGCTTGCATCGAGCTTGCCGCTCTCCACTAAAGATTTCACTTTCTCAGCGGATTTTTTTACAAGAAGCTCACTAGAGGCAGGCCCGTGTTCGTGGCCTCCTGGGCCGTGAATGTGGGCAGTTTCTGCCATTGCCGGCGAAACTAAAACAACTGAAGAAATTAAAATTGAAGTTAAAAGAATATGCATAAATTTAAGCCCTTAAAAAAATTAATCTATGGAGTCGTGAGTGTTGTTCTTGATAAGTTCGGCGGCGCGCTCTTCGTCCATTCTAATATGATCGTGAGTATGATTGTCCGCACTAAAGCCAAATTCGTCTGGGTAAGCAGTATGTGAATAACCATGCATCTGCATCAAAAATAAAAAGATTCCCGCCGCAATCAACAAGTAGTTTGAAACAAGGCTGAAAGGCTTGAATGAGTGCGATTTGCGCCACCCGGATAAAAATAACAGCATAATTGCTAACGCGGCAACCTGCCCAGCTTCAATGCCAATATTGAATGAAACGATATTCAGCAATAACTCATTTTGATTTAGTGGCAACTGCTGCAAACGCGTGGATAAGCCGAGGCCGTGAATTAATCCCAACCCAGTAATCATCATCAATAAGCTGGGTGCTTTGATACCGAGCATGCGTTTAAAGCCATCGAGATTGGCGAACCCGATATAGCAAACACTTAGTCCAATCGCAGCATCGATCAGAAAATAATTAATCTGAATGCCGTTGAAGGTTGCATAGATAAGTGTTGCACTATGGCCGATGGTAAAGGCAGTAATGTATTTAACGATCTCTTTGAAACTCGTTAAAAAGAAAACAATGCCAAATACAAACAGCAGATGGTCGTAACCTGAAAGCATGTGCGAGGCGCCGAGCCACAGGTAGCGCAAATTGCCACCTTCGATAATGGACAATTTTTCAGCTTCGGACATGCCGTGCCCAAACGCTTGCCCAATAAAAAGCAGCGCAACCAGCGCGAGCAACCAAGATGATTTTTTTATCACAGACGGCATGAGTATCTCCAAAGTTTGACGGTGATAAATGAGAGCTATGAACATAGCACACATCTTAGCTTCTCGGCATCGACATGGTTTTCTGCGACCCCAAGCTCTTAGCGTTAATTAACTGTCATGTCAGGGCAGAAAAATCCGTGAAAACACAGTGCTCGCCAATGAATCATCGATTAGCGTAAAGTTCACTGGTGCACATTGCGCCAACGTTTATCCGAACTGCCTAAAGATCGCGTGATCGTGGCTTATTGTCTTGGCCCGAATTATTTATGGCAATAGAGGCTGTCACCCTACTCAAGAAAGAGAGCTACTCAGCTATTCATTTGCGAAAAGGCCTTGCTGAGTGGGAAGCCGCGCAAAGAATATAATGTCTTAAAATAATTTATAGGAGTACCAAAAAATGGCTGAATCGAATTTACCCGCCGCAACTCAGGGCCGCCTTGAGTACATGCCTGTTTCCATGTTCGCCATCACCATGGGACTTGCAGGCGTGACGATTGCCCTTGAAAAAGCCGAGCATCTTTGGAGCTGGGCGACACAACCCGGGCAAGTGATGTTGCTCTTGACCGCCTTGGTTTATTCCGTGATCGCGGGGGCTTACTTGGCAAAATTCATACTGCATCGAAAGCACGTCATTGCTGAATTTAATCATCCGATTCGGTTGAGCTTTTTCCCTGCCATGTCGATTGGCATGATTTTGCTAGCGGTCGCAGCGCAAGGAACTCACCCTGACCTAGCATTTTATTTGTGGGCAATAGGGAGTGCGGTGCAACTCATTTTTACCGTGACTATTTTATCCAACTGGATGCACCACGAAAAATTTCAAATTCAGCACAGCAACCCCGCCTGGTTCATTCCAATTGTCGGAAATATCTTAGTGCCCATTGCAGGCGTGCCATTGGGCTTCATCGAAATTTCTTGGTTTTATTACAGCGTCGGATTGATGATGTGGGTGCCTTTGATGGCCGTTTTGTTTAATCGTTTTTTCTTTCACCCCATGATGCCGAGCAAGCTTCTCCCTACGCTCTTCATTTTTATTGCGCCCCCCGCAGTTGGTTTTATTGCGTGGATTAAATTGCACAACGGTGTGGTAGATGACACCGCTCACATTCTTTACTACTTTGCATTATTTATAACGTTGCTGCTTTTTTCACAGCTCAAATATTTCATTAAAGTACCGTTTGCTTTGCCTTGGTGGGCTTATTCCTTCCCGATGGCTGCGATTACTATCGCCACCATGATCATGGCTGAAAAAATTGGCGGCACACTCTTTACAGCATTGGCAATTTTTTTACTCTCCGCACTAATCATGTTAATTGCAATGCTCCTCATCAAAACAGTTCGGGCAATGATGCGTGGCGAGATTTGCGTTGCCGAATAACTTAAAAAGAAAAATCTGAAAAAATTATAGTGTCACGTTTGATCCAAATCAAAGAACACTTCAATTGCGCCGGATTTTTGTTCTGAGCGATTATCCGTGGTGTAGTATCTCCCTATAAATAGACGGGGCTTTTCTGTGCGATGAACACCCTCACAGCAAGCCTCGCTCTGCTAATTACAGCCAAGCCCTCCCATCCGTGCGAAGGCAAGGCAACATAGGAGAGAGTGTGAATTCCAAGAATAATTGGTTTAAGAAATTAAACCCGCGCCATAGTTTGGTTGCACAAATTAGCTATGCCACAGCAGCCGTATCCATCGTTTTATCGATCGTGTTGGGGTTCTATGCAGCCGAGATGAGCCGGCAGCAGATTGAGCGTGAGCAAGGTGAAACCTTTGCCCGTCGTGCGCAAGGCATTGTCGATGTGCTCGATCGAGGCATGTTCGAGCGCTATCGCGAAATGCAAGTGGTCGCATCACTTGAGGACATTACTAACCCCGCCGTATCCATTGATCGCAAACGCAATGTCTTAGAAAAGCTCCAACAAACTTTCAACGCCTACGCCTGGGTTGGTATCTGCGATGACAAAGGCATTGGTTCGGTTGGCACAGGGAAGTATTTAGAAGGCAAGGATCTGATCAAACGCCCGTGGTGCACCAAGGGCCGCGAAAAACCCTATGTAGGGGACGTCCATGATGCGCTGCTCCTTGCAAAACTATTGCCGAATCCTACCGGCGAAATGTTTTATTTAATTGACGTCGCAGCCCCTGTGGTCAACTCAAAAGGGATATTTCAAGGTGTTCTGTGCGGACACATTTTTTGGAAGTGGGCAGAAGAAGCCTTAGTGACAAATAAAGCTGATGGCGTGGAAGTACTCTTGCTCAGCAAAGGCGGCTTGGTGTTGGCTGGCCCAGAAAAAGCACGTAGCAAATTAGAAGAGATTGCCCCGGCCACTTGGAAAGCAATTAGTGCGGGAAATAAAAAAGACACGCTGCTGGATAAATGGAATAACGGTAAAGAATATTTAGTCGGCTACGCGCATGATGCAGGTTATCGCGACTATCCTGGCATTGGCTGGACAGCCGTAGTGCGTCAAGACAGTGCCACGGCCTTTGCACCAGCACGTGCTTTGCAACAACGTATTTTATGGGTGGGTATCGGCCTAGGATTGTTATTCACACTGATCGGCGCCTTGATGGCACGTCGCATTGCTCAGCCTATTTCACGTATAGCGGCGGCGGCGGACAAAGTGGCGGCAGGTGACCTGCAATATGAAGCACCCCAGTTTGCAGGCGATGGCGAAGTAGCACATCTCTCTACCGCAATTCACACCATGGTGAATTCGCTCACGTGGGAAATTATCGAACGCAAAAATGCCGAAGAGCAGTTGAAATTATCCGCCGCGGTGTTTGCGAATAATTCTGAAGCAATTGTGATTACGGATGCACATAACAATATCATGCGCGTGAACGCGGCTTTCACGCGTATTTCAGGCTACGAGTTAGCCGATGTTGCTGGGAAAAATCCACGCATATTTGCTTCGGGCAAGACAACCCGCGAGTTTTATCATGATATGTGGACAAACTTCCTCAAAGACGATGGTTGGTCTGGCGAGATTTGGAACAAACGTAGAAACGGCGAAACCTATCCCGAGTGGCTAATCTTAAGTTTGGTGCGCGACGACGCAGATAAGGTAATTAACCACATTGCGATTTATTCCGACATCACTGAACGCAAAAAAGAAGAGGATCACGTGCAATTTTTAGCTAGTCATGACGCTTTGACTAGTTTGCCTAATCGTTTATTGCTGACGGACCGCATCACACAGGCACTTTCTATGGCCGAAAGAAGTGCTGCAAAAGTGGGCGTGCTATTCATTGATCTCGATCACTTCAAAAATATTAATGATTCCTTGGGTCATGACATTGGTGACGACTTGCTCAAGCAAGTTGCTGAACGCATGTTGAAATGCTCGCGTCGAGCCGACACCATTGCACGCACCGGAGGTGATGAATTTGTCGCCGTGCTGCCTGAAATCGGCTCAGAAAATGAAGCCGCATTTGTCGCAGAAAAAATAATCGAAGCCTTTTGCGAAAAATTTGTTGTCGGGCCTCACCACCTCACCATCACGC
>JBAXEJ010000037.1:0-22391 GCA_037140475.1 Gallionellaceae bacterium
GTTGAAGCTTGTTTTACTGATCTCTACGGTAACCTTTTATCTTGAGGCAATGCGTAAATCTTTAATGTCATCTTACGTGCTTTACGAAGATCTCTTCTTTACATGTTCGTAATCAGTAACGTAAATTACTAAGATGAAAAAAATTCTCATTATTACTTTCGTTTTATTTTTGTCGGGGTGTAGCTCAACCTTAAAACGAGGAGGCTCTGCCTCATCACCCTCAGACGAAAAAACAAATGATCTTTTGTTGTATGCAATGAGCCTAGCCGATACACCTTACCGTTACGGCGGGAGTAACACAGAGGACGGCTTCGACTGTAGTGGTTTTGTTGGACATGTTTATAAACAAACTCTTAACATTTCACTACCGCGAACCAGTGCAGAAATAAGCCGAGAGGGTAAAGCAATCTCAAATAATGAAGTGCAGCCAGGTGACTTGGTTTTTTTCAATACACGACATCGCGCTTATTCACATGTAGGGATTTATGTTGGTGAGGGGAAGTTTATTCATGCCCCCAAAACAGGTAGCAGAATAAAGGTCGACAATATGAAGGATTACTGGCTCAGTCGCTACAGCGGAGCACGTCGTATTTATTAATTCCTTGGCAATTGCAATGCTTGCGCCAGTTGAAATACTGACATCGCGTAAAAATTACTGTTGTTGTATAGCGTAATTACGCGAAAATTTGGATACGTTAGCCAATACTCTTTTCCATCAACTACGCTGAAATCTAATAACCAAGAAGTCTGAGTAGAACCAACCACCTCTGCGACTGGCACAACACCTTCCGCCACCCAGCCTTGCGGGTGACGCGGAGCATCCAACATCACAGGCATCGCATCAGCGATCAACTTAGCCTGTTGCGCGATCGGCTCACCGCTTTTCCATCCATATTGTTTCAGATAATTTGCTACGCTACCAATCGCATCCTCTGGCTCGTTCAGCAAATCAATTTTTCCATTGCCGTTAAAATCGACCGCATATTTTCGATAACTACTTGGCATAAATTGTGGGATGCCCAATGCGCCTGCGTAAGAAGCTCTAACCTCGCGCAAACTCAGCTTTTGCTCACGCCCCAACAACAAAAATTCAGCCAACTCATTTCGAAAAAAATCAGCACGCCTTGGGTAATCAAATGCCAACGTAGTTAAAGCATCAAGGGTGCGAAATCTACCTGCCTGACGACCATACAACGTCTCAACGCCAATCACCGCAACGATAATCTCTTGAGGCACCCCAAACTTTTGCTCAGCTTGTCGCAACGACTTACGATGCAAGCGCCAAAATTCCAATCCCTTTTTCACACGTAGTGTATTAATAAACGCAGCGCGATATTCCGGCCAGGGCTTTTTAGTTGATGGCTTCTCGATTGCCTCAATCACATCAGGGCGATATTCCACCTGCTGAAACAACGCGTCTAATTCGTTACGATCAAATTGATACTTGCCCACCATTTCATCGACGAACTGAGGGATGCCAACCATCTGCACAGCTTGCACGGGCAGTGATATGAACAACAACACTAGGGCTATATAAAGTCTTTTCTTCATTGGGCGCGCATTTTACTCGACAGAAAAAGCCCACACTGATAAATTTCGCCCCACTTGATTAACCCATTTTGAAAGCGCTCCATGACGACTGCAACGCAACATCACCCACTCATCATTTTAGGTTCTGGGCCAGCGGGCTACACGGCCGCCGTTTACGCCGCTCGCGCCAATTTGAAACCTTTCCTCATCACCGGGTTGGCGCAAGGCGGGCAACTGATGACGACGACTGAAGTTGATAACTGGCCTGCTGATGCCAATGGCGTGCAAGGCCCAGAACTGATGGCGCGCTTTCAACAGCACGCAGAGCGCTTCAATACTGAAATTGTTTTCGATCACATTCACACAGCGAAACTACAACAAAAGCCATTTACGCTCATCGGCGACAGCGGCACTTACACCTGTGATGCGCTGATCATTTGTACCGGCGCCTCAGCTCAGTATCTTGGTCTGCCTTCGGAAGAAGCTTTCATGGGCAAAGGCGTTTCTGGCTGTGCGACCTGCGATGGATTCTTTTACCGTAACAAGCCGGTAGCCGTTATCGGCGGCGGTAACACCGCTGTTGAAGAAGCACTATATTTAGCGAACATTGCCAGCCACGTTACGCTAGTGCATCGTCGCGATACTTTCCGCGCTGAACGCATCATGATCGATCACCTGATGGCTAAAGTAAAAGAAGGGAAAATCACCCTGCAACTCAACCAAGTGCTTGATGAAGTATTGGGCGACGATAGTGGCGTAACGGGGATGCGCTTGAAGCAAATGCAAGGTGGCACCACACAAGACATCACAGTCGATGGCGTATTTATCGCAATTGGTCACAAGCCGAATACTGACATTTTTGCTGGTCAACTAGAAATGGATAACGGCTATCTCCTCACGCAAGGCGGCAGTCGCGGCAACGCCACCATGACCAGCATCAATGGCGTATTTGCGGCAGGTGACGTACAAGACCAAATCTATCGTCAAGCCTGCACCAGCGCAGCAACGGGTTGCATGGCCGCTCTTGATGCCGATAAATATCTCGCCTCACTAGGATAAGTTTTGAAAGAAAAACCGGAACAAGAAACCAACTTGTTCCGGCAACTCATTGATGGGGTCACGCCGCTCAAACCTTCTGATCGCATCCCTCCATCACAAACCTCACGCAAGCTTATTCCTCGCGACACTCATCTCTCCATAAACACCGCTGACACCCTGTCCGATCATGGGGCAAATGACACCCCAATTACCGAATATTTAAGCAATGGTCTCAATCGTATGACGCTACGCAAATTGCGACGCGGTGAATGGCCACCACAAGATTGCTTAGATCTGCATGGACTGAACAGCGATGAGGCAAGGAAGTTATTAGTAGAATTTTTGCATCACGCAGCACAACAAAAAATGCGCTGTGTAAACGTGATACATGGCAAAGGGTGGCAAAGTGATGGACGTGAAGGTATATTAAAAACCCTCACACGCCATTGGCTAACGCAACATGCAGAAGTCCTAGCCATCTGCGAAGCACCACAAAACGCCGGAGGCGGCGGCGCAGTGTGGGCACTCCTTAAAACATCAAGCAAACATCAAGATTAGTAGTCGGTGTAACCCTTTTCATCTGCCGTGTAGAAAGTATTTGAATCTGGCGCGGTAAGAGCTGTGCCATTCTGCAATTTCTGCACCAAATCAGGATTTGAAATAAAGGGACGTCCAAACGCTACTAAATCACCTTGATTAGCATCGAGATCGGCATTAGCTCGCGTAGCATCATAACCACCCGACAAAATATATTTCCCTTTGAAGTTAGCACGAATTTTTGCTTTCAACGCAGGGCTTACTTCGGGTGCGCCCATCGAGCTGTGATCCACAATGTGGATATATACCAATCCCAGCATATTTATTTCAGCAATCAAGCGCTCATACAAAGCATCCATTTCAGCGTCGGCGACTGTGCCATTGAATGCACCATATGGTGAAATACGCATACCGATACGATCATCTCCAATCGCAGCAACTGCAGCCTTAGCCACTTCCACTGCGAAGCGAATACGGTTTTCAACACTACCACCCCATTTGTCAGTGCGTTGATTAGTTGCCGTGTTAAGAAACTGATCGATCAGATATCCGTTAGCACCGTGCAACTCAATACCATCAAAACCCGCTTCAATTGCATGTTTTGCTGAGGCTGCATATTCAGCAATCGCCTGTGCGATATCAACCTCGCTCATGGCCGTTGGTACGGGATAAGCTTGCATACCTTGGGTATCTGTCCACATCTCACCCGGGGCCGCAATCGCTGAAGGTGCAAGCACTTTGGCTCCTGCAAGCATATTTGCTGGATGACTCACTCGACCGTCATGCATAATCTGCGCAAAGATTTTTCCACCCTTCGCGTGCACCGCATCAGTCACTTTTTTCCAGCCTTGCACTTGAGCATCGGTAAATAAACCCGGTTGGCGCGCATAACCCAAACCATTCACGGAAGGAGCGACACCTTCACTGATAATCAGACCTGCCGTAGCTCGCTGCTCGTAATGTTTAGCCATCAGCTCGTTGGGTACATTACCCAGTGCACGGCAACGGGTCATTGGCGCCATTACGACACGATTTTTTAATTGCAATTTACCTAAAGTGGTAGGTGTAAATAGAGTTCCAGACATTACGCGCTCCTTAAAAAACACCCTCCCTCAAACGAGGGAGGGTCAATCAAAAATCAATTACTGCTTGATGGCTTCAACAGGAATCGTCAAAGTCACTTCATCGCCAACCAAGGGTGCGTATTTTCCCATATTGAAATCGGAGCGCTTTACTTTGGCTGTGGCTGTCGCGCCGCAGGTGTCCTTTTTCATCATAGGATGAGGCATGCACATAAACGAAACGACGGTTAAGGTAACTGGCTTGGTCACACCTTTAATCGTTAATTCGCCATCAACGGAAGCCACTTTATCTCCATCGAATTTCACTTTATTAGATTTATAGGTAATTGTTGGATACTTCGTCGTACTCAGAAAATCTTCAGCTTGAATATGCTCATTGAAAGCATCTGACCCAGTATTCACGGAAGTGCTATCAATCGTCACATCAACTGAACCTGTTTTCGTAGCGCGATCAATCGTAATTTTGCCGGTAGCAGAATCAAAACGGCTAAGCTGAATGGAGTAGCCCATGTGGTTGTATTCAAAGCGAGGCAAAGTATGATTTTTCTCTAGCACATAGGTTTCTGGTGCAGCGAGCACAGTGGTAGAAATTGAAGCCGCAATAGCGAAAGCAACGATTTTTTTCATGATGATCTCCTTAAGGTAGTGGTTGAAAATAATTTATTTCTTGGTCGGTACTGCATTTACAACAACGTGAAACTTAATCTGAATTTCATTGGCAACTGTGCCGAGGTCCGCCCAAGCTCCTTCGCCAATCTTGTAATCCAAACGCTTAATGGCAAAAGTCCCGTCAAACACCCCACGATTCCCAGCCAATTGAAACGTCACTGGCGCAATCACATCGCGCGTAGTGCCTTTGATACTCAATTTTCCAGACACTTCATAACGATTGCCGCCGAGCGCCTTAACACTGCTCGATACAAAACTCGCTGTTGGATAATTTTTGGCGTTGAACCACAGCTTCCCCGCCACCTCATCGTTTGCCTCGGCAGAACCCGCGTCAATGCTGGCGAGATCGATGTCGATGCGTGCTTGGGCATTCACCAACTTGGCCGGATCAAACGTCACTTGCGCCGCAAATTTATTGAATTTGCCTTCCATTGCCACGCCCATTTGCTGATAGCCAAAGCTAACAGCGCTTTCGCCAGCTTGCACCTGCTTAAATTCCAGCGCTGATATTTGGCCGCTCGACAGAGCAATCAAAATACACAACATATTGATTATATTTAGTTTCATATTTTTCCTTTCGGTAGCATGCGTTCTAAGATTTGGTCATGATCAATAAACTTATGCTTAATTACTGCTGCGATGTGCATTGCCACAAGACCCAGCAAAACTAAATTCAACCCCTGATGTACGAGCCCTAACAAATGCCCTAAATCCTTATCTTTTCCAACTAGATCAGGCAAAGGTAGCACACCGAACCATACTGTCTGAAACCCCTTAGCTGAGCTCATCAACCAGCCCGACAGCGGCACTGCCAATAACAAAAAATACAACGCAAGGTGTGTGACATGACTCACCGCTTTTTCCCAATTTGGTGTGTCATAAGGTAGTGGCGGCGGAGGATTTTTTGCACGCCAAAAAACGCGCAACATCGCTAGCATTAACACTGTTATGCCAAGCCACTTGTGATAGCTATAGAGCTGTAACTTGGTTGGCGACAACGGCAGCTCGTGCATATAAACACCCAACGGAAACGCCACAAAAATCAGCATCGCCATCAACCAGTGCAAGGTAATCGCAATGTTGTTATATCGAAGGACTAGTGCATTCATGATTTCTCCTAGAGTTAAGCAAAACGCCCATTTCTAAAATCATCCAGCGCCTGATGAATTTCAGCCTGCGTATTCATCACAAACGGACCGTACTGCACAATCGGCTCACCGAGCGGCTTGCCCGCCACCAAAATTAGACGTGCATCCTGCTTCGCTACCAAAGCCACCCCATCAGAGCTTATTGTGTTGCTCAATATTCCCATACGCTGAGATTCCAAATGCTCATCGCCGATCTGCACTGCACCACGATAAACATAAACGAAGGCATTGTGTGTAGCAGGCAGCTGCGTTGAAAAGTGTGAGCCTGCCGGTAAATGAATATCCAGATAAATCGGCTCCGTCACCTCACGTGTTACCACGCCTTCGACCCCATTACTCTCACCAGCGATCACTCGCACTTTCACTCCACGCTCAGTGACATACTCAGGGATACTTTCGCTGGCAAAATCTTTGTACCACGGCTCGGCCATTTTGTTGCGCGCTGGTAAGTTCAGCCAAAGCTGAAAGCCCTCCATCACGCCATCTTCTTGCTCTGGAATTTCCGAGTGAACAACACCGCTTCCCGCCGTCATCCATTGCACACCACCGTCACCTAACAAACCTTCGTGACCGGCACTGTCGCGATGGCGCATACGCCCCGCCAACATATAAGTCACCGTTTCAAACCCGCGATGCGGATGGTCAGGAAACCCCGCGATGTAATCGTCAGGATCATCACTACCAAACGCGTCCAACATCAAAAAAGGATCAAGCCTCTGTTGCAATTTACCGTGCAACACGCGCGTTAAACTAACGCCTGCTCCGTCGGACGTTTCAACGCCCACAACAATGCGTTCAATGCTGCGCGATTGTTGAATTGTTTTTTCACTCACTGCTTGCATGGCAATCCCCTTCATAGTGAGGCGCATCTTAGTCGCCTCAAAATACTAGATAAAGCCACTCAACCGAGATAGACTGTTCCATAAATGGAACTTAAAAAACTCTCCGCTGACGATTACATCCTGTTTGCCACCATCGTGGAACAAGAAAGCTTGGTACGCGCCTCCGAATATCTGAGCATGCCGAAAGCCACTGTTTCACGCCGCCTGACCAACCTCGAAGAAGCGCTAGGGCAAAAGCTTTTACTACGCACTACGCGCCGACTCACCCTCACCGACTTCGGCCAAGAATTCCTAGAACATTGTCGTCGCGTCACGGAAGAAGTGAATTCCACCCAAGACTTTGTGCAGAGCCAGCAAGCTCAACCCCGTGGGCGCCTGCGTGTATCGATGCCTGACGATTACGCCAAACAGCATTTATCGCGCGCCATTGCCACTTTCATTGAGACTTACCCCGAAATCCAGCTCGACATTGACCTCACGTCTAGACGCGTCGATCTAGTAGGCGAACGCTTTGATCTCGCCATTCGTATGGGCGCGCTGGACAACGACTCCACATTAGTGGCACGCAAAATTGATGAACAAGGATTTGGGCTTTACGCCAGCCCCATTTATTTGGCACTGCATCCCTCCCCCAAACATCCAGAAGACTTAGTTCACCACACCGCAGTTCGTTTACTCTCTACGCGAGGTAGCGCTATACCGTGGCAATTGATACGCGGCAAAATCGAATGGGAAGGCGTGCCCCCTGGCCGCCTCGCGCTTAACTCCCCTGGAATGATTCAGCAACTATTACTCGACGGTGCAGGTATCGGTGCACTGCCGAATGGTTTTGTGCTGGAAGATTTACGCCTCAAACGCTTGGTGCGCGTACTACCTGACTGGTGCTTGCCCTCCGTCCCCGCTTGGGCCGTGATGCCGATGCGCCGCTACTTACCGGCCAAGACAAGAATTTTTTTAGATCATATCGAGCGTTACATGGAGAACAAAGGGTGAGTGTGGCAGAATGCTCGCACGCCCTCACACATAGGAGATACGCATGAAAGCCCCCATCCGCGTTGCAATCACCGGCGCCGCCGGACAAATCGGTTACAGCATGTTATTCCGCATCGCCAATGGCGATATGTTGGGTAAGGAACAACCCATCATTTTGCAATTACTCGACATCACCCCCGCCCAGCAAGCACTGCGCGGCGTAGCGATGGAGCTCGAAGATTGCGCCTTCCCTAATTTACAGCAAGTGATTACCACCGATGATCCCCGCGTTGCTTTCCGCGATGCTGAAGTCGTGCTGATGGTTGGTGCGCGCCCACGTAGCAAAGGCATGGAACGCAAGGATTTACTGGAAGCAAACGGTGCGATTTTTTCTGAGCAAGGTCGCATCCTCAACGAAGTCGCAGCACGTCACGTCAAGGTGCTCGTGGTAGGAAACCCTGCAAACACTAACGCGCTGATCGCCATGAAAAATGCGCCCGATTTAGACCCGCGCAACTTTAGCGCGATGATGCGTCTTGACCACAATCGCGCTATCACTCAAGTCGCACTAAAATTATTCCAGCCAATCCAAGACATCAAAAAAATGGTGATCTGGGGCAACCACTCGGGCACGCAATATCCCGACCTGTCTCATGCCGAAGTCCGTGGCCGCAAGGTGACTGATATTTTGAGTCAGAATAAATGGGACGACTGGAGCGAAAGTGAATTCATCCCCACAGTGCAAAAACGTGGGGCCGCAGTTATTGAAGCTCGCGGGCTAAGCAGTGCCGCCAGCGCGGCCAATGCAGCGATTGGTCACGTACACGACTGGCTTCTGCACTCGCACCATAACGATTGGGTCACCATGAGTGTGCCGTCCGACGGCAGCTACGACATTCCTGAAGGCGTGTTGTATGGCTTCCCTGTCACCTGCCGTAATGGGCACTACCATATTGTAAAAGACCTTCCGATCAGTGAGCTAGGCCGCAAGCACATGATGGATAGTTATCAGGAGCTGCTCAGCGAGCGAGACTTAGTAAAACATCTACTTTAGGAAAAGACCTAATACCTACGGATGACGGTCTATATATTTTCAAAAATATATAGACCTTTCGTACTATTGTTCTAGGTAGCATAAGGCCACACAATCGCGGCACTTCAACCAAGCTGTTAGTCAATCCACTCATGCGACTCGCTTTAAGCTTTATAAAATTACTCGCATTGTGCATCGCAATACTCTTTAACAATTCTGCGCTTGCTCTCGAAAACGTCACGTTACAACTCAAGTGGACACACCAGTTTCAGTTTGCGGGCTACTACGCCGCTCAAGCCAAAGGTTATTATCGTGAGGCGGGTCTAGACGTTCACTTTGAAGTGGCCTCACCTAAAATCGATGTTGTTGATCGTGTGCTAATGAATGAAGCCCAATTCGGCATTGGCTCGAGCAGCCTGTTACTTACTCGCGCAGCAGGAAAACCGGTCGTCGCGCTAGCCGTCATTTTTCAGCACACCCCTTATGCGATTTTTGCCGCCAAGAATAACAACATCAATAATTTGTTGGATTTGGTCGGTAAACGCGTCATGTTTGACCATGAATCAAACGAACTCCTCGCTCTCTTCAAAAAAGCTGGCATCAATACCGACACACTGATTCATGTTCAGCATAGCTTAGACCCTCAAGATCTCATCCACGGAAAAGTCGATGCGATCTCCGGCTATCTTTCTAACAAACCATTTGATTTTGAACACGCGAATTTTAGTTATCAAACCTTTACGCCTCAAATGTTCGGCATGGATTTTTATGGCGACACACTATTCACCTCTGAACACGAAATAATCAATCATCCCGAGCGTGTCCACGCTTTTCGTGAAGCCAGTTTACGAGGCTGGCTTTATGCCATTGAACACCGTGATGAAATAATCGAACTCATTCTCAGCCAGTATTCGCAAAAACAGTCGCGCGAACATTTGGCATTTGAAGCCAACCAGATGATCACTTTGATGGAAACGAATCTAATCGAGGTGGGTTACTCAAACCCCAAACGCTGGGAACAAATTGCCAATACCTTTGGCGAGCTCAACATGATGCCGCGCAATTTTCAGTTGACTGGTTTTCTCTACGATCCAGATGGCAAATTAGACTCCAATCGTGTTTCGCACAGCTTGGGGTTCACTTTGCTGATGATGTCCTTGGCACTCGCCACCGCTATTTTTATGCTCCTTTTTAATCGACGATTTAAGAGGAATGCACAAAAACTAGCCACGCTGAATCAACAGCAACTTGCACATAGCCGTATTTTTGAACTGCTATTTAAGAATGCGCCCCTTGCCGAAGTACTCAATGCCATCGCAAAACAAACTGAACTACAAGACCCCCAACTTTTATGTTCCATATTGTTATTAAGTGATGACAGAAAACATCTGCATATCGGCGCAGCACCTAGCCTTCCAAGTTTTTACAACGATGCGGTAGACGGCCTAGCAATTGGTCTGAATGTTGGATCCTGTGGCATGGCAGCCTATAGCGGGAAACGCGCCGTTAGCGAGGACATTACTTCGCATCCGAATTGGGCCCCATTTAAAGATTTGGTAATAAAAGCAGGGCTATTTTCCTGTTGGTCCGAACCCCTCAAATCAACCCAAGGTAAAATCCTTGGCACGTTCGCTGTTTATCGCAAAGAAGCTCATGCCACGACTGATAGCGATATTGAGTTAATTCAGCAAACGACTCAACTCACCAGCATCGTGATTGAAAAATTTCAGTATGCCCAAGCATTACAAATTAGCCACGATCTTCTCAGTAAAATATCCGCCGAAGTTCCGGGCATTATTTTTCAAGCCCGCCTATATCCGAGTGGTCGATTTTGCTTCCCCTTCGTCAGTGAAGCAGTACGAAAAATGAACGGCGTGATGCCAGAATCATTGCGCGAAGATGCAAGTATCGTCTTTAACAACCAACACCCCGATGACCCCATTAGTTTGAAGGATGCAGTTTACGAATCCGCCAAGGAGCTTACGTCTTTAAATATCGAGTATCGAGTTACCCTCCCAGTGATAGGCAGACGGTGGCGCGCTGTTAAAGCACAGCCGGAAAAACATGAGGATGGTAGCGTTATCTGGCATGGATTAATCACTGACATTACCGATAACAAAGATGCTGAAGAACGTATTCACCACATGGCGCAATACGATCAGCTCACCGACCTACCCAACCGCGCGCTCCTCAGTGATCGCTTGCAGCAAGCGCTTTCGATTGCGAAGCGTAAACAAACTCGCCTCGCTTTATTGTTTTTAGATTTCGACAAATTTAAACCAATCAACGATTCGCTTGGTCATGCCGTGGGTGACCTACTACTCAAAAAAGCTGCCGTGCGTATGCAGCACTGCATGCGTGAATCGGACACCGTTGCACGTATTGGGGGCGATGAGTTTGTCGTACTTATTCCTAACGTAGAAACTGAAGAGGACGCACAGCTCGTAGCAGAGAAAATTAGACTCTCTCTAGAACTGCCCTTCGAAATTGAAGGCCATGTGCTCAACATTTCCACGAGTATCGGTATCGCCATTTACCCTGAGCAGGGAGAAGATGAAATTGAGCTATCCAAAAATGCAGACCTGGCTATGTATTTCGCCAAACAAAGTGGCCGAAATACCATTAAGCAATATCACTCAGGAATGAAAGTGGCTGGACAGTAACAGCTAGCCAGCCACGCGCACCAAACCAAACCCGCCGCCTTCAGTTCTGAAATTGGTGGTCTGACCTTGGTACAGTCGCGCAGCAATCAACTGAATTTCACCGTTATATACATAGCAACGCACATCGTATTTCAACGACACGCTCTCTCCATCCACCTGCGCCAAACACTCACCCGGCGGTGCTAATTTTTGCGCCACATAGTCGCCGGCAAGAACATCTTCGAATACTCGCTTGGTGATTTTTTCGCCACGATAAGCGCCCTTTGCACCATAACCAGTATTCGGCTTGAAGAACCACTGCTTGCGCGAAGCCCACCATTGCTCTGCATCTTCTTTGGCAACTAATCTGGTTTGCGGAATACCTTGCAACAAAACGCGAATGACCTCATCGCTTACACCAAGTGACTGCAAAAATACTTCATCCGTAAGCTTCGCCAAATTACGCTTATCGGCATAGCGCGAATAGGCAACTGGATGCGGTGTAATCACCACTGTTTTGGCGCGATATGCATTCAACAAAGTGGGGTAGCTCGCCAACGAAAAATCCGTCAGACGGTTATAAACAAGATCAATTTTATGATCATGTAAGTACACCCCATCCGCCTTAGCTCGCAAATCATTGGGATCGGCAATAAACGCGCGTATCCCAGCTTGCTCAAAAATCTGTTGCGCCAAAATAAACTCAGGATAAAGATATTGTTGCTGCGGCTGCTCATCCACGATCACGATGTTTTTTAATGGAGTAGCTCCATACGCTAAGCGCCACTCATTTTGGAACATGTCGAGAAATTGCTGCGCCAAATTTTGAGCCGAAGTCGCCGCCTGACTTTTTAGCATCACCGCATTCAGAAATGCGCCTCCCGCATTAGTGTTAATTTCAATCAAATGATCACCTTGCTCATTCAAATGAAAATCATAGCCGTAAAAAACACCTAATGCCTCTCCACCATTCTCGATTTTTAGAGAAAGCACTTCTGACCATTTGGGAGAATTTACTACCACTTCAACAGCAGCAATGACAGCCTGCATTTGAGCGTACTGAGCTTTTGAGATCGTCACTAAAACATTAGAAAAAAGATGAGCATGTTGTGCAGAAATGCTTTGCATAAAGACTGCGCCTTGTTGCGCTAAGCCGCTTTCCAAGGCTTGCCGATCAATTTCGGCGTTTGATTGCATATTATTCATTCAGAAATTGTTTTGATTGGATAACAACGCTATTGACCCAAGAGCTTATTTTTCAACTCGGGTTGCGCGGGATTATTACCAAGCCACACCATCAGAAATCCACGCATAAAATCCAGCTCCCCAACATTGCCCAGCGCATTGCCGTTTATAGTTACCTGCATTCCCGTCGTCGCGTTATAGTCAAAACCAAGTTGATCACCCCTCTTGAAATCTTTTACGCTATTGAAAATAGCTGCAAATGCTTTCCAGCCAGTATCTTGCTTCTTTAAATCCTCTGCATTCAAGTTTTCACTCATCAACTGTCGGGTGGCATCAAGCAACTGTGCAGGAGTAGCCCCTGAATAGGTAAAGGACAGCACCAATTTTTTGCTAAGACTTTCTGCCAACACCTCATCGACCGTATGTTTTTTTTCCGGCAAATACAACGCGAGCACGTAAACGGGGTACACAAACGCCATCAGTTTGACCCCCGCACCATTCAGCAACAGGGTACGCTCACCAGATTGCGTTTTTTCTGGGATTTTGATGCCCGAAATTTCCAACGCATTCGCTGCAACACTCGTCAATAACAACAAAGCAGCAATAACTATTTTCTTCATTTACTTCCTCACTCAAAAAGCTTCAAACACACCCGCAGCGCCCATCCCTGTGCCGATGCACATCGTCACCATACCGTATTTTAAGCTGCGACGACGCATGCCATGCAGCAGCGTTGCGGTACGAATTGCGCCTGTCGCCCCAAGCGGATGTCCTAAAGCAATCGCTCCGCCTAGTGGATTAACAATTGCCGGATTAAGACCAACATCTTGTATCACCGCCAACGATTGCGCAGCGAATGCCTCATTCAACTCTATCCAACTCATATCATTCAACGACAGCCCCACTTGCTTTAACACGCGCGGGATCGCCTCTTTGGGACCGATGCCCATAATTTCCGGCGGTACACCTGCCACTGAAAACCCTAAAAACTTTCCGATGGGTGTTAAGCTGTAACGCTTCAAAGCTGCCTCAGAACAAAGCAACACTGCACCCGCGCCATCTGACATCTGTGAACTATTTCCCGCCGTAACTGAACCTCGCTGGGCAAATACTGGCTTCAATTTCGCCAGTGCCTCAAGCGAAGTGTCAGCGCGAGGCCCTTCGTCTTGCGTAGCTTGATGCAATCTATCTGCAACTTCTCGGCTATTCATATCCGCTATTTGCTCATGAATTGCAAAAGGGGCGATCTCATCTTTAAACTCACCCGCGTTAATCGCCGTTAAAGCTCGCTGGTGACTTTGCAGCGCAAATGCATCTTGTGCCTCGCGCGATACCTTCCAACGCTCCGCCACTTTTTCAGCGGTAAGGCCCATACCATAAGCAATGCTGTAATTTTCTTCGTGAGCAAAAATCGCAGGGTTGAACGCAATTTTATTACCCATCATCGGCACCATGCTCATGCTCTCGGTGCCCGCCGCAATCATTACCTCCGCCTCACCCAAGCGAATACGATCTGCCGCCAGCGCCACTGCCTGCAAGCCGGAAGAACAAAAACGATTAATCGTCATCCCCGGCACTGCATTGGGAATGCCTGCCAACAACAAAGCAATACGCGCCACGTTCATGCCCTGCTCAGCCTCAGGCATGGCGCAGCCGACAATCACATCACCGATGCTGGCGGGATCGAGGGTTAACGCTTCTGCCAACACGCTTTTCAACACATGCGCGAGCAAATCATCGGGTCGCGTATTACGGAACATCCCGCGTGGCGCTTTACCTACCGGTGTACGCGTTGCTGCAACGATGTAGGCTTCTTGCACTTGTTTGCTCATGATCGCTCCTTAATTACGCCGCGGCTTGCTATGTTTCAGCATGTGTTCAATACGCGCTTGCGTTTTTTCAGTCGCCAGCAGCTCCATAAAGTTGCGGCGCTCTAAATCGAGCAACCATTGTTCATCCACCAAACTGCCTGCATCCACATCTCCACCACAAATCGTCTCCGCGACGCGACAACCAATATTGTGATCATGCTCAGAAATAAAGCCACCTTCACGCATATTGAGCATGGCAGATTTCAACGTTGCGATGCCAGTACGACCCGCCACGGCAATTTGGTGTTGATGCAAAGGTGGGCGGTAGGCGGTGGCATTGAGTGCCTTGGCTTCTTCTTTAGCGACATGCAGCAACTCAAAGCGATTCATCACAATGCGATCTGAGGGTTTTAGATAACCCATCTCGCGTGCCAACTCTGCGCTTTTACCCACCTCACCCATCGCGATGTTTTGAAAATAGCGACGCACAAAGGGGAATACATCAATGCGATTGTCATTAGCAAAACGTTGCGCTTCTTGCGCGGCCCGCTGTGCCATTTCTTTGCAGCCGCCCCCCGCTGGCAATAGCCCAACACCCACCTCAACCAAGCCGATATAACTTTCCAGTGTGGCGACAATGCGCGTGCAATGGATGGAGAACTCGCATCCACCACCGATAGCCATGCCATCCACTGCGGCGATGGTCGGCACTTGCGCATATTTCAAGCGTTGCGACACGCGCTGAAATTTAGCCACCACCTCTTCCACTTTGGGTACGTTACCCGTGGCGGCATTAAACGCCTCAGATAAGCCACCGCCACCCGCCACCGTGTATTTCACTCGGTTTGCAGCCTGCTTTAATTTATCGAACATGCTAGCGTGTGCATCCGGTGCTTGCACACCTTGCATCAACTTTAACAAATTCGCGCCATAGGAAAATGGCGGCTCGGTCTGCCACAAAATAAGCGCGCTGAAATGCGCTTCGGCTTCATCCACTGCTCGCAAAATTCCATCCAACACTTCGTTGCTCACCGTATGGAATTTGCTCTTGAAGCTGAGGATGGCGATGTCGTCGCCCATGTGCCATAGCCGCACATCATCGTTTTCAAAAACAGTTTCACCATAACTCGCTACCTCACCCATCAAGCGATCAGGGAATAGTTGGCGGCGATAAACAGGGAGTTGAGAGCGAGGCTGGTACAAACCAACCCTTTCCCTTAGTCCTTCTCCAACGGGCAGAGGGGGGAGCGAAGCAGAGGGTGAATATGAACCGGACTGAGTATGTACACCGATGCGCGCTGGCTCCATCACCCACTCAGGTAGTGAGGCACTCGCCATCGTTTTGCCTGCAGCAATATCTTCAGTAATCCAACCTGCCACTTGCTGCCAGCCGGCGGCTTGCCAAATTTCAAATGGGCCGGCATCCCAACCAAACCCCCAACGCACAGCAAAATCAAAATCTCGCGCATTGTTTGCAATATGCTCTAGTTGCAAGGCGCAGTAATGAAAAACATCGCGAAAAGTTGCCCACAAAAATTGCGCTTGTGGATGCGGGTTGCTGCGCAGACTTGCTAGTTTTTTCGCCCAATCTCGCTCGCGCAAAATCTCTTTCACACTCTCATCTACTGCACTATCGGACAAGCGATATTGCTTGGTATGCAAATCCAGCACATGAATTTCTTTGCCGATTTTTTGGTAAATGCCGCGCTTGGTTTTTTGCCCCAACGAGCCTTGGTCAACGAGATAACTAAACCAACTCGGCAACTCAAAGTGACGATGCCACGGATCGTCCGTTAAGTTTTCGCGCATGGTGTTCACTACATGGGCAAACACATCCAACCCCACCACATCCAAAGTGCGAAAGGTAGCGCTCTTGGGGCGGCCGAGATAACGCCCTGTGAGCGCATCCACCGTATCGAAGCCTAGATTAAAAGCTGCGGCATGATGCTTAGTCGCTAGCATGGAAAACACACCGATGCGGTTGGCGATAAAGTTAGGCGTGTCTTTAGCGCGCACCACACCTTTACCCAGGGTCGAAACTAAAAATGTTTCTAACTCATCCAATAAACTTATTTCCGTTTGCTCACACGGAATAAGCTCCACTAAATGCATGTAACGCGGTGGATTAAAAAAGTGCACGCCACAAAAACGATGGCGTAGATTTTCAGGGAAGGCTTGCGCCAAAGTGTTAATGGAAAGACCGGATGTGTTGCTCGCAAAAATGGCGCGCTCATTCACATAGGGCGCAACTTTACGATATAAATCAGACTTCCAGTCGATGCGTTCGGCAATGGCTTCAATCACCAAATCACATTCGCGCAGTTTTTCTAAATCTTCTTCGTAGTTTGCAGGCTGGATATAGGCAATCTTAGAGGGACTCGCAATCGGCGCCGGATCAAGCCTTTTTAACCCATCTAACGCTTTGATTATATTGAGTTGTTTGTTTTCTCCCGAAGCAGGAAGTTCAAACAAAAGCGTTTCGACATTCGCATTCACCAGATGCGCCGCGATTTGCGCCCCCATCACACCTGCGCCCAGCACCGCCACTTTTCTAATCTGAAAATTTTTGCGCATTTGAATACCTACTTTCTATTCTGCTGGCGGCACGGCTCGCGGCTTGCGATCATCCCCTACAGCCACATAGGTCAACGTTGCCTCAGTTACTTTTACGCTAGTAGGTTTAATGGGATTGCGTTGTGAGTACACCTCAACATTCACTGTAATTGAGGTGCGCCCTACTTTGACAATGTCAGCGTAAAAACTCACCAAATCACCCATAAACAAAGGCTTTTTAAACAGAAATGAATTCACCGCTACGGTAACGACTCGCCCCTTTGCGCGTGCCACCGCAGGAATACTCCCCGCAATATCAACCTGTGACATGACCCAACCGCCAAATACATCGCCCGTAATGTTGCAATCTGCCGGCATCGCCACCACCCGCAGCGTAGCGTGGCGTGTTGGCAATGTTGTTTCTTCACTCATGGTTAATGCCCCTCATAAAGTTTGGCGATGTCATCGGCAAAGTGTTCCACCACCCGATTACGTTTCATTTTTAGCGTCGGCGTCAGGATGCCGTTTTCCACTGTCCAAGGTTCGCTCTGCAACAACACGCGATGAATTTTTGCGTAGCCCGGAAACTCGCGTAACTGTGCCGCGATGCGCTGCAACGCTTGTTGCTCAATCCGCGTATCGCGCAATGACTCTGGCATATCGTGCCGCACACCCAGATCTTTTGCCAATTGTTGCCACGCCACTTGGTTCACCACAGCCACCGCCACCATGTACGAGCGCGCCTCACCTAGCACAATCACCTGTTCAAACAAGGCATCCCTCATAATCGCCATTTCAATATCAGCAGGCGGTAACTTCTCGCCATTCGACATCACGATAATCTCTTTTACTCTACCGGTGATAGTGATGTGACCCGTCTCACTGATACGTGCAATGTCGCCGGTGTTTAACCAACCTTCCGCATCAACCATTTCGCGTGTCGCTTGCGGATTATTCCAATAACCCATCATCACGTTCGGCCCTTTTACCAACAGTGCGTTGTGCTCGCCCAAGCGCACTTGCACCCCAGTGATCACCTGCCCGACTGATTCAGGAAAATTATTATCCAAATGATTGCCGCTAATAACAGGGCTAGTTTCGGTCAGCCCGTAGCCCTGCACTATCGGCAGTCCCAAACCAACAAATACCCGCGACACCTCAGGCACAAGTGCCGCGCCGCCACTGACTGCGCTGCGCAAACGCCCGCCTAAACGCTGCATCAATTTGCGCGCTATCAACAAATTTAACAGCGGCCACAATAAAAAATTGATATGCCATGAACCTCGGCCTTGTTGATGTAAAAAACGAGCCCAACCCACCTCTACTGCTAAATAAAACAATTTTTTTCGCAGCGGCGAAGCCTCATTTAGCTTCTGGTTAATCGCGGCATAAATACGCTCATAAATACGTGGCACCGAAATCAACACTGTGGGTTTAATCGTTTGCAGATCCTCACTGAGGAGCGAAATAGAGCGCGCAAAAGCCACCGTCGCGCCTGTCATCACCGTCAGGTAATAGCCGAGCGTGCGCTCAAAAGCATGGGATAGCGGCAGGAAAGACAAAAACAAATCTTTTTGGCTGACCGGAAAGGTATCGAGACAAGCGTAAGCATTCGACAAAATATTGGCATGACTGAGCATCACCCCCTTGGGCTTGCCGGTTGTGCCTGAGGTATAAACAATCGTAGTGAGTTGATTTGGTTCAACCTGAACCATCGCTTGCAATTGCGCCGTGAGTGGCAGCCACTTGCTTACACTTTGCAGCCTGACCTCGCTGGTGCTGATTTCATCCAAGCTCACAAAGCGCTGCACCGTAGTCATCTGGCTTCGCACACTTCTCAACTCTTGCCATTGCTCCTGCGTTTCAAACAACAGCACTTTCACCTGCGCATCATTCACGATGTAAGCCACGTTATCTGGCCTATCCACCGTATAAAGGGGCACGACCACAAGCCCCAACGACAGCGCAGCCTGATCGAAAAAAATCCACTGCGGACAGTTGCGCAACATCACCGCCACGCGATCGCCCACAGTTAGATTTTCGGCAAGCAAAGCAGCTTGCCAACGCGCGACCTGCGCTTGTGCTTCGCGCCAAGTAAATGAATTCCACGCATTACTCACCGCATCAAAATATCGGTAAGCAACCGTGTCAGGTGTGCGTTTTACGCGTTCTAAAAACAAACCATGCAAGGTGACTGCTTGCTGTGGAGTAATTGCGCTGTGCGTACTTTCGTTCATTTTGAACTTATTTGTTTATTTCAGTGATTGGATAATTTTACTCTTGTCCAGCTTGGGGTTTTTCGACAATCTAGCACAGCGAACACGGTGACTTCATCGTTAGCAACACGATAATACACAGCGAACGGGAAGCGCTTA
Organism: Gallionellaceae bacterium; assembly: GCA_037140475.1. GTDB lineage: Bacteria > Pseudomonadota > Gammaproteobacteria > Burkholderiales > Gallionellaceae > PALSA-1006. The sequence goes on from JBAXEJ010000037.1 coordinate 19,418, forward strand.
GAAAGCAGCCGATGGTAGCCCAACACGATGCGGTGCATCCCTGCAAAGTAGGCTAACGAATCAATATCAGAATAGAGCGTATCAAGAAAATAAGTGCCGAGAGCTTCAGCTTGCGATTCGTAAAATTGAAAACCCTCTTCGAGGTCGTCCTCTGCAACACTGACGATATTTATTTTCATGCCACTTTTTTCTTTATTCTTTCTTTTGCCTCTTCCCAGCTTGATAGCGTTATTTGATTTGCCTGCAAGGCAGCCTCGCGCTCATTAAGAATAGCACCATGCCAAGCAGGCGTTTCCAGATTACTTTCTTGAATTGTCATGCTCGCCCATAGCGTCTCCATCAAATCCAATTTTTGGGTGAAAGAAAGCTGAGAAAGGGGAACTTCAAATCTATCCATCATATTTTTACTCCTTCATCTAAGGCATCACAATTTAACAAAATCAATTCGAACCTGGCCCTATCTTCCTGCGAGTGCTTTCGTTCATTTGCGACCTTTAGGCCAACGTTTAGGGTTTCGAACATCTTGCAACACAGCCAAAACATGAACGAGATCGCCTTGCACGGCATAAAACAAACCATAAGGGAATCGGGGAAGCAATGCGCGACGAACTCGGGGAATGACTTCAGCGTAAAGTAACGGCGCTTGCTCAAGTCGCTTTAACTGCAACTCCATCGCGGCGATATACTCTTGACCGAGGCCAATGTTCTGCAATTCATACCACGCTTGAGCCTCGCCGATCTCGCGCAACGCACGAGAAGAAAATTTTATGCGGTACGCCATGAGCCGTCGTTAAGACGCGATTTAACGTCATCCCACGAATATCCTGATTCCGGATTGGCCTCAAACTCCGCAAGGCGCGCTTCAAGTTCAACTTTTAATTCTGGCGAAACTTCCACCGCCTCAGGAACCGCCGCAACACTATCCCAAATAAGCTCAACAAGACGAATGCGCTCCTGCACGGGAAGCTCAAGAATGGAAGCAACAGAGATTGTATTCATTTTTGAATTGTACCTTTTCGACAAAGCTAACACTCAACTACCACATCGGTAGAGCCGAGATTAATTCGAGCCTGACCCTATTTATCTTCGAGGTCGTCCTCTGCGACACTGAGGATATTTATTTTCATGCCACTTTTTTCTTTATTCTTTCTTTTGCCTCTTCCCAGCTTGATAGCGTTATTTGATTTGCCTGCAAGGCAGCCTCGCGCTTATTAAGAATAGCACCATGCCAAGCAAGCGTTTCCAGATTACTTTCTTGAACTGCCATGCTCGCCCATAGCGTCTCCATCAAATCCAATTTTTGGGTGAAAGGAAGCTGAGAAAGGGGAACTTCAAATCGGTCCATCATATTTTTACCTTCACCTAAGGCATCACAATTTAACAAATTAATTCGAAGCTGACCCTAATTTCCGCTAAAAATATAAAGCTCGCTTACGGGAGCGTTCTGGCGACCCGAAAACCGAAATTGCTGAGATGTTGGCTGGGTAAGTCACTTATGCGGCTGGTAGCGTGCAGGTCGCCCGAGTAGCGGCTGAACCAGGAACCACCGCGAAGCACGCGCCTGTAGTTAAATTCATTTTGGACCCATTCCCATACGTTACCGCTCATGTCGTACAAGCCATACCCATTCGCTTGCTTTTGACCGACGGGGTGAACGGTTCTACTTGCGTACCAAGCTACGCTGTCGATTTCTTCGCTGCCGCAATATTCTGTCTGGGTACCTCCATAGCAGGCATATTCCCATTCGGCTTCAGTAGGCAAACGATACTGTTTGCCAGTCTTGGCGTTCAGTTTTTGTAAAAAGATTTGAATGTCGTCCCAACTCACTTGTTCGACTGGGCAGTTGTCACAGCCAGTGAATCTCGATGGATTGTCACCCATCACCGCATGCCATTGCGCTTGAGTGACTTCAGTTTTAGCCATGTAGAAAGGTTGATCAAAAGGTATTTTCACCATCTCAGGTCGCATGGCTTGTTCTACCATTTTCGGCGTCAGAAACGCGCCGCCCAAGTAGGTGAAGCGCATATTGTTGGCATCGTTGGCTAAAACAATTTCCGCTGGATCACTGCCAACTCTTGCCCTACCCTCTGGCCTCACCAAGCCTGCCGCCCACTGTTGCTTAAAGGCTTTGGCGTCAGCTGGAGGAAGCAGGATGTTGCTATTCATTGCCAGTTTGATATTCGGTGTTTTGCTTTTTAAGGCAAGTGGAAATCGCTGTGTTTCAAAGTTGTATGTACCTAATTCAGCGAAAATGCTTTCTGCACCGATGGTATATTCACGTTCGGCAAGTTGTTTGATGCTTTCGCGCAATGGCGTTGTTTCGCCCGCAGCCAGTTCAGCAACATTGAGGCTACCAAGCTCGGCTTCGCGCTGGCTTTCTAATTCGCTACGCTGCCTTGCTAATTTAGCTTTGAATTCGGCGGGATTTTCAAATTCGTCTGGCTTGGCTTTATCTAAGGCCGCGAGCTGTGCTTTGTAGCGTTGGCTGACTTTGGCTCTGGTTTGCGTCAGTTCTTTTTCGTAGCCCGCTTCAATCGTGTTGATGCGAGCATTCAGGCGTTTGATTTCGGCAACGGCAGATTCGAGAGTTGGAAACTTACCCGCTTGTTCCAGTGGCGCATGTTTACGGCGGGCATCGGCCAGTGCTTTCAGTTTGACGAGTTCTTTGTCAGCTTCATCTTTGGCGGCGAGTTGTTTTTGCCGTTCAGTTTCTTCTTCAGCGCGGCGTTTAGCTTCGGCAGCGAGTTCATCTTGCCTGAGTTGCTCGGCTTTGAGCTTACCCGCGATGGCATTTTTGGCGATGTCAGCCTCTCGTTTGAGGCGGTCTATTTCGGCTTGGTTTCCTGCCAGCTTTGCCGCAGCTTGAGCTTCGTTCCATACTTTTTCTTCAGCTTTTAACTTGGCAATTTCTGCTTGGCTGTCGGCTACTTTTTGTTCGAGGCTAGGGATAAACACAAAGTCGCCTGTGCCGTAG
>JBAXEJ010000038.1:0-22388 GCA_037140475.1 Gallionellaceae bacterium
CAAGGAGTATTTGCAATGGAAAGAGATCAAGCCACCGAACTTATTCACAACTTGCTGCGCGGCATGATCAGCAAAAAAGCCTCTGACCTCTTTATCACTGCCGGCTTCCCTCCCGCATTTAAAGTCGACGGAAAAATGACGCCTGTTTCTCCGCAAGCGCTCACCGCTGTTCACACACAAGAGCTTGCGCGCAGCATTATGAATGACCGCCAAGCGGCTGAGTTTGAAGCGACGCATGAGTGCAACTTCGCTATTAGCCCACCGGGCATCGGACGTTTTCGTGTCAACGTATTCATGCAACAACAACGTGTCGGCATTGTGCTGCGTACCATCACCACAAAAATTCCTGACCTAGATGAAATGGGATTGCCATCCGTTTTAAAAGATGTGGTAATGACCAAACGTGGCCTGGTAATTCTGGTCGGCGGCACAGGCTCCGGCAAATCAACTACGCTAGCTGCCATGCTCGGGCACCGCAATAAAAACAGCTACGGCCACATCATCACCATCGAAGACCCCGTTGAGTATGTGCATGAACATATCAACTGCATCATCACTCACCGTGAAGTGGGTGTAGATACCGACACGTGGCACAACGCACTGAAAAACACCCTGCGCCAAGCCCCAGACGTTATTTTGATTGGTGAGATTCGCGACCATGAAACAATGGAACACGCCGTTGCCTTCGCCGAAACAGGTCACCTTTGTTTAGCCACGCTACACGCGAATAGTGCTAACCAAGCTTTAGACCGCATCATTAACTTCTTCCCCGAAGAGCGCCGCACTCAATTACTGATGGACTTGTCGCTCAACGTGAAAGCGCTTATCTCACAACGCCTGATTCCAAAAAAAGACGGCAAGGGACGCTCTGCAGCGATTGAGATCATGCTCAACTCACCGCTCATCGCCGACCTAATTTTTAAAGGTGAGGTAAACAACATCAAAACGGTAATGTCTAAATCGCGCGAGATTGGCATGCAAACCTTCGACCAAGCGTTATTTGATCTTTATGAGCAAGACAAGATCAGCTATGAGGAGGCATTAAAAAATGCCGACTCACTCAACGATCTGCGCTTGAATATCAAACTCAATAGTCAACACTCAAAAGATACCGATGTGATGTCTGGCATTGGCGATTTGAAGTTGAACTGATTTGACTGAAACCGCTAGTAATAATGCCACGTAATGAGCGCGGCATTATTTTCATTCTCTCAATTATCATTTCATTCAAAGAACAGAACCTAGGCTCCACAAATAAGCATCGAACTCCCGCTCGCGAAACCACCCCGCAACCGATTTAAGGTGAACCAACTACATGAAGTTGGTATATCGGAAAGTATTAATATGAATCCCACTAAACGCCGAGAAATCTTTCAGCGCTTACAAGCTGCCAACCCGCACCCCAAGCCGGAACTCGAATACAGTTCACCCTTTGAGTTGCTGATCGCCGTTTTGCTTTCTGCCCAAGCCACAGATATCAGCGTGAATGCCGCCACGCGGCAATTGTTTCCTATCGCGAATACGCCTCAAGCCATTCTCGATTTAGGCGAAGAAAAGCTACGCACATACATTCAGCGTATTGGGCTGTTCAAGACTAAAGCAAAACACGCGATTGAAACCTGCCGCCTACTTTTAGATAAACATGGCGGAGAAGTGCCGCAAACACGCGAAGAACTCGAAGCCTTGCCCGGAGTAGGGCGCAAGACAGCCAATGTGGTACTGAACACTGCTTTCGGCCAACCCACTATCGCTGTGGACACTCATATCTTTCGCATTTCAAACCGTACTGGCATCGCACCCGGCAAAGATGTGTTGGCGGTAGAGTTAAAACTACTTAAAGTGGTGCCCGAAGAATTCAAACTGCACTCTCATCACTGGTTAATTTTGCACGGACGATATATTTGCCAGGCACGCAGACCCAAATGCGGAGAATGTCTTATTGAAAGTTTATGTGAATACAATTCGAAACAACTACAGGTTTAGTCCATAGTCTGACCTGAAATATATTCACATTCGCTCTGCCCTACCCGCCAAATAGGCGAGTAAAGAATCCTGGATTTTTTCTTTCATACTCTGCATCGGCCCGAGCTTTTTTGAGTGCCTGCTGGATTTCAGCCCCCACTCTCTGAATTTCTTGATTACGTGCTCTTTCTTCTAGTCGCATTTGCTCATTTTTCATTTGACGCTCAAATTCTGGACCATAGGAACTGCAACCCACAAGTGAAGCCGCTAAAACCAGGACTGTTAAGAACTTACGCTGGCCAATTATTTGCTGCCATGTATTTTTCATCATTTGACACCTCCATCTTCAATTCGCCTGTTGATAATTTCATTCAAGATTGCACGAGGAGAACTGTAATGATTATTTTTAAAATCTAAATTTGGATTAGATGATGAAAAACACTTTATTTCGACTTACGATTGGCATAACGGAACTTTAAGCAAGTTAAGAATAAACACTCACTCCCTCGACCTCGCTATAATTCGCAACACTTATCACAACGAAAATATCATGTCAGATCGCTTAGCCGTATTGCCGCAATATCTCATACCCAAACAACTTCTCACCAACCTTGCTGGCATGTTTGCCCGTGCGGAGCTGGGGGAGCTCACTACCGCTGCAATACGCCGCTTTGTGGCACGCTATCAAGTGAATATGCAGGAAGCGGCCAATCCAGATATTTCCAGCTACGCCAGCTTCAACGAATTTTTTACTCGCCCCTTACGCGAGGGCGCACGCCCCTTGCAAGATGCTGACTATATCTGCCCAGTGGATGGTGCAATCAGCCAGTTCGGCGCTATCGAGCGCGACAGTATTTTTCAAGCTAAAGGTCACAGTTACACCACGACAGCTTTAGTAGGTGGAGACGCTGCACTGGCTGAGCAATTTGAAAACGGCAGTTTCGCGACGCTTTACCTTAGCCCCAAAGACTATCACCGCATTCACATGCCCTGCACAGGTCGTCTGCGCCGCATGATTTATATACCGGGTGCATTGTTTTCAGTGAACCCAACCACTGCGCGCGGCGTGCCCGGATTATTTGCACGTAATGAACGTGTGGTGTGCGTATTCGACGGTGAACATGGGCAGTTCGTTTTAACGCTGGTCGGAGCAACCATTGTCGGAAGCATGGCAACCGTCTGGCACGCCACAGTCAACCCTCCGCGTAGCGCAGAGATTCGCGAATGGCGTTATGACGACAAAAATATTGAACTAAAAAAAGGCGAAGAGATGGGGCGCTTCCTGCTTGGCTCGACTATAGTCATGTTGTTCCCGCAAAATACGCTCAGTTTCAATACAGCATGGTCACCCACTCGCCCAATCAAAATGGGTGAGATGATGGGTTCCAAACCATAGACTTCTAAATGTTTAACCCTACCCGCGATCAAGCACGGCAATTCTTATTCGACACTTGGCACAAGCGTCTTGCCAAAGAGTTGCTCACTCCACTGGAGGATTTGACCGCACAGTTAATCGACAAACATCCTGAGTATCACGAATTACTTGCCGCGCCTGAGCGTAACCAGGACAAAGACTACGCACCAGATGGCACGGTGGTGAATCCATTTTTACATTTGATGATGCACCTCACCATTGAAGAGCAAATCTCCATTGGTCAACCGCACGGCATACGGGAACAGTTTTCGCGCCTTACGCAAAAACACGAATCTGAGCACGAGGCACAACACGCGATGATGGACTGTTTGGGTGAGATGATCTGGCAAGCGCAGCGCAATAAAACAGCGCCCGATGCCACAATATATATTTCCTGCTTGGAGAGGCAATAATGGGCAACCGTTTGAGCAAAATCGTGACGCGCACTGGCGACGATGGTACAACGGGTCTGGCGGACGGTTCACGCATCGCTAAAGATAGCGAACGTATTCAAGTTATCGGCACAGTAGATGAGCTCAATTGTCAGCTCGGCTTGTTACTCTGCGAAACACTCCCTCAAGATATTTCTGCGGCGCTAGTTAAAATTCAAAATGATTTATTCGATTTGGGTGGCGCACTGGCCTACCCCGCTGCTTTATTTTCAGATGAAAAGCTGGCTCGATTGGATGACGCCATTGCACATTACAACGCACACTTACCACCGCTAAAAGAATTTATCTTACCCGGAGGCACTTGTGCGGCAGCCCTATGTCATGTGGCTCGCACCGTAACGCGCCGTGCCGAACGCGAATTTGTATTGCTTATGCATACTGAGACTGCACCGAAAAATGGCTTGGCCTACCTAAACCGTCTTTCTGACCTTTTGTTTGTATTAAGCCGCGTCATTAATCGTGCAGCAAATCAAGCTGAAACTTGTTGGCAAAAAACCTAAGCATTCGCATTGCATTTCGCGCTGACGGGAATTCCCTAAGCGGTTATACTTCTTTTGCAGGCGCTAACACCTAATAACAACAGCAACGGAGAATATGATGGGAAATCTAAAGTCACATGCTTTGCAAACTTTTTCTGGCATTAGCAATATCTTGGTTCCAAGCAATGAGCCTTGGCAAGTTGAATTAACCGATCCCGCTATTTCAGCGATGACCGACTTCCGCGTGAGCGCTCTATTTAAAGTCAGCCCAGAAGATACGATTGATGATGCACTGCTCAAAATGAAGAGTGCCGGTTTACGCCTAGGTTTTGTGGTGGGATCAGAATCTGAACAGATTTTAGGCTCGATCACCTCTTACGACATTATGGGCGAAAAGCCAATGCGCTATTTACAAAGCGTAGGTTTAGATCGCAGCATTACGCACAAAGACATCCAAGTTAAAGACATCATGGAAAAAGTTGAAGATTGGATCACCGTAGATCTGAAAAGTGTTGGGGCTTTCACCGTTCAATCCGTCTTAGACGTGTTCCAAAAAACGGGACGTACCCACATTCCAGTGATTGATACAAAAGAAGGTAAAGAGCATCATTTATGCGGATTGTTTTCTTCAGCTAAAACATTGCGTTTGACTGATTTTGCTCGTCGCAAAGCAACTCACTCAAAATAACTTAGCCTTTCTGCAAAATAAAAAAGCGCACCAATTGGTGCGCTTTTTTTTGGCTACTCATTTCTTGATTAGAGCAAATCTTGTGGTGCCCGCTTACGCAATTTAAATCCCCAAGATACGTAACCAGACAGCGCATAACCCATAAAGAGGAAAAATAACACGCCCGGCGGGTAGCTAGAAATCAGCATGAAAAATACAGCTAGCAAAACAATCGCGATAAACGGCACACTCTTACGCATGTTGAAATCTTTAAAACTATAAAACGGCACATTGCTGACCATACTCAAACCAGCGAACACGGTAATCCCTACCGCCTGCCACTTCAATTCCTGCCCCATAAAGCCGTAATCGCCCATTACCCAAACAAAGCCCGCAACAAGTGCCGCTGCTGCTGGGCTGGGCAAACCTTGGAAATATCGCTTATCAACCACATCGATATTGGTATTGAAGCGAGCCAAACGTAAGGCAGTGCTTGCGCAATAGATAAAAGCCGCGAACCAACCAATTTTCCCTAAGTCGCGAAAGGCCCATTCGTACATCAGCAACGAGGGAGCGACACCAAAAGAAACCATGTCAGACAAACTGTCGTATTCCGCGCCAAACTCACTTTGCGTATGCGTCATGCGCGCCACACGGCCATCCAAACCATCCAGTACCATCGCAATAAAGATAGCGACCGCAGCAAATTCAAACTTACTATTCATCGCCTGCACGATGGCATAGAAGCCTGCAAACAATGCCCCCGTAGTAAACAGGTTCGGTAGCAAATAAATGCCGCGACTACGAAGGTTCATCGGCTTTTTGCGAAGATTAAAATCGTTCATGGCTTCCTAAACTAGATAGCTACACTACGGGGGGATTCGGGTGTTTTACTTCCTGAATCCCGCATCCCAATTACTAGTTCTTAGACTGGTCAACCAGTTTGTTTTTGCTGATCCAAGGCATCATAGCGCGCAACTGCCCACCGACTACCTCAATTGGATGTTCAGCATTTAGACGACGGCGCGCTGTCATTTCTGGATAGTTAGTGCGGCCTTCCAAGATGAACTGTTTAGCGTAAGAGCCATTCTGAATGTTAACCAAACACTCTTTCATCGCTGCGCGAGCTTGATCGCCAATCACGCGTTGGCCAGTCACATACTCACCATATTCCGCGTTGTTGGAAATTGAGTAGTTCATGTTGGCAATGCCGCCTTCGTACATCAAGTCAACGATCAACTTAAGTTCGTGCAAGCACTCGAAATAAGCCATCTCAGGGGCATAGCCTGCTTCAGTCAATGTCTCGAAGCCAGCTTTAACCAGCTCAACCGCACCACCACACAACACTGCTTGCTCGCCGAACAAGTCTGTTTCCGTCTCTTCACGGAAGTTAGTTTCGATTACGCCGCCTTTAGTACCGCCGTTCGCTGCCGCGTAAGACAAAGCGATGTCTTTTGCTTTACCTGTAGTGTCTTGATAAACCGCGATCAATGTTGGAACGCCGCCACCTTTGAGATATTCAGAACGTACAGTGTGGCCTGGACCTTTGGGTGCAATCATAATCACGTCGATATCAGCGCGCGGCACTACTTGGTTGTAGTGCACGTTAAAGCCGTGAGCAAATGCCAGTGCCGCACCCGCTTTAATGTTTGGTGCAACTTCTTGGTTGTAAACGTCTGGAATATTTTCATCAGGCAACAACATCATCACGACGTCAGCGTTTTTAACTGCATCCGCAACTTCAGCAACCTTAATACCAGCAGCTTCAGCCTTTTTCCAAGACGCGCCACTCTTGCGCAAACCGACAGTCACATTGCAACCTGACTCTTTCAGGTTTTGTGCATGGGCATGGCCTTGTGAGCCATAGCCGATGATGGTTACTTGTTTACCCTTGATTAGGGATAGGTCTGCGTCTTTGTCGTAATAAACTTTCATGATGCCCTCTTAGTAAAAATTCAAAAAAATTAAAGCTTCAAAATTCGATCACCGCGGCCGATGCCTGAAGAACCGGTACGGACCGTCTCCAAGATCAAGTTACGATCAATCGCGTGTAAAAAACTGTCCAGCTTGGAACCCGTGCCAGTCAATTCGATAGTGTAGGTCTTGTCAGAAACGTCAATGATGCGCCCACGAAAAATATCGGCCATACGTTTCAATTCTTCACGTGCCTCACCCTGCGCGCGCAATTTAACTAACATCAACTCTCGCTCAAGATGATCGCCCTCACTTAAGTCAATCACCGCGACTACTTCGATGAGCTTGTTCAATTGCTTTTGAATTTGCTCAATGATCGCCTCAGAGCCATGGGTCACAATCGTCATGCGCGACAATGTTGCGTCTTCGGTAGGCGCTACCGTCAGTGACTCGATGTTGTAACCACGCGCAGAAAACAAGCCTGCAACACGAGACAATGCACCCGCTTCGTTTTCCATCAGCAGAGAAATAATATGTCGCATTACAAATCCTCCGCCAAGATCACTTCAGACAAACCTTTTCCACCCGGCACCATCGGGAACACGTTTTCTGTGGGGTCGGTTTGGAAGTCCAAAAACACCAAATCATTTTTACGCTCAAACGCCTCACGCAACGCACCTTCAACATCCGAAGGTTTATCCACACGAATTCCCACGTGACCATAGGCCTCAGCCAATTTCACAAAATCAGGCAAGGCATCCATATACGACTCAGAATAACGATCGCCGTGGAAAAATTCTTGCCACTGACGCACCATACCCAAGTAACGATTGTTCAGAGCGATTACTTTGATTGGCAAACGGAACTGTTTGCAGGTGGATAGCTCCTGAATATTCATCTGGATGCTACCCTCACCTGTCACGCAAGCAACTGTGGCGCCTGGATGCGCAAGTTGCACTCCCATCGCTGCAGGCAACCCAAAACCCATCGTGCCAAGGCCGCCCGAGTTGATCCAGCGGCGCGGCTGATTAAATTTGTAATACTGCGCCGCCCACATTTGATGCTGACCAACGTCTGAAGTGATAAACGCTTCGCCATGCGTAATTTCGTAAAGTTTCTCAATGACAAATTGCGGCTTGATGACTTCATCTGAATACTTATAAGTCAATGAATTACGGCTACGCCATTCACCAATCTGCTTCCACCAAGCGGCCAGCGCGTCCGCATCGGGCTTCTGTTTGCTACTATGCAGCACAGCGAGCAAATCACCCAACACACTTGCCACATCTCCCACAATCGGCACATCAACTTTGACGCGCTTAGAAATTGAAGCCGGGTCAATGTCGATATGAATAATTTTGCGCGGTACAGAGCCGAAATGCGCCACGTTACCAATCACGCGGTCATCAAAACGCGCGCCAACAGCCAACAAGACATCGCAATTCTGCATGCCCATATTGGCTTCGTAAGTGCCGTGCATACCCAACATACCAACGAACTGTTTGTCCGTAGCAGGATAGCCGCCCAAACCCATCAAGGTATTGGTACAAGGAGCGTCCAACAAGCGTACTAAATTTGTTAATTGCTTAGCCGCATCCGCCAAAATCACGCCACCACCCGCGTAAATCATGGGCCGCTTCGCTTCGATTAGTAATTGCGCTGCCCGTTTAATCTGGCTTACATCACCATTTTTCTCAGGATTGTATGAGCGAATACTGATACTCGATGGATAGTTATATTCAGTTTTATGATTGGAAACATCCTTAGGAATATCGACCAAAACGGGGCCAGGACGACCACTCTTCGCCAGATAAAATGCCTTCTTTAGCGTAATCGCCAAATCTTTAACATCTTTAACTAAGAAATTGTGCTTCACGCAAGGTCGCGTGATACCCACCGCATCAACCTCTTGGAAGGCATCTTCACCGATATAATTGGTAGGCACCTGCCCACTGATGATCACCATCGGAATCGAATCCATATAGGCAGTCGCAATGCCTGTTACGGCATTGGTCAAACCCGGGCCAGAAGTCACGAGCGCCACGCCGACCTTATCAGTCGAACGCGAGTAACCATCGGCAGCGTGAACTGCCGCTTGCTCATGGCGCACGAGAATGTGCTTGACCTTATCTTGGTTAAACAGTGCGTCATAAATGAACAGCACTGCACCGCCGGGATAGCCGAATACGCAATCGACCCCCTCTTCTTGCAAACATTTGATGGCTATTTCTGCGCCTGTCAGTTCCATATCAACAACCTTAGCTGGAAACGATTAAAAGGACCGAGCAAGATAAAGGCTGACAGCGTTTTGGTCAACCCCGTTGCGCGCCATTTTCAGCAAAAACCTCAAACATTGTCAGGAATTTGCTAGTATTCGCGCCCACACAAGGGAGTCACTCAGCTGAGCAGCCATTACGAACTTTCACAATTTCTTGTCGATGTCGAGCGTCGCGCTTACAAGCAAGCCTTGTTTGCCGTTCGCGATGAACATTCCGCACTAGACATCGTACAAGACGCCATGTTTAAGCTCGCCGAGAAGTATGGCGACAAGCCGGTGGCTGAATTTCCTATGCTGTTTCAACGCATTCTGCAAAACACGATCCGGGACTTTTATCGCCGACAAAAGGTGCGCTCCTTCTGGGTAACCCTATTTTCGTCATTCAGTTCACCGCATGACGAAGAGGATCGCGACCCACTGGACAATCTGCAGGACAAAGACAACCATTCCCAACCAGACGAGCCGGATGCAGCACTCGAACAAGCCCAACTCCTTACCCTTATTGAAGAAGCATTAACTGAATTGCCTCCACGTCAACGCGAAGCCTTCTTGCTGCGTTACTGGGAGGACTTAGACACCGCAGAAACTGCTGCTGCAATGGGATGCACCCAAGGAAGCGTTAAAACGCACTGTTCGCGTGCAACCCATGCCCTAGCTGCAAAATTGAAAGAAAAAGGAGTAAGTCTAAAATGAACAACAAACATTTAACGACCGATTCAATTAAACAAGCTTTAAACCGATCCGTTCAACGAATGGATGCCAAGACTATTGCCGATCTGCGCATTGCACGTACCAACGCTCTTGAGCGCCATCGTGCGTTGCAGCAAGCTCCAGTTCTTGCTTGGCTAAACCACCACGGCCTATGGACAAGCGGTTCATCCACCAATCACAAATATCAAAACTGGGCGCTAGCATTAGTGCTCGTGGCAGGTTTATTTAGTGGCATGGCCTATTTTCAGCAACTGAATGAGCATGATCACAGCGAGATCGACATCGCCATTTTGACCGATGATTTACCGGTTGACGCCTACGTCGATTAGAAACCCTATGAAATTGATTTTATTTAGAAATTCACTTTTCGCCCTATTGCTCATTGCGCCAACATTCGCATTCGCTCAACCTTGGGCAGCGCTAACCCCGCAGCAACAGCAAGCCTTAGCGCCACTGGCTAATGAGTGGGGCACGTTGTCGGAAAAGCAACAGAAAAACTTCACCGGCATCGCCAAGCGTTACCCGCAGCTAACACCACTTCAACAGCAACGCTTGCAAGAGCGCTTAGTTAAGTGGAGCAAACTTTCGCCTGAGGCACGTAAACAAGCTCGAGAAAAATATAAGTCGTTCAATCAACTTCCGCCCGAAAAACGCGAGGCAATTAAACAAACCTTACGCGAGCGACATGCTATCAAACGTCAAGCGGCAGCAAGTGCTGTAGCACCAGCCACACCTATCAAATAAACAAAATCTAGCGTCGCTCTGTACGCCACATCAGATACATCGCAATGGAGAGGTAAATCCAACTAATTGCCGTTGCGCTCATCATTGGCTGCCAATCGTTTAACGCTCCCAGATTGGAAAATAGCTTGCCTCCAAAGTGAAAGCTCAAACCCAATACAATGCCAATGAATATTTTGCTGCTAATCCCCCCCTCACGACGATGGTAGGCGGAGAAAGGTAAAGCCAACAGCATCATGATAAGCACCGCGATGGGGTAGACCAATTTATTCCACATGGCAATCTCGTAGCGCCCCGTATTTTGATGGTTGTCACTTAGATGTCTTGTGTATTGGTAAAGGTCTAGTGACGACATTTTTTCAGGTTGAATCAACAGTACATTCAGCAACCGTGGATTGAGTGTGGAGTGCCACTCGGCCCGCTCTTGGTTATTGAGACTCGTTTCTTTTTGACCATTAAATCGCGTTTGCTTCACCCCTTCAAGCATCCATTTTTCATTGCTGACGTAGGTCGCTCTTTCAGCCGCAGTAATGGTGCGCAAATGGTAATTTTCATCAAACTCGTAAATGCTGATATTCAACAAGGTAGTATCAGGCAACACACTTTTTATATTTACAAAACTACGCTCGTCTTTAGCCCAAACCCCTGAGCGAAACTCCTTCAGCGTCACCTTGGCATTCTTCGCCTTCAAAAGAATTTGTTGTGCCAACTTATCGCTTGGCGGAGCAATAAATTCGCCAAAGATAAAACAGATCACCACCAGCGGCGCGCCAATTTTCAACAACGCTACGATCATCTGCTTTAGCGAAGCGCCCGAGCTGCGGTAAACCATTAATTCAGAATTGCTCGCCATCTGCACAATGGCAAAAATTGAACCAATGAGCACAGCCAAAGGAAAGAGTTCGTAAATATGTCCAGGGACAATGAGCGCCACATACATCAGCACCTTAGTCATGCTGTAACCCCCCTCGCCCAAATCGGCGAGTTCTTGGATCAAATCCATAAAGGCAAACAGCATAATCAATACCGTAAATACCAAAGCGATGCTGGCATAGATTTCACGAGCTAAATATCGAGTGAGTAGCTTCATCGCAACAGTCTTCGCCACGAAAATACAGACAGGCGCTTATAGAACAACAGCACCAGCAACACCAGCATCACACTATGAACTGACCATAACCCAATAACAGCTCCTAACTTGCCTTGTCCAACCCAAGTTGTCGCTACGCTCATCATGTTGTTGTAAGCCATATAAATCACGATAGCGATTAACAAGTTAAGCGAGCGGCCTGCACGCGGATTAACAAAACTAAGTGGAATAGCCAACATCGCCAAAATAAACGCACTCAAAGGCAGGCCAATACGCCACTCCAATTCAGACATATTCCAAGGGGTTGGATTTTTTACCAACTCAAGCGTAGACAAACTCTTGTAATTTGTTTTTGATTCTTTGATTTCCGCAGCATCAATTCGCACGGCATAACGATCAAACTCAACAATTTTGTAATCCGCTTGGCCGGGGGTCCCCTCATAACGCGTTCCATTCAGCAGCACGATAAAGCGATCTCCATTGGCGGCGGTCTGTTGCACACCCTCTTTGGCCACCATTGTGCCTTCTTTGCTGTTTTGCACCGACTGCACGAACACATTACCGACGCGATTATTTTTCGCATCCATATTCTCTAAGAAAAAAACCCGATCTGCCTGTTTTGACTCTCTGAACGCGCCCGGGGTCGCCATGGAAACATCATCACGCGTATCTAAGCGACTTTTAAACTCCTCCGACTTCTCTTTCGCCCACGGCGTCAAGACAAAACTAAGCAAGGCGATGACCGTCACAACAGGAACCGCGAACCCCATTACTGGACGCATCCAGCGTGTCAGCCCAATGCCTGAAGAAAACCAAACGACCATTTCGCTATCGCGATAGCTGCGCGTTAAAGTCAGCAAAATAGACAGATATAAACTCACAGAGAGCAAAATCGGCAAATAATTAAGTGCGCTAAAACCAACCAGCGCTGCCACTCCTTCCACTGCCAACAAGCCACTCACCGAATCGCCCAACAAACGAATCAGCTGAGTAAACACGATAATCCCCAGCAAAATTGCGAACACAAATGAACCTGTCACGGCGAATTCACGCACCAATGAACGATAAAAAACACCGCCGCTTAAATTGGCACGCGATGATTTTGACTTTTGTTGGCGAGATTGCGGATAATCCGGCATAGTGCGCAGCACGAGATAACATAAGGAGAACAGGATGGAATTTAGCATAAAACAAGGTAGTTCGGATAAGCTGAAGAGTGGCTGTGTCGTTGTTGGCGTATTTGAAGGCGGCAAACTCTCTACTGCTGCACAGGCACTCGACAAAGTCTCGACACATGCGCTAAGCGACACCATCAAACGTGGCGATATGACCGGCAAAGCCGCCTCCACCCTGCTGTTACATAAAGTTTTGGGCATCGCTGCTGAGCGCGTATTACTGGTTGGTTTAGGCAAAGCCAGCGAGCTCAACAACAAAGTGAGCTTGGATATCCTGCGTGCAACATTCACTGCACTCAACAACACGCCCGCAAAAGATGCGGTACTTTTTATTACCGATGAAGGCGTTGGCAAAGATGCGGCTTGGCTACTCAAGCAAGCTATTTTCATCGCTTCCGAACAGGCTTTCCGCGCGGATGACTTGAAGAGCAAACCCTCTAAACCCACTACGCTAAAGCACATCACCTTCGCAGCAATAGAGAAACCGAACGCCACACTTAAAAACATCGTTGAGCAATCCGCTGCCATTGCGCGCGGCATGAGCCTCACCAAAGCCCTCGGCAACTTACCGGGCAATATTTGCACCCCAACTTATCTTGCCGCTAATGCGCTCGCTTTAGACAAGGCACACAAATCCATCAAGACCACCGTGCTAGAAGAACAAGATATGCAGAGACTTGGCATGGGCTCATTCCTGTCGGTTACACGCGGTAGCGAGCAAGCCGCCAAACTGATTACGATGGAATACAACGGCGCTGACAAAAAACAGAAACCAATCGTGCTAGTGGGCAAAGGCATCACCTTCGACAGCGGTGGCATTTCGCTTAAGCCAGGCGCCGAAATGGATGAAATGAAATACGACATGTGCGGCGCTGCCAGTGTATTCGGCGTCATGCAAGCGATTGCCGAAATGGGTTTGAAGCTCAACGTGGTGGGCGTCATCCCCACTTGCGAAAACATGCCTTCCGGCCGTGCTACCAAGCCCGGCGACATCGTCACCAGCATGTCGGGACAGACGATTGAGATTTTGAACACCGATGCTGAAGGTCGACTTATTTTGTGCGATGCACTGACCTACTCCGCCAAATTTAATCCCGACACCGTCATCGACATCGCCACCCTGACGGGCGCATGCGTTATTGCTCTCGGTCATGTTGCCAGCGGCTTATTCAGTAACGAAGAAAAACTCGCGCAAGAATTATTGGCTGCAGGTGAACAAGCGCATGACCGCGCTTGGCAATTACCTCTGTGGGAAGATTACCAACCGCTGCTCGACAGCAACTTTGCCGACATGCAAAACATCGGCGGACGCGCAGGCGGCACGATTACTGCGGCTTGCTTCCTTGCCCGCTTCACCAAAGATTATCGCTGGGCGCACTTAGATATCGCAGGCACCGCATGGAAATCAGGGAAAGAAAAAGGCGCAACGGGCCGCCCCGTGCCATTGCTCACGCAATATCTGATTAATCGAGCAAATTAAAGCCACCTCCAAGCATCCTCTCTCCCGCTAGGATAACCAGCGACTGCACAGATTGACCGTGCTTAGTCGAATGGCTAGATGTTTCACCAGAGGGCGATGCTAGTCAGGCTAGCTCTTGAATCTCGGCCTTGTTGAGTACCATAGTGGTGTGATCTCAACCGGCCGATGCAACACATACTTTATTTCGGCCTGAATTCTTGGCCTCGTAAAGCGCTTTGTCTGCCCGATTAAGCAATACATCGATATTTTCATCATTGGATATGATAGTGGCGACACCGATTGATACGGTGAATTGAAGAGGCATGCCACTTTCAAGCGGCACTTTTGCATTGGCAATTGCCAGCCTCAAACGCTCAGCAACTTCGGTTGCTTTGTCGAGAGCTGTTACAGGTAGCAATATGGCAAACTCTTCACCCCCCATACGTCCGATGACATCTATTTCACGCAGGGTTTGCTGACAAATTTCTGCAAACTTTTTCAGGGCCATGTCTCCCACTTTGTGTCCATAGCTATCGTTCACCTGCTTGAAAAAATCGATATCCAACATCAAAAGTGAAAGTGGGTTTTCGTAGCGAATGGCACGACTAAGCTCTCTTTCAGCCTGCTCCATAAAATAGCCACGATTGTTTGTGCCTGTCAGAAAGTCGATATGCGCTCGCTGCTCAAGTTCTATTTCCAAAAGTTTTCGTTTCGTAATGTCAGTATGAATGCCAATCATTCTGAGTGGATTGTCCTCGCCATCCCACTCGGTAATCTTGCCAACCGAACTCAACCACATCAACTCTCCGCCCTTGGTTCTCCGACGGTATTCCATCGTTTTTGGTCCGCCGCTTTGCAGACACTCCTGAAAGGCTCTCAAAACCGCATCGCGTTCATCAGGTTGTAAATTGTTTTGCCAATCTTGGAGGCTGACATTGAACTCATCTGGTCCATAGCCGAGCATTTTCGGAAACTCAGCGCTCGTTATTGTTTCACCCGTCTGCAAGTTGAGGTCGAACCAACTTTGATTCGCCGAATCAAGCGCCAGCCGCAAGCGCTCCTCACTCTTTTTTAAAGTGCCCTGCGCCTCCAGGAGATTCTTATTTAATTGCTGCAAGTAAATGGCAACAGATACAGCCGCCGCGATCAAAATGAGTGCTGCAATTAAGACTGCGACCACCCAATCAGGTATGCGTTTAGGCGTGGTGTCATAAATAAACCCCTCTAGGCTGTTGCTGGGCTTAGCCAAGCCAGCCTTCACGAAAGTATCTTCCATGTGTTGCCAACGGCCCGGGTTCATGTGGCCGAGCTCCACCAAATCGGGAAGTATCAGCTTGCGCATTTCTGCGGCCTCAAATTCCAAATGGTCTCTGGATTTTTCGACTTGGTATTTATTGATCAGTAGATCGATGATTTCATCTGGATGATCCATCGCATAACGCCAGCCTTTTAGGGTGGCACGGCGCATTGCTTCTACACGTTTAGGATGATCTTTTAATTCGCTCTCTGAGGTGAAAAGAATGTCACTATAAAAATCGATGCGATAGGTGAGAGGCTCAATCGTATTGTAGGCAATTTTACGTTGCTGCAAAAAGTACGGCTCATTGGTGCTGTAGGAATTAAAGGCATCCACCTTCCCCGAGACAAAGTCATCGAGGTTATAACTGCTGGGTGTGATTCTTACCTGAGAGAGTGAAACTCCCTCACTTAGGAACATCGTCAGAAAATCAGCGTCATCCGTCATATTCATTAACATGACTTTTTTACCGATGAGGCCGTGCACAGAGTTGATGCCAGAATCTTTGCGTGTCAGCAGCACCGACGGGGAATGCTGAAAGATGGCGGCGAGGGCCACCAACGGTTTACCCTGAAGTCGTTGATAAAGTACCTCGCTATTACCCTCTGCATACTGAGCTCGCCCTGATAACACTTCCTTAACTGGCTGATGACTAGGATCGCCTGCATGTAGCCTGACTTGCAGGCCTTCCTCTTGATAAAACCCTTTTTCAACTGCCGCATAATATCCAGCAAACTGAAATTGGTGATGCCAGCGCAATTGCAGATCAACAATGTTTTGTTGAGACGCCGTAGCCGCCACAGTCGAATTTATCCATACAAAGAAAAGAAAGACGATGTTGAAAAATTTGCGGAAAGTCATAAATAACGATATGGATAAGTTGGGTATTGAAGTTAAGAGAGCTACTGCCCGTATTAATTGTCTGCTCATTGTCTGCTCTGATACTAACCTGTTATTTAATTGAAGGGTATATGCCAAAAGGCATAGATCCAAGGGGTGACTGTCGCTTGGCCACCGTGCGCTCGGTCACAAACGTCGGCTTTGGCATTGCGCTTGAGACCCTGCCCTTTGCTAAAAGACAAAAGCTGATCTCCCCCTGAGGTTACTTGAGCGTTAGCTAGGGACAACACCGCATTGCGTAAGCTAATAGCGGATTGCCTGCCTTTGCTATAATCGCCACGCAACTTTTAACCGTGTCCCCAAAGTGACCAAAATCGATTTCTACACCGGCAGCGACGATAAGTTGCGCACTGCTTGTCAGCTCAGCCAGAAAGCCATACAAAACAATTTGCGCGTGTTGTTGCATGTGCCGGATGAGGTCACCGCAAATAAGCTCGACATATTGTTGTGGCAGTTTCCTGCGACGGCTTTTCTGCCGCATTGCCATAACCATGAAGCAAATGCCGCAAGCATGCCGATTGTGATCGGTCACGACGAAACTTTTCCACACTCGGAATTATTGATTAGCCTGCACACGGTGTGCTTGCCATTTTTTAGTCGCTTCGAGCGTGTGATCGAAATTGTTCATGCTGATGATGAAGATGCAAAGCTAGGGCGCGAGCGCTACGGTTTTTATCGTGATCGTGGCTACGAAATGCGCCACTTCGATTTACGGCAAAGCGCTTAAGCCATGAACGAAACTCACCACCCATTCGGAAATATTCCAGTATTAACTGAGATCGTCGATGGGCCGCCTATAGAAATTCCCGTTCTAACAGAAGTCATTGATTCAATTGAGCTATCTAAAAATAGAGTCGCTGTTCGCGATCTCAACTTATCGTTGATTTTAGATAAAAGCGAAATTTTGCCTGTGCAAGAAGAAGCAGTCGTTGAAGTGCCACTAGGCGCAATTACCCTAAATTCGGCGCAATGTGAACATTTCAGTAGCTCGCTCATTTCGAGCATTGAGTCTTGCCTCTTTTCTCACTCCGAAAACAAAACCGAAGCTAACTGGAGTGATTTAGAAAAAGCCCTACCCGAACTGATCCGCTCGCAATTAATTGCCTCAGCCGGATTCGGTATAATCCCGCCCCTCTCTGATGCACCTAAACCTGACACCATAAGCATGAACACCAACGAACTCGCAAAAAGCTTTGACCCT
The DNA here is from genome assembly GCA_037140475.1 of Gallionellaceae bacterium. Taxonomy (GTDB): domain Bacteria; phylum Pseudomonadota; class Gammaproteobacteria; order Burkholderiales; family Gallionellaceae; genus PALSA-1006. The sequence goes on from JBAXEJ010000038.1 coordinate 17,741, forward strand.
AAAACCACGGAATCTTTCTGGTACGAAAAATGGGAAAGCGCGGACTATTTCAAAGCCGGCCTAGACGAAAATAAAACTGAATCGTTCTGCATTCAATTACCGCCACCTAATGTCACCGGCACGTTGCACATGGGGCATGGCTTCAACCAAACGTTGATGGATGCGCTCACGCGCTACCACCGCATGCGTGGCGACAACACCCTATGGCAACCGGGTACCGATCACGCCGGCATCGCCACACAAATCGTGGTGGAGCGCCAGCTCGATGCTCAAGGAATTTCACGCCACGATTTAGGCCGTGAAAAATTTATCGAAAAAGTGTGGGAATGGAAAGAGTATTCCGGTGGCACTATCACCCAACAAATGCGCCGATTGGGCACTTCGCCGGACTGGTCACGCGAACGCTTCACCATGGACGAAGGGCTGTCGCGCTCTGTCACGGCTTCCTTTGTGCGCCTGTTCAATGAAGGTCTAATTTATCGCGGCAAGCGTTTGGTAAACTGGGACCCAAAGCTACACACGGCTGTATCTGACCTTGAAGTAGTGCAGGAAGAAGAAGATGGTTTCATGTATCACATTCGCTACCCACTAGCTGATGGTAGCGGATATTTAGTGGTGGCGACAACGCGCCCCGAAACGATGTTGGGCGACGTCGCCGTGATGGTGCATCCTGAAGATGAACGCTACAAACACCTCATCGGCCAGCAAGTGTCACTCCCCCTGTGCGACCGCACCATTCCTATCATCGCCGATGATTACGTCGATAAAGAATTTGGCACTGGCGTAGTGAAAGTCACCCCTGCTCACGACTTCAACGACTACGCCGTAGGCCAGCGTCACAAGTTGGAAATAATTTCCATCCTCACCTTGGATGCAAAGATTAACGATCTCGCGCCAGAAAAATATCGCGGCATGGATCGCTTCGATGCGCGCAAAGCAATCGTTGCCGATCTTGAAGCGGTGGGCGTATTTGAAAAAGCAGAAAAACATAAACTGAAAGTGCCACGTGGCGACCGCACCGGTGCAGTGATCGAACCGATGCTCACTGATCAATGGTTTGTTGCGATGAGTAAGGCCGGTCCCGAGGGCAAGAGCATCACCGAGCAGGCCTTGGAATGCGTGAGTTCAGGCGAGATTAAATTCCATCCTGAAAACTGGGTGAACACCTATAACCAATGGCTCAATAATATTCAAGACTGGTGCATTTCTCGCCAACTCTGGTGGGGGCATCAGATCCCTGCATGGTATGGCGAGAATGGCGAAGTATTTGTTGCACATGATGTGCTCGAAGCGTGCCAACTCGCTGACCAGGCGGGCTATATCGGTGAGCTCACCCGCGATAACGATGTGCTAGACACATGGTTCTCCTCCGCTCTGTGGCCTTTCTCCACGCTGGATTGGGAAGAGGGGAAACCCTTCGAAAATCAAAACGAATTCGTGCAGAAATATCTACCATCTACGGTACTGGTCACCGGCTTCGATATTATTTTCTTCTGGGTGGCGCGTATGGTGATGATGACCAAACACATCACCGGCAAAATTCCGTTCAAAGACGTTTATGTGCACGGACTAATCCGCGATGCGGAAGGCCAGAAAATGTCCAAGTCAAAGGGTAACGTACTCGACCCGATTGATTTGATCGACGGCATTGGCATTGAAGAGTTGGTGAAGAAACGCACCACTGGTTTGATGAATCCAAAGCAAGCCGAGCAAATTGAAAAGCGCACGCGTAAGGAATTCCCTGAAGGCATTCCTGCTTTCGGCACCGATGCACTACGCTTCACTTTCGCCTCCCTCGCTTCACCTGGCCGCGATATTAAATTTGATATGCAGCGCTGCGATGGCTATCGCAACTTCTGCAATAAACTATGGAACGCAACCCGCTTCGTGCTGATGAATTGTGAGGGCAAAGATGTTGGACTGGATGATTCACTCGCCCGTGAGTATTCCGCTGCCGACCAATGGATGATCAGCGTATTGCAAAAAGCTGAAGGGGAGATGGCAACTCATTTCGACGAATATCGTTTCGATTTTGCGGCACGCACCGTGTATGAATTAGTGTGGGACACTTATTGTGATTGGTATGTAGAGCTAGCAAAAGTGCAAATCGCCAATGGCAACGAAGCACAGCAACGTGCGACACGCCGCACTTTGGTGCGAGTGCTCGAAGCGATCTTGCGCTTGGCACATCCGATTATTCCGTTCATCACTGAAGAGCTATGGCAAAAGCTCGCACCACTGACCGGCGCCACCGGCGACACCATCATGTTGCAAGCTTACCCGAGACCGAATCAAGCTTCGATTGCACCCGCCGCAATTGAAAAAATTACATTGCTGCAAGAGATGGTCAATGCTTGCCGCAGCTTACGCAGCGAAATGAATTTATCTCCTGCGCTACGTGTACCACTCCTCGCGGCAGGCAATGCTGAGGCACTCAGTTTCTTCGCTCCTTACTTACAATCCTTAGCCAAGTTAAGTGAAGTAACTATATTGAATGAGTTGCCCGACACTGATGCTGCTGTAGCGATCGTAGGCAATTTCAAACTCATGTTAAAAGTTGAAATTGATGTCGACGTGGAGCGCGATCGCCTGGATAAAGAAATTGCCCGCCTCTCTGCTGAAATAGCCAAAGCGCAAGGTAAATTGAGCACCGAAAGTTTTGTAGCTCGCGCACCCGCTGCCGTGGTTGAGCAGGAGAAAAAACGTTTGGAAGACTTCAGCGCAACGCATGCACAACTACAAGCGCAGCGTGCCAAACTTAAATAACAGGAGCCTGTGATGATACATGACTTCTTAATTGCGCTCATCGCCTATGTTGTGCCATTTACAGAGCTACTCGGCACGGCTGTGGTGCTTTGGGGAACTGTGCAAGGCTTAGCCATGTTGCTTCGCCGCGCTTGGGCATCACTAAAACAACAGCAACTGAACGGCTCTCTCAGCGATATTCGTATTGCCATCGGTGAAAAAATGGCACTTGGCTTAGACTTCTTTTTGGCCGGCGACATCATCGGCACCATTGTCGTACCGAGCAAAGACACCCTGTTGGTATTGGGTGGCATCGTAGTAATCCGAACAGTGATGGCTTATTTCTTAGCTAAAGAAATTGAGAAAAAGTCTTCTGGTGAATAGCCCATGCATGCAGGCTGGCAGCTAGTTACGCACCCGCCCCTCAGCAAAAATATGACCCGGCCAATCTTTAATATGGAAAGTGCTTGGGGGTCTATCGCGATACAAGGTATTCTGGGCTGCAGTGTGAAAAGGAATTCCTATGAATATCGCCGACCACAACCCATTTCACATTAATGTTTCAATCGCGGGGGATACCGCTACCATCTATTTAGTGGGGCGTTTTTCGTTTAAATCGCACATTGAATTCAAAAGCGTTTATAAAAATCAACTAGCCAATTCTAGGATAAATCGAATAGTGGTTGATTTGGCGGATGTTGTTTACATCGATAGTTCGGCCTTGGGCATGCTACTTATGCTGCGCGATCAAGCACAGACTAGCAATAAGTCGTTGACACTATCTCGCCCTAGCAGCATCGCAGCAAATTCATTCAATGTTGCAAACTTTAGCAAGCTGTTCAATATTTCTGAGTAGCAACAACCGCTGAAAGGATTGCAGAGGTTGTTGTAGAAATAAATACAATCCACTTCAAAGGAGCGTCCATCATGAAACGATCACTGCTATTGGCAGCTGTTGCCATCACATCCTCATTATTTACGGGGCTCGCTTTCTCAGAGGAGCCAAAAAAACAAGAAGTCCGAAAACCCGCCTACGGTAGTCAAATCATGACGCCGCAAGAGAGGATCGAGCATCGAAAGAAAATGCGTGCCGCCAAAAGTGTTGAAGAGCGTGAACAGGTTCGCCAAGAACAGCACGAAAAAATGAAAGAAAGTGCAAAAGAGAGGGGGGCTACTTTGCCAGAAAACCCACCACCACTAGGAGGGGGAATTGGTCCCAGAGGCGGTTTTAACCCACCAAACAAGTAACATAGCGCTAAAAAAACCCGCCTCGGCGGGTTTTTTATGAAAGCAGGTTGAATTACTTCAACTTAGTTTCTTTGTACATCACATGCTTACGCGCAACTGGATCGAACTTCTTCATTTCAATTTTCTCAGGTGTTGTACGCTTGTTTTTGTTCGTAGTGTAGAAGTGGCCTGTGCCAGCGCTAGACTCTAGTTTGATTTTTTCACGCATTTTTCATCACTCCTTAGATTTTTTCGCCATTGGCGCGCATTTCAAACAACACGGCATCAATACCGTTCTTGTCGATTGTGCGCAGCGCAGCGTTAGTTATGCGCATAGAAACCCAACGGTTTTCAGACTCAACCCAAAGGCGACGACGCTGCAAATTAGGCAGAAAACGACGCTTTGTTTTGTTATTTGCGTGGGAAACATTGTTACCAACAATCGTGCGTTTACCCGTTACTTGACAGACTCGTGCCATGACTCAACTCCAACCAGTTTTTCAAAGAGGCGCGATTCTACCCTAAACCATTTTTCCGTTCAAACAATTTATCGGCATTCTGCAAATATTTAGATGAGCCTCATTCAACGGAAGAGTTGAATTACTTTCCAACTCGCGCTACGCCTGTCAACGCTAAATAGAAATGTCCTCTTTTCTGCAAAGTAGAAATGTCCGGT
>JBAXEJ010000039.1:0-22125 GCA_037140475.1 Gallionellaceae bacterium
GCTCTACGAGGACGCTGCGACCGTGCGCGCACTGAAGCCCGACCTGCGGGCGTTATTGTTCACGCTTCTGGTGTTGCCTGTCGGAATTGCCGTCGCCGAGTCAAAGCCCACTAGCAAGCCCGCACTAACCGTGCGCGTCGCACAATTACAGCCGCTCGAAATATCACAAATACTGTCGGCAAACGGCAGCGTTTTACCGTGGCAAGAGGCTGTCATCAGCGCAGAGATTGCCGGCCTCCGTATCGCTGAAGTCAATGTGAGTGTGGGCGACCGTGTACGCAAAGGTGATGTGCTGGCAAGGCTTGCGTCCGAGACAGTGCAAGTGAGTGAAACAGAAGCGCGCGCCTCTTTGGCCGAAAGCGAAGCGGTGTTGGCAGAAGCTAAAGCGAATGCTGCTCGCTCTAAAAAATTAGGTGCCTCTGGTTTCGTTAGCGATCAACAAGCCAGTCAATCTGCTGCGAGTGAGCAAACGGCTCAAGCACGTGTGGATGTGCAACGCGCACGAGTAATGAGCGCGCATTTTCGCGTGTTGCAAACGCGGATCGTGGCGCCAGATCACGGCATCATCTCTGCTGCGAATGCAGCGTCAGGTTCGCTGTCACAACCCGGTGTCGAATTATTTCGTTTAATTCGTAAAGGCTATTTGGAGTGGAAAGCTGAGCTGACTGCTGACGAATTGGCTTCGGTGACTAAAGGCATGGTGGTCAATATTGCTGCAGCGAACGGACGCATGGTGCAAGCTAAGGTGCGTGCAGTTTCACCGATGGTGAATGCGCAAACGCGCTATGGCTACGTGTTGGTGCGTTTGCCTGAAGATTCAGGATTGATTGCGGGCAGTTTTGTGCGGGGTAGTTTTGATGTGGGTGGTGGCGTACGCAAGGTACAGTCATTGCCGCATTCGGCGTTGATGCAACGCGGCACAAAAACTTACACACTGGTCATCGGGCCAAACAATCAGGTGCATGAACGTCCAGTCACCGTTGGTTTGCGCAATGCTGAGCGCGTCGAAATTAAAGAAGGTTTGAAAGAAAATGAAATCGTCGTTGCCAGTGGGGGTGCGTTTCTCACTGAAGGCGACGTTGTTCAGGTGGTGAAATGAACGTATCAGCTTGGTCGATTCGCAACCCCATTCCGGCGTTGCTCGCCTTCGTGATGCTGATGTTTGTGGGCGTCATGTCGTTCAAGGCAATGAAGATTCAGATGTTCCCCGACATCGATTTGCCGATGATCACGGTGACCGCTTCCATGCCCGGTGCCTCACCCGATCAGATGGAAACCGAGGTTGCCCGCAAAATCGAAAATGCGTTAGCCAGTGCACAAGGTTTAAAACACCTCTACACCCAAGTTAAAGATGGCACCGCGATTATCTCCGCCGAATTTCGGTTAGAGCGTGATTCACGTTTAGCACTTGAAGATGTACGTTCAACGGTAACGCGCATTCGCGGTGATTTGCCGCGCGAGATGCTTGATCCAACGATTAATAAAGTTGAGATGAGCGGCAAACCGATTATCACTTACACCATCGCTGCGCCGAATATGAGCGAAGAAGATTTGTCCTGGTACGTGGATAACAACATCACCAAATTGTTGCTTGGCGTGAAGGGCGTTGGAGCGGTGAATCGTGTTGGCGGCGTCACCCGACAGGTGCGCGTGGAGCTTGATCCAACGAAACTGTTGGCGCTGAATCTTTCCGCTGCTGAAATTTCGACTCAACTACGTCAGATACAACTGGAAGCACCTGGCGGGCGCACTGACTTGGGCGGTATTGAGCAATCGGTACGCACGGTTGCAACGGTAAAAACAGCAAGCCAATTGGCACGGGTGGAAATCGGTTTGCGCGATGGGCGGGTTATTCGTTTGGATCAAGTGGCGAATGTTGCCGATGCCATAGCGGAACGTCGTTCTGCCGCCTTGCATGATGGTCGACCCGTGGTGGGTTTTGAAGTCATGCGTTCACTTGGAGCGAGTGACGTGGAGGTGGGCGATGGTGTTAAGAAAGCGCTCGCCACACTGAAAGAAACGCACCCGGAGATCGCCGTCGAGCGCGTGTTTAACACGGTGGATATGGTGTACGAAACGTACAAAGGCTCGATGGAAATGATCTTCGAAGGCGCTGCTTTGGCGGTGTTGGTGGTGATTTTCTTTCTGCGCAACTCGCGTGCCACCATCGTTGCCGCGACGGCGTTGCCTTTGGCGGTAATTCCTACTTTTGCCTTCATGTATCTGTTCGGCTTCACCATCAACATCGTGACCTTGCTGGCGCTTTCGTTGGTGGTAGGAGTGTTGGTGGACGATGCCATCGTTGAAATTGAAAACATCATGCGCCATTTGGAAATGGGCAAAACGCCCTATCAAGCAGCGATGGAAGCGGCGGATGAAATCGGCATGGCTGTGATTGCGACGACGTTCACACTGGTCGCTGTGTTTTTGCCAACCGCCTTTATGAGCGGCATCGCCGGTAAATTTTTCGTACAGTTCGGCTGGACGGCGGCGATCGCGGTGATGATCTCTTTGGTAGTGGCGCGCATGTTGACGCCGATGATGTCGGCTTATTTTTTGAAACCACGCGTATTGCATGCCACGCCAAAGTGGATCGAAATTTATTTGGTGTGGGCGCGTTGGTGCTTGGCGCATCGCAAGCTGACCTTGCTGGCAACCGCAATCTTTTTCTTTGGCTCCTTCGTGTTGGCAGGCACTTTGCCCAAAGCCTTTCAACCTAAAGACAATCAATCGCAAACCCAAGTATCAATCACGCTTCCCCCGGGTAGTAAATTTGAGCAGACCTACGCCCTAGCCGAGCAAGCGCGCGGCATCGTGATGCAAAATCCGAATGTGACCTTGGTTTACACCGCGATCGGTGGCGGTGCTGCGGGAGGTAATGCCTTCGAGCCGAGCGGTGTGCCGGAAGCACGTAAAGCCACGCTGTCGATTCAGCTCAAACCGCGCGGAGAGCGTCCGTTGAAGTTGCAAATTGAAGATGAGCTACGCGATGCGATGGCGGTGTTGCCGGGCGTGCGAGTAAAGGTCGGTATGGGTTCGTCGGCAGACAAATATCAAATTGTGCTGACCAGTGAAAATAGTGAGCTCCTCAATGAGCACGCGCTCAAAGTGGGGCAGGAGCTGCGTACCTTGCAAGGTATCGGCAACGTGGTGTCAAACTCCAGCGTGTTGCGTCCCGAGATTGTGGTGCGCCCAGACTTTGCGCGTGCGGCAGACTTGGGTGTGACCTCGGTGGCCATTGCTGAAACCTTACGCGTGGCAACTAACGGCGACTACGATCAATCGCTCGCCAAATTGAATTTGCCCGACCGTCAGTTGCCGATCATTGTGAAATTACGCGACGATGCACGGCAGGACATTGCCTTAATGTCTCGGCTGATGGTGCCCGGTTCGCATGGTCCTGTGATGCTGGGTAACGTGGCGACTTTGAGTTTAGAAAGCGGCCCTGCGCAGATTGATCGTTACGATCGCCAACGCAACATCACCTTTGATATTGAGTTGGCAGGTCAGCCATTGGGTAAGATTCAGGCTGATGTGGCGGCATTGCCCTCGGTTAAAAATATGCCTGCAGGCGTATCGGTCGCGCCGATTGGTGATGCCGAAGCAATGAACGAATTGTTTGCGAGTTTCAGCTTGGCCATGTTCACCGGCGTGATGTGTATCTACATTGTATTGGTGTTGTTGTTCAAAGACTTCATGCAGCCGGCCACCATTTTGGGCGCGTTGATTCTTTCCATTCCGGGGGCTTTCCTTGCGCTATTTTTAACTCATACCGCCATCTCGATGCCGTCGATGATTGGTTTGATTATGTTGATGGGGATCGCCACCAAGAACTCGATTCTGTTGGTGGAATATGCCATCGTCTCGCGGCGTGAGCGCGGCATGAATCGTGGCGAAGCCTTGATCGATGCTTGCCAAAAACGAGTACGGCCGATTGTGATGACGACGATGGCGATGGGCGCGGGAATGTTGCCAGTCGCGTTGGACATTGGCATGGGCGATGGCAGCTTCCGCGCACCGATGTCGATTGTGGTGATTGGCGGTTTGATTACTTCCACCTTTTTGAGCTTGCTAGTGATTCCGGTGGTTTATACCTATGTCGATGATTTGATCGAATGGGGCAAGCGCATGTTAAATAAAAAGAAGAAAAACGAATTGGCCGTTGAAAGATAAAAGACGAAAGTCTTTTTCGATGATGGCAGATCAGATGAATCCTGAGAGTTGCGCGGTTAATCTGGGGATGCTGCATAGAAAATCTCTCCGACTGGCTGGATATGACTACACACAGTCTGGCGCTTATTTTGTGACGATTTGTGCAGATGAGCGAACGTGCTTATTTGGTGCAATTGAAAATGACTCAATGGTATTGAGTGACTTCGGGCAGATCCTAGTGGAAGAATGGTTGAAAACGGCGGTGGTTCGTTCAAAAGTGGCATTGGGTGAGTATGTTGTTATGCCCAATCATTTTCACGGGATTGTGGTGTTGACGGATGATGGGAGTGCAAAGGGCACGGACACCAAGGGCACGGCACGCCGTGCCCCTACGGAGCGGTTTGGAGCGCCGATTGCGGGGTCATTGCCAACGATTATTCGAGCATTCAAATCTGCCGTCACCAAACGCATTAACGAAATTCGACAGTCGCCTGCCACCTCTGTTTGGCAACGCAATTATTACGAGCACATTGTGCGTAATGAAGCGGACTATGAACGTATTGCCGAATATATTGCCTACAACCCAAAACGTTGGGTAGAAGATTCATTAAACCCTTCCATCCCATCATCCGTAGGGGCACGGCGTGCCGTGCCCGATTCGCGTGCCGTGCCCGATTAAAGGAACTACACATGTCTAACAACGTATGGGATCAACGCTACAGCAGCGATGACTATCACTTCGGCACCGAGCCAAATGCATTTCTAGCCTCGCAACGCCATACCTTAAAACCCGGCATGAAGTGCCTTGCGGTGGCCGATGGTGAAGGTCGTAATGGCGTGTGGTTAGCGCAGCAGGGCTTAGAGGTGGTGGCGGTTGATTACTCGCCCGTTGCCCTTGCCAAAGCAAAAAAATTAGCGGAAGAGCGTGGCGCGCAGGTGAGGTTTGAAGCGATTGATTTGCTGCAATGGCAGTGGCCCGTTGCAGAATATGATGTGCTGGTGGGTATTTTCATACAGTTTGTTCCTTCGTCACAGCGCCCTGCAATGTTTGAGAATATGAAACGCGCCCTAAAACCGGGCGGGCTTTTGCTAATTCAAGGTTACACCCCGCGCCAGTTGGAATACAAAACCGGCGGGCCATCGCAAGCAGATAATCTTTACACAGAGCCTATGTTGCGCGAATTACTGAGCGATATGCAGATCGTGCATTTGGCTGAATATGACGCGCACATTGCCGAAGGGGTGGGGCATCATGGGATGTCGGCATTGATTGATGTGGTAGCGAAAAAGTAAAAAACCTACTGCGTGACTCGATTGCTGTGTTGCGCGGTACTCGCAACCTCGCCTATCTAGGCGATATGTCTTCGGCTGCTGCGTTCCGTGCGCCTTGCACTCGAATCGCTCGCTACGGTTTTGGGTCTGTGAAGCTTTTATAGGGATTTTCTGATTAAAATGGTGTAAGGTTCCGAACACGTTGTGCATTCATCTTTGAGTAATTAAGGGGGCAAAAATGAAAATAACAAAATTGCCGTTACTTCTGGTTTTTTCTCTGCTGGCAAATCTTGCCATTGCCGAAGAAATCAAAACGGTGTCACCAGAATCAGTTGGGCTTTCCACACCACGCTTAGAGAAAATGAGTAGCTTTATTCAAGCGCATATCGACCAGAAAAAAATGGCGGGTGCTGTGGTGCTGGTCGCGCGTAAAGGCAAAATCGCTTACTTGGAATCGTTCGGTAAAGCCGACATCGACAAGCCGATGAGCAAAGACTCCTTGTTCCGTATCTGCTCGATGACTAAGCCCGTGGTGACGATTGCGGTGCTGCAGTTGTACGAAGAAGGCAAGCTGTTGCTGTCCGACCCCGTCGCCAAATATATTCCTGAGTTTTCGCACCCTAAAGTGATCGAGATGTTGCCGCCGGGTTCTAATCCAGCCTTCAGGTTGGTGCCGGCAAAACGGGACATCACGATCAAAGATTTACTCACCCATACCGCAGGCATGCCTTATCCGTTTGCTTCTGAGTGGTACCCCAAAGACCGTTTGCTGCGCCAGATGCATGATATGTATGAAGAGGCTGGCATTAGCAGCGGAATGTATGAAACCGAAGGCACAATCGGCGACATGGTCAAACGCTTAGCGCGCTTGCCGATTGCAAGTCAGCCTGGCGAAGCCTTCATCTACGGCATGGCCGCGGACGTGTCGGGCTACTTGGTCGAAGTGGTTTCTGGTCAGAAGCTCGACGACTACATCACTGAACATATTTTTAAACCACTAAAAATGAGCGACAGCTATTTCTTTGTGCCAGAAAGCAAGCAGGGCAGGATGGCCGCAGTTTGGAAGAGCGACTGGCACGGCAAGCTAGAAAAGGTTATGCCTGGGCCGCATCAAGAGGGCGACTATCGCTATTCACCCACCTTCCAAACGCACGGGCCAAAAACTTTTCTCTCTGGCGGCGTGGGCATGGTCACATCGCCTTACGACTATTTCCGTTTCGCCCAGATGTTGCTGAACAAGGGCGAGTTGGAGGGCGTGCGTTTAGTGAGTCGCAAGACGGTCGAGCTGATGACCACCAATCAAATTGGCAAGCTCTCTGAGATCACGCTGCATGACGATGGCTGGAAGTTTGGCTTGGGCTTAGGAATTCAGGCGGACCGCGAACACAATGTCGATGCGGGCAGTGTCGGAACATTCGAATGGGCGGGCCTTTACTCCACCCGTTTTAGCGTCGATCCAAAAGAAGATAAAATCACCATCTTCTTATCGCAGACTCATCCCTTCGATCATCACTTCGACCTTTGGGATAAGTTGTTGGTGTTGTCTAGTTCAAGCATTGCAGATTAATTAGGAATAGGGGGCTCACCATGAATAACGATAAAACATTAGCGAGCTTAGACTCAGCGAAAAAAGGCATCACTGGATTATTGGCGGCGTTGTTGTTGGTGTGTGCCACATCGGCGCAGGCCACCGCGCCGCGCGTTGCGGCTAAATTATTCGGCGATGAAAAAAATGCCGACATCGTTGGCTATCAATTTGCCAGCACGGATGCCACCGCCAAACCTGTGAGCGAAATTGCCATCGCCATTGTGACGGAGGCCTTCAAGGTGGCAGGCAAATCGCCCGTCATCGACGTGCTGCCCTCTAAGCAATTAGCCATCTATGCCCTAACCAATAACGATGCGGCGGTTCTGATGGGGAGCCCACAAGATCTAAGTGCTCAAGAGCAAAAGCAAATTCGCACCGTGGTTTTTTATATCAAAGGTGCGGCGCCTAATGAGATGGTGGTCGCGCTTATGTTTGGCAACAAAAAAGCGGAATCTAAAGCGCTATATTCCGCCTTTAGTGAAGGCATGCAAAAGCTAATAAAATCAGGTGAGTATATGAATATATTGAGTTCTTTTGGTTTTAAAGATGCCGATCAAGCGGCAGTCGTTAAGCGTTTAAAATCAAACAATCCGAGCTGGAAGTAATCTGACACAACGGGCACGGCACGCCGTGCCCCTACGCAATGATGATTAACTTGGATAAGCCAATCGGACACGGACACAGTGGGCACAGCACGCCGTGCCCCTACGCGGCGATGAGATCGGCTCTGCTATTCGTTTTACTGCTACTGGCACCGATCCTCGTGGCCCACGCCGAAACGCAAGCTATCGTTTTTCAATCCACTGAAACACCGCCTTTTTGGGATCCAGCGCTACCCAATAATGGCGTAGGCGGCAGTATGTTGCGCTTGATGTCAGAGGCGGCGGGCATTCCCTACAGCATCAACTATCTCCCGGTTAAGCGCTTCCGCACGAGCGAAGCCAGTTTTATTGTGGGTGACCCTGACATCATCAGTAGTAAAACTCAGCGTGCGGTGATCCCCATTGGACTCTTTCGCTTGGCTTTCTTTTACTACAAGCCGCACCACCCCCTGATGAATTTTCATGGCATGAGAGCGTTGCGCGGCAACACGATGGGCGTGTTGCGCGGCACTTTGGAAGATAAGCAGATTTTTTTGCGTAATGGCATCAAGGTTGAGGAAAGCGACAGCAACGAATCTTTGCTGCGCAAGCTCAAACGGCAGCGCTTAGATTTTTGCATCATGGTCGCAGGGGCAGGGCGTTACGCGATTAAAAAGGAGTTCGCAAACGAAACCGAAAATTTTGTCGAGTACATTATTCCTAATTCTCAACGCCCCATCGCCATCATGATTGATACTTCGCAGTCGCAGGGAAAAGCAATGGCAAAGCGCTATCGAGATGTATTAGCCACGACAGCGCGCAGCCCCGCCTATGCCGAAATTTTGGAAGGGCATTACGGCAAAAACAATGTGCGAGACACTTACTTAAGTGAACTATTTAGCTTCGTAAAATCGTATGATGGCACCTCGGTCGGTCAATAGCGCTTTACTTCAATTTAACTAATGCAAATTAAAAGCAAACCAAAATCGCTTTTTCGACAACTCAGCATTGCGCTTGTGGTGCTGATTACGGTTGTTTCTATCACCTTTAATTTTCTGGATTATCTCTACTTCTCCCACCAAGCAAAAGCGGTCAGTGAGCAAAAAGTCGAAGAGTACGCCGAATACCTGCGTAGCGAATTAGAGTGGCCGCTCTGGAATATTGATGATGAGCGCGTAACGCAGATTGGCAGTGTGTTTGCCTCAAGTCCTGAAATTGTGTCACTGATTATTCGTGATGATCAAGCGCGCATTGTTTATCAGCAGAGCAAGCCGGACAGCAGCAAACTCGGTCGCAAAATTGCTGTGCTACATAACGGGCAAGACATCGGCAGTATCGAGATTGGACTTAGCTTCAGTTTGAGTGACACGCGCGAACGAGAGTTATTTTTGGCCAGCATTGCCACTTTGCTCGTGTTGATTGCAGTACTCAGCCTTTCTATGCGTTGGCTGCTAACCAAACTACTGCGAAAGCCTATCGATCAAATAAGTGAGGCCACGCGCCTTATCGTTGAAGGCAAATATCAACAAATTGATCCTGAATACCTCTACGAAGAGTTCACGCCAATTTTGGATGGATTTGAGGTTATGTCCCAAGCGGTGGCTAATCGCGAAAATAGCTTGATGCACGCCAACGAAAATTTAGCGGCAGAAGTGGACGAGCGCAAAAGTGCAGAAGAAGAGCTGCATCGCTATAAGCTGCACTTGGAAGAAAAAGTGCAGTTGCGCACCAAAGAGTTGGTCGAGGCGCGTGAACAGGCGGATGCGGCCAACGAGGCCAAGAGTATTTTTCTGGCTAACATGAGCCACGAGATTCGCACACCGATGAACGCCATTATTGGCCTGAACTATTTGCTGCGGCGGGGCGCGAATAAAGAACAATTAGAGCGGCTTAGCAAAATCGACAGCGCCGGCCAGCATCTATTGAGCATCATCAACGACATCCTTGATTTGTCCAAAATTGAATCAGGCCGCCTGCGCATCGAAAGCACTAACTTCAATCTCTCAAGCATTTTGGATAACGTCGCCTCCATCATTGGGCACACTGCCAAAGAAAAAAAATTAACGATCGAAACTGAATATGATCAGGTACCGATGTGGCTCAACGGAGATCCCACTCGCTTGCGTCAAGCGCTACTAAATTACGCCAGCAACGCGGTTAAATTTACCGAGATAGGGCGCGTTGCTTTGCGTGCGAAATTGTTGCAAGAAAAAGATGGCGAACTGTTAGTGCGTTTTGAGGCCTCTGACACCGGTATTGGCATTACCCCTGAGCAAATGCCGCGCATGTTCCATGCCTTCGAGCAGGCCGATTCCTCCACTACACGAAAATATGGCGGAACAGGTTTAGGGTTGGTGATTACGCGCCGTTTAGCGCAGCTCATGGGCGGCGAATATGGCGTCGAAAGCACGCCTGGTAAAGGTAGTACCTTCTGGTTTACGGCACGCCTGCATCGTGGCCAGGGCGTGATGCCGCCAATTTTGAATCTGCATGAAAAAGATGCAGAAGATCACCTACGACAAATCCATGCAGGTCGTCGCATCCTCTTGGCGGAAGACAATGCAATCAATTGCGAAGTGGCGCTAGAGTTGTTGCATGGCGTGGGCTTACATGTGGACGTGGCAGAAGATGGCCTGCAAGTACTCGAAATGGTTAAGGTGCAGGGTTACGATCTCATTCTAATGGACATGCAAATGCCGCACATGGACGGTGTGGAAGCCACGCGCGCCATTCGCAAATTGGCCGAGTGGCAGAGCAAACCCATTATTGCGATGACGGCTAACGCTTTTGATGAAGATCGTCATACTTGCGAAGAGGCAGGCATGAATGACTTTGTGGCTAAACCCGTTGATCCTAAGTTGCTCTACAGTGTGCTGAGTCACTGGTTGGCGCAAACCCCTATAACCAAGGCAGCACCCACCGTGACGGCTAAACCGGTTGAGCAACCCGCTGCCGACAATGGCAGTGCAGAAACGGTCTTGCAGCACTTAGCAGGCTTGCCCGGCGTGAGTGTGGCGCGCGGGCTGATCGCACTGAATGGGAATGCCGAAAAATATGCCAGTCTGATGAAGCGCTTTGTCAGTGAACATAGTCGAGACATCAATCTTATGGAAACGCACTTGGCGACCAAAGAGTATGAGGAGGCTCGACGTGTGGCGCACACCATCAAAGGTACTGCGGCTACCATGGGTGCCGAAAAACTCGCGGCGTTGGCGGCCAATATCGATAGTCGATTACGTGCAAGAGGAGATGACGATTTGGCGAGCGAACTTTTTTCAGAAGATATTGCCGGAATGAGGGCAGAGTTCGCGGCATTGTCGGGCGCATTGGCCACGGCTTTAACGCAACCCGTCGCTACGCCGCAACTCGACGCGCACGAATTAAAAATTTTGTTAAACGAATTCGCCTCACTGTTAGAGCAAAATGATGCGGCAGCGATTCCCTTGTTTGAAAAAAACCAACTTGCCTTGCACGCAACATTTGGGGAAGCAGGCATCGCGCTGGGTGAGCAGATAAAACATTTTGATTTTAGTGGCGCGCTGGTAGCGCTGCAAAATTTACGGCATTTAGCTAGCTAGATAGGGTGATTGTAAGTTAGTAGTTTCTATATTAAGGTTCGTCTGAGTTGAATCAGAAATAAATGGGTGGTAGCAAAGTTTTCGTAGGTTGGGCTAAAGCCCAACCTACAGGTATCCACGCCCCAGCCCCACTCGTGGGAGAGGCAAGTTGAGATACGAATAGCCTCACAAATTTGAAAGTGAAATAAGTATGCAGCCACAAACAGCCACCATCCTTATCGTTGATGACTCATCTGAAAATCTTTACGTTTTAAACGAGCTCCTTCGTCAAAAATACCAAGTCTTGGCCGCCACTACGGGCGAGCTTGCCTTGCGCATTGCCAATGGCCAGCCTAAGCCTGATTTGATTCTTCTCGACGTAATGATGCCGGTGATGGATGGCTACGCGGTGTTGGCCAATCTTTTGGCGGAACCCGCCACGCGAGATATTCCGGTTATTTTTCTCACGGCCTTAGTGGGCGCTGGTGAAGAAGAGCGTGGCTTAAAGCAAGGCGCGGTGGACTACATTACCAAACCGATTACCCCCGTGGTCGCCTTAGCACGTATCAATACTCAACTGCAAGCCAAGCAATCGCGTGACTGGATGAAAAATCAAAACGCCACGCTTGAAGCCGAAGTGGCGCGCCGCATGCTCGAAAACAATTTGACTCAGCAGGTCAGCATTCGCGCACTCGCGCATCTGGCTGAAACGCGCGACACTGATACCGGCAATCACATTTTGCGCACGCAAAGTTATGTGCAGCATATCGCCACGCTGATACGCCAGCACCCGCGCTTTGCAGAAGTGATGACGGATCAATACATTGAATTGTTGGCGCGCTCTGCGCCTTTGCACGATATTGGCAAGGTGGGTATCCCCGACCAGATCTTGCTCAAGCCGGGAAAGTTGACGCCGGAAGAATGGGCGATCATGAAAACCCATGCCAAATTGGGCAGTGACGCGATCGAGCAAGCCGAAGGTGATATTGAGCGCGCACTTCCTTTTCTTTCGGTGGCCAAAGAAATCGCGCATTGGCATCACGAAAAATGGGATGGCAGCGGCTATCCTGATGGTATGCGTGGCGATGACATCCCTGTTTCTGCGCGCTTGATGGCCGTGGCTGATGTGTTTGATGCCCTGCTTTCGGTGCGCCCTTACAAGCCCGCCATGCCCTTAGATCAAACGCGAGCGATTATTGCCGAAGGTCGCGGCACGCATTTTGATCCTGATGTGGTCGATGCGTTTTTAGCGCATTTTGATGATTTCGTTGCCATTGCCCGCCGTCATGCTGATGCTGTTTAGGGCAGCAAGCTAAACGAATAGAGAACGCGATGACCGCCGAAAAAAATCAGCCGCAACCCGTAACGCAATCCCTGTCTGCTGCAAAGAAATCCTCCCTCCTTAATATGTTGCGCCCACATTCGCTATTGGCGAGAGTGACGCTCTTCGTTTCGCTGATTGCGGTGTTTAGTATCTGGATGCTGGCTTTTTATCTGAGCCATACCATGAAGCAAAACATGATCAAGCAGCTGACCGATCAACAGTATTTGACCGTTGCGGTGTTGGCTCAAAATCTGAATGACGAACTAAATGAACGCTATGACGCACTTGAAACGCTCGCGAACTCTATTGATCCCGAAATAATCAATAAGCCTGCTGCTGCGCAACAATTTATTGAGCACCGTCCTATTTTGTTGACCTTGTTTAGCGGCGGCGCTTTTATTGTCAATGCAGAAGGTACGGCAACGGCTTCAGTGCCCGCGGAGGCTGGTCGTGCTGGCACTAACTACATGGAGCGAAATCATATTGCGTCGGCGATTAAAGAAGGCAAGCGCGTTGTCAGTGATCCAGTGATTGGCAAGAAGTTAAACAAGCCTGTGATATCGATAGCTGTGCCGATTCGCAACAAGCAGGGCAAGGTGTTGGGTGCATTAGTTGGGGTGAATGATCTGAGTAAACCCAATTTTTTGAATAGAATTTCACCTTCTGAGTATGTCAAATTAGGCGGGTTATTTCTGATTTCGGCGAAACATCGCATCGTGATTACGGCCACCGATAAAACACGAGTCTTTGAAAAAATGCCGCCTGCCGGCGTGAGCAAGTCAGTTGATCGAAATGTAGCGGGGTGGGAGGGCTCGGACGTGCTGATTAATGCACGTGGTGTCGAGTCGCTGGCCTCAGTTAAACAAATCCCTCAAGTGGGCTGGTATGTGCTGTCGTTGATTCCCACCAGCGAAGCCTTCGCGCCGATTCGGCAAATGCAGTTGAATGTTCTGTGGATCGCCGTTGCGCTGACTTTGCTCACCGGTGTGTTGATCTGGTGGTTATTACAACGACTGCTCAGGCCGCTGTTTACGACGACAAATAAATTGGCGGCGATGGCCGCAGGTACTCGTGCACAAAAACTGCTGCCTATTGCGCGGCAGGATGAAATCGGCGAATTGGTTTCTGGCTTCAATAAACTACTTAGTTCGGGATGGGAGCGAGAGGCTAGTTTGCAAGAAAGCCATATATTTCTGAAAGGTATTTCTGAAGCGACGCTAGATGGTTTTTGGCGCGTGGATATGCAAGGGCATTTTATTGAAGTGAATAATATTTATTGTGAGCTATCGGGTTACACGCGGGACGAGTTGCTCACTATGCGTTTTCCCGATGTGGAAGCGATCGAAGCTCCCGCAGACACCCAGGCTCGCATTCAAAAAATTATGGCTCAACGCCACGACCAGTTTGAAACGCAACATAAGCGTAAAGACGGCTCAGTATGGGATGTGCAAGTGAGTGTGACTTATCACCCTGAGCAGGGCGGTGTGATGTTTGTGTTTGTACGAGATACTACTGAGCACAATAAATATCGCAATCATCTGGAAAAATTAGTAGGTGAACGCACCGCTGAGTTGAATAAGGCGCTCCTCGCGGCAGAAAGCTCGAGTCGTGCGAAATCAGAATTTTTAGCCAATATGAGCCATGAAATTCGCACGCCAATGAATGCGATTTTGGGCTTGAACCACTTGGTTCGCCGGAGTGGCGTGAATCCTGAGCAAATGGAAAAGCTGAATAAGGTGGATGCGGCGGGCCAGCATTTACTCTCGGTGATTAACGACATTCTCGATTTGTCAAAAATTGAATCGTCAAGATTACAAATCGAAAGTGCCAATTTTCATCTCTCTGCCATCCTTGATAACGTCGCTTCCATCATCGGTCAGGAGGCGCGCCAAAAAGGCATTGAGATCGATATTGATTACGACTCTGTGCCGATGTGGTTGAACGGCGACCCTACGCGTTTGCGTCAAGCCCTGCTCAATTACGCCTCTAATGCGGTGAAATTTACTGAGCGTGGACGTATCTCGTTGCGTGCGAATCTGTTGGAAAAAGATGGCGATGAAATGTTGGTGCGCTTTGAGGTGGCCGATACCGGCATTGGCCTGAGTGAAGAGCAGGCGTCTCGCTTATTTCACGCCTTTGAGCAGGCAGATGCTTCCACCTCGCGTAAATATGGCGGCAGTGGCTTGGGCTTGGTGATTACCCGACGCTTGGCGCAATTAATGGGTGGAAGCTATGGCGTAGAGAGCACGCTAGGGCAGGGCAGTCTGTTTTGGTTTACCGTGCGTTTGCAACCCGGAAGTGGAGCGTTGCCTGCGGATGTGGTGGTCGAAAAATTTGATGCTGAAATTAGGTTGCGCCAGTCCTACGGCGGCTCGCGAGTGCTGTTGGTGGAAGACAATGTGATTAACCGCGAAGTTGCGATGGAGATGTTGCATAGCGTAGGGCTTGCCGTAGAAATTGCCGAAGATGGCGTGGTGGCATTGGAGCAGGTGAATGCGCATTCCTACGATCTCATTTTGATGGATATGCAGATGCCGAGGATGAATGGCTTGGATGCAACACGCGCCATTCGAAATATGCCGGCATGGAAAAACATCCCGATTGTGGCGATGACGGCGAATGCGTTTGACGAAGATCGTCGTGCCTGTGAGCAAGCTGGGATGAATGATTTTATTGCCAAACCGGTGCAGCCAAAATTGCTGTACAGCGTGCTGTTGCATTGGTTGCCGGTACCGACGCATCCTTCACCTGCCGACGTGACTTCAGATGCAACCTCGGCCGAAGACTTGTCCGCTAGCCTGATTAAAGATGCAGATTTAGCTGGGTTATATTCCACGCCAGGGATAAACGTCCTGCGCGCGTTGGAAGCTTTGCGCGGCAACCCCACGAAATATGTGAAGTTACTACGACGCTTTGTTGAGCTGCATATAGGTGATATGCAAACACTGGCGGATTGCCTTGCGAGCGGCGATCTTGAAGCAGCAAAACGAATTAGTCATACCTTAAAAGGTACCGGTTCAACGTTGGGGTTAGATAACTTGGCGATTTTGGCAAAGGTGCTCAATGACAAGCTAAAAGTGGTGGCGGCTGACGAGTTGCAGGCTTTGGATTTGCGTGAAGAGATGGAATCTATTAATCAGACCTTTTCAATTGTGGCCGCAGCCTTACCCATTGAGCGAGAGGCTGACGTGGTGTCGCATGTGAATTCGCTTGATGAGCAACAGACGGCAAATTTGCTCAAGGAATTTGTAACGTTGTTGGAGCAGCACAATACGGCAGTGATTGATTTATTTGAGCAGCATGAATCAACATTAAAAGCAGTAATCGGAGAACCTGTTACCGAGATTGAACGTAGGTTAAAACGATTTGAGTTTGCCGAGGTGTTGGTTTTGTTGCGGGGAATGAAGAAATAGGGCTTGCTAGTTTGGTAGGTCGGACTTCAGTCCGACACAGTTGTTAATTCAAATATAAAAAATAGGGAATACATTAATGAAGCAATCAAAGTTACTTATCGCGGCACTCCTCGCTACCTCTTCTTTACCCGTTGTTGCGGTTGAAGCGCCTGCAGCCTCTCCTGTTACCTACAACATCGGTTTCGTTTCCGACTACATCGTGCGCGGCCTTACGCAAACCAGCCACAATCCTGCGATTCAAGGTGGGGCAGATTACGTGCATGGCAGCGGTTTCTATTTGGGAGCGTGGGCTTCAAATGTGCGTTGGATTAAAGACAGTGGCGCAGTGAGCAGCGGGGATGGCATTGTTGAGCTAGATACTTATTTAGGTTTTAAAAATTATGTAGTTGCGGATGTGAGCTATGACCTTGGCTTGACGCGCTACAACTATCTTGGAAATTACGAACCGGCGCTTGGCTTTAACAGAGCCGATACGCTTGAAGCTTATGTGGGAGTTGCACACAAATGGTTGAGCATTAAGTATTCGTACAGTTTACTGGATGGGTTTTTGACGACGCCCGGTACGAAAGGCACAAATTATCTGGATCTGACGGCCACCTATCCGTTTGGTGATAGCGGCATGTCGCTGATCGCGCATTACGGCAAGCAGACGTTTGTGGGGAGGACAACTGCTACAAATACTGCAGGAACTTTTAATCTTAGCTACGAAGATTACAAATTGGCGCTGACGCAAGATTTTAGCGGCTATGTAATGGGGCTGAATTTCACCAGCACCAATGCCAGCGATGCGTGGACTTTTAACGGGCAACAATGGGGCAAGAGTAATGTGATGCTGTCGCTGACGCATTCGTTTTAACTTAAGGCGCTGCTGATTAAGTCCCATCTCCTTGTGGAAGAGGGAGAGGGAGGCGGGCTGAAGCCCGACCTACGAAAAGCAAAGTGGGGTTTGTAGGTTGGGCTTCAGCCCAACGTCGTTGCCGGGGGCTCCGTACCCAAGGGAGCAAGAACATCTTCGAGGTGTTCTCTGTGGACTGAATTGTTATTTCTAAGACAAAGGTTTTTTTGTTTAAGGGGGCCTGATGATTAACATAAAAAGCAAAGTGATCTGGATGGTCGTGCTGGCCGTAATTATGATCGCGGCAGGTGCTTCCTTTTTTTCACAACGTTCCACTGATCGACAGATCCGCATCTCCAGTAATCCGTGGGTAGGTTTTACGCCCTTTATTTACGCACAAGAAAAAGGTTGGCTCGAAAAGACACCTTTCCGCTTCACTTGGGTGGTGGATCTCTCCGAAAACGCTAGGTTGTATGAGCGTGGCTTCACGCAAGGTTTTACAGCAACGCAATATGAGATGTTGCACTTCAAAGATTACAGCCATTTTCGTCCGATGTTTTTGATTGATCGTTCAGCAGGCGCGGATGTGATTATGTCTAACCGTAGCTTGGAGCAGCTCCGCAAGAGCCAAGAGACAATCAATGTGTATTTGGAAATGGGTTCGTTGAACGAAGATTTCTTTAAGGCGTTTGTTGCTGAAAATAAATTAGCGGCGTTGCAGTTTAAGTTGTCTGATACTTCGCAAAAAGAGGTGACGCAACTTTCGCCTAATGGTGCGCCCGTCATTGTGATTAGCTATGCACCTTATTCCACTGAGTTGACGAAAAAAGGTTTCATGGCGGTGAGCTCGACTGCTGAGTTGCAATCGTTTTTTGTGATTGATGCTTTGTTTGTGGATAAGCGCTCAATCTCTGCCTCGGCGGAAGAGTTTAAAAAATTGAAATCTATTTTTGATAAAGCTTTAGATGCGTTGCATTCAAGGCCGCAGGAATACTACGAGGTGGTGCATGGCTATTTGGAAGGGCAAACGTATGATGAGTTTATGGCAACGACCAAGCAGGTTGAATGGCTGAATCAAGGTGATACCTCGCGCTATCAGCGCCAGCTTCAGTTGCATAAAGTGATTACAGATCGGTTGATCCAGTGAAAATAAAACGCTTCGCCATTCTGCTGGGCGTTATGTTCGGTCTGCTGACGCTGGCGCTGTCCAGCGGCTTTTACTTTTTTGAGCGGGGTGTTTTGCTCGATAAGGTGAGTGGCGAGGTGAACCGAAGTGTCTATCGCTTAGAAGAAGACATTAAAATTGCGCTGCGCAAAGAGCGCATCAGCGAGGTGCAAAACTTACTCGATCAAGTTCCCGCTACTAATCAAATCTTTTCTGAGGTGTCGATTTCCTTCGATGGTAAGCATGTTGATATTTCCTCGTCGCGTGCTTTGAAAGGAACGGAATTTGGCGATGAGTATGTTCACGCATTAAAAATCGACAAAGAAATGGTTGCCCACCATGTGAAATTTCACAGCGAATTTGATTTTTTTGAGGGCGTAACAAAGCGTAATGCGATTCTTTTGGTGAACCTCAATGATCACCAAGTGCTCGGGCAGATGAATCAAATCGCACTGTATTACATGCTAGCAATTTTGTTTGGACTGGGCTTGGTGAGCTTTGCTACTTTGCTGGTTGTGAGGCGTTGGTTGGTGCTGCCCTTGGAAGAAGTTACTTTGCACGCGCGTGAAACGACTACGTTGGGCCAGGATTATTTTATTTCTGAATTTACGGAATTAGATAGCACGTTGAGTCGATCATTTGAGTCGCTGCGGCAGAAAAATGCCGAGTTAAGTAAGTACCAAAATCATCTCGAAGGCATGATCGAGCAGCGAACCGCTGAGCTAAAAGAAGCACGTCAATTAGCTGACGCAGCGAGTGCGGCGAAGAGCTCTTTTCTTGCCAATATGAGCCATGAGATTCGCACACCGATGAACGCGATTATCGGCATGGTGCACATCATGCGCCGTGCGGGGATGACGCCAGAGCAGGACAAGCGTTTGGGTAAGATCGATAGTTCAAGCCGCCATTTGTTGGCCATCATTAACGACATTCTCGATTTGTCGAAAATTGAGGCGGGCAAGATGCATATCGAAAAAACTGATTTCAGCATTTCTTCCGTTTTCGATAATGTCGCGTCGATCATGGCGCAACCAGCGAGCGATAAGGGCCTGCATTTTGAGATGGATATTCAGGGTGTGCCGCTGTGGTTGCGCGGAGATCCCACTCGTTTACGGCAGGCTTTGCTCAACTATGCCAGCAACGCGATTAAATTTACGGATAAAGGTTCTATTTCGCTGAAGGCCACCGTGCTGGAAGAAACCGCAGAGGATGTGTTGCTGCGCTTTGAAGTAAAGGATACGGGGCTGGGCTTAACTGCGGAGCAAATTGCCAGACTGTTTCAGGTATTTGAGCAAGCGGATATTTCGACGACGCGCAAATATGGCGGCACGGGTTTGGGTCTCACGATCAATCAGCGCTTGGCTAATCTGATGGGGGGCGACGTCGGTGTGGATAGTGTGCCAGGCCAAGGCAGTACGTTCTGGTTTACGGCGCGCTTACAGCATGGTCGAGGCATTATGCCAGCAGCTCCTACCTTGCCTGAGAATGAAGTGGATACGCTGTTACGGCGCTATCACGGTGGGGCGAAAATTTTATTGGCTGAAGACAATCTGATCAATCGTGAAATTGCGTTGGAGCTGTTGCATGGCGTGAGTTTGTTTGTGGATACCGCAAACGACGGACTTGAGGCGGTGCAAAAGGCCGCTGAACATGCCTATGATTTGATTCTGATGGATATTCAAATGCCGAATATGGATGGTCTGGAGGCAACGGAAAAGATTAGGCAGCTTCCCGGTTGGCAGCACAAGCCGATTGTAGCGATGACGGCAAATGCGTTTGATGAGGATCGTCGCGCTTGCCTTGACGCGGGCATGAATGATTTTGTGGCCAAGCCGGTGGAGCCCTTTTTGTTGTATGCCGTTTTGTTGAAATGGCTGCCGACCTACCCGCGTAACACTGAAGATGAGCAGATGGATGTCGAGCTTGAATCCGATCTACCGCAAGTGGGTAATTCGCTTGAGATGGTGGTGAGCGCAGAGGATGTTGCCTTGGCGCCCGCTTTGGCAAAGCTTGCTGCACTGCGGGGTATGGAGGTGAAGCGCGGCTTGGCGGCGCTCTTGGGTAATACTCATAAGTATATGAATCTATTGAGGTCTTTTGTTTTATCGCAGGGTGATGCGATGGCGCAACTTAAGCAGTGTTTAGAGGCAGGCGATCAGACCGGTGCGGTGCGTGTTGCCCATACCATGAAGGGCACCGCCGCGACCTTGGGGGCAGAGCAACTCTCGGCGCTAGCGCGCAATTTAGAAGAGAAGTTGCGTACGACACCGCAGCTACGCAGTGTTGATGTGCAGGCTGAAGTGGCGGAGGTGAATGCTGAACTGGCGGTGTTGAGTGGGGTGCTGCTGACTGCGCATAGTGAACCCACGGCGAGTTTGTTACTGAGCCCTGAGGTGCTTCGTTCCGTGATGTCTGAGCTGAACTCTTTGCTGCGGCAGAATAATGCCACGGCGATTACGCTGTATGAGCAACATGCGTCTTCTTTGGAGACGGTGCTGGGTGAGCAGGGTGAAGAGTTGGGGCGGTTAATTAGAAAATTTGATTTCGTTGCAGCGCAGGCGTTGTTGCAGAAGTTGATTTGATTTCGAAGTGGCGTTTTTGTGGGTTGGGTGTAGGGGCACGGCGTGCCGTGCCCTTTCGGAAAGAAGCGCAAATTTTATAGGGTGGGTGTCAGCCCAACAAGATAGGGGCACGGCACGCCGTGCCCCTACGAAAACAGCGGGATGCTTTTCTGTAAGGATTAATGATGTTCGCAAAGCTATTAGTTGTTGATGATGACGAAATCATTCTCACCATAACGCAGGACGATCTTGAGAGCTGCGGCTACGATGTAACCACGGCAGAAGATGGCGCTATTGCTTGGGAAATGATCGACCGTGATCCCGCACGTTTTGATCTGATTTTGCTGGATAAAGTGATGCCAAAGCTAGATGGCATTGCGTTGCTGAAACGTATCCGAGCTGACAAGCGCTTCAATCATTTGCCTGTGGTGATGATGACGGCGGATAGTCAGCCAGAAAATATAGCTGAAGGATTGGCGGCAGGTGCTTTTTATTATTTGACCAAGCCCTCCACGCCTCAGGTTTTGGCGTTGGTGATCAAAAATACGCTAGATGAGTTTCGACAAAAGCGAGAATTGTCGGATCTTCTGGGGCAGCGAAATAATAATTTAAATCTGCTACGCAACGCCGAGTTTGTTTGCCGCACGTTAGCGGATTCACGCGACTTAGCCTTGCTATTGGCTACAGTAAGCGGAGATCCTGATCGTACAGTGAATGGTTATTCCGAGCTGTTAATCAATGCGGTTGAACATGGCAATTTGAATATCACCTACGCGGAAAAAAGCCAGTTGTTGCGTGATGATCGCTGGGAAGAAGAGATTGAGGCGCGACTTAAAAATCCTTTGTTTGCAGGTCGTCAGGTTCAGGTGTTGATTCAAAAAACGGCAGACGAAATGATTGTCACAATTAGCGATCAAGGCGAGGGTTTTGATTGGCATCGCTATATGGAATTTAGTCCTGATCGCGCGTTTGATTTGCATGGACGCGGTATTGCGATGGCGAAGGCAACTAACTTTGATCAAGTCGAATATTTAGGCAAGGGTAATTCAGTTAAGGTGAAGGTTCATTTGCCGAGCGAGAAAATTGAGTAATAGACATGCCCATTAAATGATTAAACGTATCCGTAGTGATCAGCTTCTTCCTGGTATGTATGTTCACGACCTTAATTGCGGTTGGATGGACCATCCGTTTGCGTTTAATGCCTTTAAAGTGAATGACGAAAAAACCATTGAGAAAATTATTTCCACTGGCATTCGTGAGCTTTACATAGATTCGAATAAAGGTCTGGATGTTGGCGACGCGCAAACCCATGATGAATTTCATGCTGATCTGCATCAGCAGATCACTTCGATTGCTGAAAAACATGAAATAAAAACGCCGCCGCCAACGCAGTTGAAAGAAGAGGTTGTGCAAGCAAGGGTGGTGCACACTGAGGCACACAATGTGGTGCACCATCTGATGTCCGATATTCGCATGGGCAAGCAAATCGAATTGGCGAAGCTCTCTCCCGTTGTTGAAAATATTACCGATTCAATTTTTCGCAACAAAGACGCGTTTATTAGTCTGTCGCGTATAAAGCAAAAGGATGAATACACTTTTCAGCACTCGGTGAGCGTATGCGCCCTGTTAGTGGCTTTCAGTCGCGCGATGGGTTATGAAAAGAATGTGGTGATGGAG
>JBAXEJ010000040.1:0-21801 GCA_037140475.1 Gallionellaceae bacterium
GTGTTGAGCTGGGTTACATTCATTTGCTATTCATAATTGGGTGCTATGCATAATGGCACTTATGTATAGCTATTCATAAGTCCCATAAGCGGCCACATAAGGTATTTCTCCATTGCGGCCACTCGCCCCAGAAATTGTATATTTCACCTTGCATAGTTATATCATTCTGATATAGTTGTCGCATGCATATCATCTCCATCAAAATGCTTCGCGAGTTCTGGCAAAAACACCCCGAGGCGGAGAGGGTGTTGCGAGAGTGGCACACGGTCGTTGAGCATGCTGAATTTGCTGACTTTAATCATGTGCGGGAGTTTTTCAACTCTGCTGATTATGTGCCACCTTATACGGTGTTTGATATTGGCGGAAATAATTATCGTTTGGTCGTGATTGTCAGATACAGGTTCAAGAAGATTTATGTGCATAAAGTGATGACACATCGCGAATACGACAACTGGAACAAGCTATATCGGAAAGGTAAGGGTTAATTATGCGAGCTACACAAACACAATTTGATATTCGAGCCATCCAATCCTCTTGGCAGGCCTTTGATGAGATGACCCATCTTCGCCCAATTAAAAATGAAAAAGAGTACGACCGGATGGTTGCATTCATGAATTCACTACTAGAAGCTGTCGGAGATGATGAAGATCATCCTTTAGATAGCTTGCTTAATTTAGTGGGTGACTTAGTGTCAAAGTACGAACAAGAACATCACGCCATCGAAGCTGCCGCGCCTAACGATGCCCTGCGCTTCTTAATGGAAGCACGCGGCCTAAAGCAAGAAGACTTATCTGCCATTGTTCCACAAAGCAATTTGTCGGCAATCTTGGCGGGTAAACGCAAAATCAGCGCAACGCTGGCAGGGAAACTGGGTAAGTTCTTTGGTATTAGCTCTGCTGTATTTGTGCCAAGTTAATTGGCACTAGACAGATCGGAATATTTATCTTGGGACCTTGCGGCAGTCATTGATTTTCATATTGTGATACGACTTCTTTGTGATAGGCGCAATATCGCTTACTGAATAATTATCTTTTGACGAGGTAGAAGTTTGTTGCTCAGCCTCCGAAGGTCAGCTTTATATTTTGGCAAATGACAGCAAAGGGTCGGCAAGAGTCTGTGACGGGGAAACGCCGAACGACTCCTTACATGGCACTTATGTATAGCTATTCATAAGTGCCATTATGCATAGTGCCCAGTTATGAATAGTATTTAAGAGGGTTGAACTCAATGCCATATAGTTACTGCCTGTTTGGCCAGTTCAAGGCATAGATAGTAAGCATAATTCAAGTGGTTTTGAAACTGGCTTTCACTTCACCCGAGACCGTTTCACCGACATTGCTTGCAATCATTCAGCATAATCCGCATGAGTGCGTAATCCCGTGAACAGGATTTCGTGTTGCCGTGATATTTATGCACGAATTCTGAATTACAAAACACTGAAAATATGAATAGCGAGAAATATGCCATCACCTGTGTTGAGCTGGGTTACATTCATTTGCTATTCATAATTGGGTGCTATGCATAATGTTCTAAAGCAGCCATAGTGGCCCCATTGGTTCAATTCCAACCTATTGGACTTTCGAGAAAGATGCGGACAAAACGCTGATTTCAACCGGAGTACTCAGCCGGATTCGGCGTCGACATCTTTGCTATCCAACCTCAGAATGCAAATAGCCATAATTACCAATTCTGACATCGTGCATTGCGCTAACTCTTGGGATCGTTCGCCTTCGCCCCCTTGCGTCTGGTGAGCTGAAGCCCTCGTTGGCAAATAACCCCATAAATCCCCCTCTATTCATTGGCTCATTATTTCCTGAAGTTCCGATAATAGGCATCACCAAAAGCCTCATTCGATGACGAATTAGAGGCTGCCTAGAAGGAAGGATGCAGCAAATGAATTTCTTACAACTCATTCAAAACACGGTTAAACGGCTAGGCATTCGCAGCATGGCCGGCCCTGTTTTGATCGTAATGATCTTGGCAATGATGGTGTTGCCACTGCCTCCTTTCCTACTGGATGTGTTGTTTACCTTCAATATTGCAATGGCGATCATGGTGCTGTTAGTCAGTATGAACACCTTGAAACCATTGGACTTTGCCTCTTTCCCAAGCGTGCTTTTGCTTTCCACTTTGCTGCGTTTGTCACTGAACGTGGCTTCTACTCGCGTGGTGTTGCTAGAGGGGCACACTGGCCCTGATGCGGCCGGGAAAGTAATTGAGTCGTTCGGCCATTTCTTGGTCGGCGGCAACTACGCAGTGGGTATCGTGGTGTTCCTGATTTTGGTGGTCATCAATTTTATGGTTATCACCAAAGGTGCAGGCCGTATCGCTGAAGTAGGCGCTCGTTTCACCTTGGATGCGATGCCCGGAAAGCAAATGGCGATTGATGCGGACTTGAACGCCGGCTTAATTGGTGAAGATGAAGCTCGTCGCCGCCGCGCTGAAGTCGCACAAGAAGCTGATTTCTACGGCTCCATGGACGGTGCGAGTAAATTCGTACGCGGCGATGCAGTCGCCGGGATCATTATTTTGGCGATTAACCTAGTTGGCGGTTTCGTGGTTGGCGTGTTGCAGCACAACATGGATATTGGCGAAGCCGCTAAAACTTACACTTTGTTGGCGATTGGTGATGGTTTGGTAGCACAGATTCCTGCCTTGGTGATTTCAACGGCAGCAGGTTTGGTGGTGAGCCGCGTGACTAGCAGCGACAACATCGGCCAGCAATTAGTTAAGCAGTTATTCACTAGCCCTCAAGTGTTGATTTTGACCGCAACGATTATCGGTGTGATGGGCTTGATTCCTGGTATGCCGCACTTTGCTTTCTTGTTGTTGGCGGGTTTGATGGGCTGGATTGCCTTCTACAAACTCAATGCAGCAAAGAAACTGGAAGAGCAGCCCGCGATGGAAGTCACTGTGGCACCTCCTTCAGAAGCACCCGAAGCGAGCTGGGAAGATGTGTCGCAAGTGGATGTGCTGGGCTTGGAAGTGGGCTACCGCATCATCTCTTTAGTGGACAAAACTCAGGATGGCGACTTGCTCCGCCGTATTAAAGGCATCCGTAAAAAATTCACTCAAGAAATGGGTTTCTTGCCACCGCCTGTGCATATCCGTGACAACTTAGATTTACGTCCTAATGCTTACCGCATCGCGATGAAAGGGGCTGAGATTGGCGTGGGCGAGGCTTACACCAATATGTTCCTCGCGATTAATCCGGGTAGCGCAAATGGCATCTTGCCGGGTATGCAAACCACTGACCCAGCATTTGGCTTGCCAGCGGTGTGGATTGAAAGCGATATGCGTGAAAATGCTCAGGCCATGGGTTACACCGTGGTGGATGCAGGTACGGTAGTGGCCACACACATGAGTCATTTGATTCATACCCATGCGGCTGAGTTGTTGGGTCGCCAAGAGTTGCAACAGTTGTTGGATCACGTAGCGAAGATTGCACCAAAACTTATCGAAGATTTGGTGCCGAAATTATTGCCACTTTCTACCGTGCAAAAAGTCATGCAGAACTTGTTGGACGAAGGCATGCACATTCGGGATATGCGCACCATTTTAGAAACTTTGGTTGAGCATGCAACTCGCACCCAAGATGCGGTGGTGTTGACTGGACTTGTTCGTGTAGCACTTGGTCCAGCGATCGTGCAGCAGTTCTACCCATCCGCGCAAGAGCTACAAGTAATCGGCATGGACAAAGAATTGGAATACGTGTTGTCGCAAGCATTGCAAGCAGGTGGCGGTTCCGCTATCGAGCCAGGCTTGGCGACGACTTTGTTGAACGAAGCTCGTCTAGCTTCACAAAAACAAGAACAGCTTGGTTTGCCAACGGTGTTGTTAGTGCCTGCGCAGATTCGCGATTTGTTGGCGCGCTTCTTGAAGCGTTCTCTGCCACAGTTAAAAGTAATTTCGCATGAAGAAGTTCCCGGATTTAAAACAGTCAGAGTGACATCTTTGGTAGGGGGTAGAGCATGAACGCTAGAAAATTTATCGCCGTGAATTCGCGCGAGGCATTCAAATTGGTGCGTGCAGAGTTGGGTGACGATTCCGTTATTCTTTCAAATCGCAAAGTGCCGGAAGGCGTTGAAATTGTGGCCATGGGTAGCATGGAGTTATCCAAGCTGAGCGAAACTCGTGTGGAAGAGTCAAAGCCAGTCAACGCTAAGCCAGCACATGCGCCTAGCGTTGCTCTGAAGCAACAAGCACTTAATCAAGCCGCAGCACTGGGGGCGAAGATGCTTGATGCGACGACTAAACGTGAAATTGAGACGATTAAAAAAGTGGAAGTGCCAAATCCAGCTGGCAATGAGCAGGCTGGCATCCTTTCCGAAATTAAAGTGATGCACAGCAAGCTGCAAGAGCAGATTTCACGCATGTCGTGGAATGACATGCAAGAGCGCGATCCTAAGCGCATAAAGTTGATGCGCGACATGATCAACGTTGGCTTTAGTCCTGTGCTGTCACGCAAATTGCTGGATAAGATGCCGGCGAATGGTGATGAAGCTTGGCTACGCACGACTTTGAGTTACAACATTCGTGTGGCAAGCGCACAAGATGACATTGTGGCACGCGGTGGTGTGTATGCCTTGGTGGGGCCTACCGGTGTTGGTAAAACAACAACAGCAGCTAAATTGGCTGCGCGTGCAGTGGTCCGTTATGGCGCAGATAAAGTGGCATTGATTACCACTGACAGCTACCGTATTGGTGCTTTTGAGCAACTCAAAATCTACGGCAAAATTTTAGGCGTTGCTGTTCATGCGGTGCGTGATACCGAAGACCTCAAAATGACGCTCTCCGGTTTAAAGCACAAACATTTGGTATTGATTGACACAATGGGTGTTGGGCAACGCGATAGCCGTGTGGCGGCGCAAGCAGAAATGTTTAATGCGGCGGGCGTGCAACGTTTGCTACTGCTTAATGCAACCAGCAGTGGAGAAACATTGGATGACGTTGTGTGCAATTACAGTGGCTCAGGTGTGATTGGTTGCATCGCTACCAAATTGGATGAGGCCGTCACTCTGGGTACTGTGTTGGATGTGGTGGTGCGTCATAAGCTCACCATGCATTACATCGCCAGTGGTCAACGCGTGCCAGAAGATTTGCACGAAGTGAATTTGGAATATCTGCTACATCGCACTTTCAAAGCGGCCTCTAAACCGAATGCATTTGCAGTGCCAGAAATGGACTTCCCAGCTTTTATTGCGGGAGCGGGTAGTGCACCAAGCAAGCGAGCTGAATATGCGATTTGATCCGCTTATAGATCAGGCCGATGGTCTGCGTAGGATGTTGGCACGTTCGAACGCGCGTGTGGTGACTGTGGTGGGTGCGCGTAGTGGCCTAGGTGCGACCAGCGTAGTGCTGAACTTGGCCAGTGCTTGGGCGTGGTCCGGCAAAGAAGTGCTGATTTTGGATGAGCATCTAACTACCAACAATGTGGCGAACTCTTTGGCTTTGAAGCCACGTTACGATTTATTAAATGTAGTGCGCGGCGATAAAACGTTGCATCAAGTGATGTTGCGTGCGGGAGATGGCGTAAAAGTGTTGCCAGTGGCACGAGCCACCATTGCTTTAGCAAAACTAGATGAGATCGAGCGTGAGCGTTTCTCTACCACATTGACGCAAGCGGCGCGCGGCATGGACGTGGTGTTAGTGGATGCCTCTGCGCGCGCATTTTCGTCGGTGAGCACCAGTTTGTCGGGAGATGAGCCAATGCTGTTGGTGCTGACAGGCACGGCCAGTGGCATTACCGAAAGCTACTCAATGTTGAAGCAAATGTCTCGGCAAAATGGTCGCCAGGTATTTGATATTGTGGTGAATAAAGTTAAAGATGAAGCCGAAGCGAGGGCGATATTTGACAATATGGCGCAGGTCGCAGAGCGTAATTTACAAGTGCAGCTGGTCTATATGGGATATATTCCTGTTGATGAAAAGCTACAACGTGCGACACAATTATGCCGCCCGGTGATGGAAGCGTTTCCCCGTTCACCCTGCGCGATGGCATTTAATGAATTAGCGCAAAATTTGGTGCGGGCTAACCCTGATCTCGATGATGAGGAAATTGGATTAGCCAACATAATGCAAAGATTAATGCGGCAGACAAGCCCCAATAGAGTGGTGTCTGCTATTACATGAGAAGCAACCTTAACGTTATGTACACCGCCAGCGGACTCAGTGATAAAGAAGCGTGCCTAAAGGAATATGCCCCTTTAGTGAAGCGCATCGCGCATCACATGATGGTCAAGCTGCCAAATAGCGTTGAGGTCGATGACTTGATTCAGGTTGGCATGATGGGTTTGCTTGATGCGGCAGGTCGTTATGACGAACTCCGTGGTGCGCAATTTGAAACCTATGCCGCACAGCGGATACGTGGGGCAATGTTGGATGAGTTGCGTGGTACCGATTGGTTGCCGCGCAGTTTGCGTCGCGATATGCGTCGTATTGAAACAGCGGTTCACCGCTTGCAGCAGGCCCTGGGGAGGGCGCCGGTCGAGTCTGAAATAGCCAAAGAGCTAGGCATCTCGCTACCGGAATATCAGCAAATGTTGTTGGAGGCACGTGGCGCGCAATTGGTGTATTACGAAGACTTTCAGGGTGATGGCGAAGAAGATTTCTTTGAGCGCCATGAGTCAGATGACAGTGAAAATCCAATGGCGATGTTACAAGATGGCCGCTTTCGTACTGCACTCATTAAGGCGATTGATGTATTGCCAGAGCGAGAGCGTTTAATGATGGCTTTGCATTACGAGCAGGATTTAAACCTTCGAGAAATCGGCGAAGTGATGGGCGTGAGTGAGTCACGCGTTTGCCAATTGCACAGCCAAGCAGTCGCGCGTTTACGCAGTTCTTTGAAAGCACATTAAATGGATAAACTCACCCTATTCGGATTGTTGATTGCAGGCACCGGTATTATCGGTGGGCAGTGGTTAGAAGGCGGTTCCGTAGCGGTATTAGTACAGGGGGCTGCTTTTTTAATTGTTTTCGGCGGCACGCTAGGTGCGGTGCTGGTGCAAAATCCGCAAAAAGTTTTTATCATCGGAATCAAAATGGCTCGTTGGGCATTCATTACGCCCAAAGCGGACTTAAATAGTTTGTCCTATCAACTCACCGCGTGGAGCAGTGTCGCTCGCAAAGAGGGCGTACTGTTTTTGGAGGCACAAATAAAAGGCGTTAAAGATCCGTTTGTGGCTAAAGGACTGCAATTATTGGTGGATGGCAATAGTGCAGAAAAAATTCGAGAAGTTTTAGAAGTCGACGTAAACACTTGGCAAGATTTGCGTTGGCAAGGAGCGCGTGTTTGGGAATCGGCCGCAGGCTACTCGCCCACCATCGGCATTTTAGGTGCGGTGCTTGGGCTGGTGCAGGTGATGCAAAATCTCGGTGACCCTACAAAGTTAGGCGCCGGCATCGCGGTTGCCTTTATCGCCACAATTTATGGTGTGGGTTTGGCCAACCTAGTATTTTTACCCATAGCGGGCAAACTTAAAATGATCATCATGCAAGAGTTGGTGGTACGCGAGATGGCCATAGATGGTTTGATCATGATTGCCAATGGCGAAAATCCTCGCTTTATTGAAAACAAATTGAAGGGCTATATCAGCTAACGGACATGATGATGAAAATGAATACGTCCGTTGCCCTCTCCTCAATCCTCTCCCGGGGTTGCCCTCTCCTCAATCCTCTGGTGAAACACCTAGCCATTCGACTAAGCACGGTAAAGCTGTGCAAGTCGTTGGTTATCCCGCAAACGGGCGAGGAGGCAAATGAGAAAAGCAATCGTTATTCCCTGCGGGCGAGGAGGCTAACGAATAACGCATCAAGTTAAATTACCGTGGCACTCCGCAGAAAAAGAGTTGACCGTGACAACCCCGAACGTTGGCTAATTTCCTACGCGGACTTTATTACCCTGTTGTTTGCTTTTTTTGTGGTGATGTATGCCATTTCCTCGGTTAACGAAGGCAAGTATAAAACCCTAGGGCTCTCATTAGGTAGTGCATTTGGGGTTAAGTCTGGAAACCCAACTGAGATCGGTTTGATCCGTCTCACCGAAGAAGAAATCTACTTTAAATCCATCATTGATCGACGTAATGCCAAGCTGGCAGAAATACAGCGTAGGCATGCCGAGCGCCGCCAGCAACTGGTGAATAAGCTCAATCAGACCATGTCTAACTTTGTAAAAAACGGGCAGATGAATGTGTCGGAAACAGCGCGTGGTGTGATGCTAGAGATTAATGCCAACACCTTGTTTGCTCAAGGTGGCGCAGATTTGGCTGCGGCAGCGCGCAATACGCTGACCGATGTGGCCAAAGTGTTAACTGACAATGAGCAAAATATTGAAGTAGAAGGGCATACCGACGATCTTCCTATCAGCACGCCACAATTTCCGTCTAACTGGGAATTGTCTTCAGCGCGAGCAAGTAGCGTTGTGCGCTTGTTTATTGATCATGGGGTGCAGGCTAAACGTTTGTCAGCAGTGGGGTCGGCAGACAATCATCCGGTGGTGAATAATGATTCTGTTGAGGGGCGCACGCGTAATCGTCGTGTCACGATTACGGTACTGAATGATGATTCCTCACGTGATGCGCAAGAGACAATTGTGAGCGCGACTGAAGCCGCCAGTGGCATAGCGCAAGCGCTGGGAAGCAAGCCTTAAGTTTTATTCAAATCCCTAAATTCACAAAAGTCCTTTCGATGAGAGTCCAAGTCTCGTCAATGATCTTCAATTTATTCGCTGTATCCCACTATTCCAGTAGGACTTAATTAGCTGTGTTAATTGGCTATGTTAGCGTAAGCTTATAGACGAAGTGGTTAGAAACACTAAATACAGTTAAATCGCGACTCTGGGCCTGATTCACAAAGTAGTGGCATGCAGATGAGTTTCGGCAATAGGTGCTTTTTTTGATGCAAAGAGTTCTAAGTTTCATCTTGCTGTTTACTACGCTGGTTCTTTTCTGGGTCTGGCTTAATGGTTCTCTCGCTGGCGATGTGCTTGCCGTTGGCCTGATTGCTTCTTTTGTCATCGCGGTGATGTTCAAGGGGGGGCTCTCCGCTTTTTCCGACTTACATCCCACGCCACGCGCCATCGGTTTTTCGGTGCTGTATGTCTTTTTCTTCTTCAAAGAGTTAGTCAAATCCAATCTAAGTTTGGCGGCCATTGTGCTTGCGCCAGGATTACCGCTGACGCCCGGCATTGTCAAAGTACGTACCAAGTTAAAAAGTCGCATGGGACGCATGTTATTGGCTAACTCCATTACTTTGACTCCCGGAACTCTCACCGTGGAAATGACCGGCGAATGGCTTTATATCCATTGCGTCACCGTGAATTCGACAGATACCGATTTGGCAACGGCTAACATCGTTGCTGGTTTTGAGCGCTATCTTGAGGTGATGTATGGCTGAGTTTCTTGTTTATGTTGCAGCGATACTAACGGGCCTCGCTTTCTTGTTGGCACTTTATCGATTTTTCAAAGGCCCGTCGGCGGCCGATCGTGTGGTGGCATACGATGTGCTGACCATCGTCGCCATCACCGGCATTGTCTTCACTGCATTAGCTGAGGGGCGTGGCATTTATCTTGATGTGGCACTGGTTTATGCGTTGCTATCCTTTCTGGGTGTGATTGTAGTCGCGCGTTATTTGGAGCGAGGGCTATGACCGATACGGCACTTTCTATATTTGGCGGTTTCCTACTTGTTGCCGGTGCGGCCTTCTTGCTATTGGGTAGCTTAGGGCTGGTGCGCATGCCAGATCTTTTTAATCGCATTCAGGCCGGAACCAAGGCGACTACCTTGGGTACGCTATTGACGTTGGCCGGGGCGGCTTGTCTTCAGCCGGCATGGGGTTTGAAACTGTTGCTGATTGGATTGTTTGTGTTGCTCACTAACCCACTCTCCTCGCAGGTAATGGCGCGTGCAGCACACCGCATGGGTATCGAAAAGTCACAACTTACGATGGTCGATCATCTGGCTGAAGATACCGGAGAGAAATCATGAGCGTTTTAATGCTGGCGATGGCCGTAGTACTGTGTATTGCTATTTTGGTGGCGGCGATTGTTTCGATTCAGGTCAAGGGCGACAAAAGTATGCCGATCGCTATTCTCGCCGCGGGTCTGGTGAGTCTGCTTGCCTCTGTTCTCTTTTTGATTTTGGCCTCTCCCGATGTGGCAATGACTGAAGCTGCGATTGGCGGAGGGCTTAGTACCTTCCTGTTTTTCTTTGTACTTGCGCGGATGCGCAGTGGCGAGCAAACCGAGCGTGAGCATAGCGGGGTGAATCATGATTAAGCGCATCATCGCTTTGGCTTTACTCATTGGTGTGGGGCTCATTTTTACTACGCTGATGGTGACTTATGAGCCTGACGCAAATCTTAATCTTACCGCACGCTACTACGCGGAACATACGGCAAGTGATGTGGGTTCGGCCAATATTGTTACCGCTATCGTGGTGACTTATCGTGGACTAGATACCTTGGGCGAGGTCACCGTGCTGTTTCTTGCTTCTAGCATCATCGGGTTGGTGTTGTCTCTCGGTAAAAAACAGAATAAAACCCTACGCAACCTTGTTCCTGTGGGCGAGCTACTGACTACGGGTAATCTCTATCTTGCCCCGATTATCATGTTGTTAGGCGTCTATGTATTTGTGAATGGCCATTTGACGCCGGGCGGAGGGTTTCAAGGGGGCGCGATCATCGCTTCGAGCATGTTGTTGCTCTTGCTCGCTGACCCGCTTAAGCAGTTTAGCCATACGCTGATATCTCTGGTCGAATCTCTCTCGGGCTTTGTTTACGTTGCACTCGGTGTATTGGGAATCGTTTTGGCGGGTAGCTTCCTCGACAATCGCATTTTGCCGCTAGGTCATTTTGGCGATCTGATTTCGGCGGGGGCAATCCCGTTAATCTATTCACTTATCGGCCTCAAGGTTGGAGCCGAGTTCTCTTCAATGCTTGCCAACTTGTCTGAAATGGAGGACTTGTAATGGCCTATATTGCAATGGCAACCGGGTTTTTACTGATTCTCATCGGTTTTTATGGGGCACTAACAAACCGTAATTTGCTACGAATGATCGTTGCTTTCACCATCGCAGATAGCGGAATTAACATTGTAATTATCGCAATTGGTTACATGCATGGCCGCACCGCGCCGATATTGGATGCGGTGGTACCTGCGGCAGAAGCTCTAAATCGCATTATCGATCCAGTGCCTCAAGCATTAGTGCTTACCGCGATTGTGATTGGAGTCGGCGTGACGGCGCTGATGCTTGCTTTTGCCTACAAGCTTTATGAACGTAAAGGCACGCTTGATATTGCAAAGTTCACGGAGCTTAAATGGTAAACGCGCTTTATATTGTTGTTGTAGCGCTGGCCGCTGCTTTTCTGCTTGGATTTGTTAGTCCTGCGCGTCGCGGCGTCGCTTATGCCATCACGCTTTCTGCGCTAGCGTTGATGAGTTGGATTTCTGCTGGTTGGGTGTGGGCGTTTGCGTTTAATCAGGCTACGCCAATCGATTTTCTAACAGGGGGGGCGACGCCACCCTTTGCTATTAATTTCCGAATGGGTTTGCCTGAAGCAACGCTAACCTTGTTGGTCAGTCTGACAGGCCTATTCTCGGCACTCTATTTGCAGGATGTTTTATTTAAACTAGGTCAACGTGCAATGGCGGTGTTGCTAGTGGCCGTGATGGCATTGAGTGGCATCATTCTTACGCGAGATCTGTTCAATATGTTTGTGTTTTTTGAACTGGCGATTATCTCTACGGCAGGCCTCATGTTGCTCTCGGATGATGCACGTGCTTTAGCTGCCGGTTTCAAGTATTTAATCATTTCACAAATGTTATCGATCTTTTTTCTGGTCGGCATCATCTTCGCGTATCACGCAACCGGAACGCTTAATATTGATGGCTTAGCGGCCGCCTCACTGGGATTAAAGGCAGGTGGGGCAATTGCTTTCTTCTTCCTCTTTATCGCCGTTGTTGCCGAGTTGAAACCCTTTCCTGCGAACGGCTGGGCGCTTGATCTGTACGAGTCAGCGCATCCTGCTTTTTCTGCAATTTTTTCTGCG
Source organism: Gallionellaceae bacterium (assembly GCA_037140475.1). GTDB lineage: Bacteria > Pseudomonadota > Gammaproteobacteria > Burkholderiales > Gallionellaceae > PALSA-1006. The sequence continues at coordinate 12,050 of JBAXEJ010000040.1, forward strand.
GCCACCAGCAGTACAGTCATTTACGCCGTTGATAAACTTTTGCTCATCGGTGGGGCTGAATGGCTACCGATGGCGACAGGCATCGGCATCATCACATTCCTAGCCGCTAATCTTTTTGCTTTGCCGCAGACGAATGATCGCCGTTTGCTCGGTTATTCTTCTATTGCGCAAACAGGCCTTATCCTAGTTGTGTTGGGCCAGCGTGACATACTGGGCGATAGCGTGCTGTTTATTGCTGGCGGTTTACTGTTTTCTCACGCCATCGCTAAAGCGGGTCTAAACTGGATTTCAGGGTTGGTCGAAGGACGTGAGTTGCCAGATTGGGCGGTGCTACGAAGCCGGCCGATGTTCATTTTTGCCTTCGTTACTTTTATCGCGATGCTTAGTGGCCTGCCTCCTTTTCCTAGTTTCTACGCTAAGTGGGAAATGGTGCACATCTTGGCTGGTGAGGGACGTATCGCCCTGCTCGCACTCATCTTAATTGGCTTATTGATTGAGGCTGGCTATTTGTTCCGTTGGTTTGGCTACATCATGAAACGTGAAGTCAGTGCTCAATCTGTAAATTGTTCTCCTTTCCAATACGCGCCAATTTTGGCAGCAGCACTTGGCAGTTGGGCACTCGGCTACGCTTGGGGTGAATTGTCTAACCAGTATTTCGGTCGAGACAATCTACTGCTGTCGATACCGCTGTTATTTGCTCTCGCTTTCCTATTATTTGAATGGATGTCTGCGTGGGCAAAAAACACCGTGGCGATTGCCGGCCTAACGATTTTCTTTTATCTCACCTATTTAGAATACGATCCGCTACGCATGATTTTTGCCATCATCTTTATGATTGGTGGCGCGGTGATTTTTCTGGCGAGTTACCACGCGCATGGCCGACGCATCGGTTTCTATCCGGCTGCGATGCTCATGTTTGCAGGGCTTGTGCTACTCATTCGTGCGACAGATACATTCAGTTTCTTTGCAGCATGGGAATTGTTAACGGTCGGCTCTTACTTCTTAATATTGCGCGGCAAGCATTCAGAGCCGCATGCACTTTCTTATATTATTTTCTCGCTAGGCGGTGCTTTTCTGATTCTCGCCGGCTTCGCATTAGCAGCACAGGGCGCACCCCAATTTAATATCGCGGCTCTGGCACAGTTGACGCAGCCTTTGGCGCCTTGGGTGTTTTTGTTGTTGGCGATCGGCTTTATGACAAAGACCGCGGCAATTGGTTTGCATATCTGGTTGCCTGGCGCGCACGGTGAGGCAGAGACAGACGTCTCACCCATGGTCTCTGGCATTTTGCTTAAGGCGGGTCTGTTTGGTTTGATTGTCTTGCTGATGACGATGGGCAAGCAGCAACTCTATGGGGTTGAGCTCACCTATGTGATGCTGTGGATTGGAGCTCTGTCAGCCTTGTTGGGTAATTTGATGGCGATCTTCCAAGAAGATGCTAAACGTCTGTTAGCTTATTCTTCCATTGGGCAAATGGGCTATGCGCTGTTTGGTTTGGCGTTGATGAACCATCTTGGTTGGTTGATGGCGTTACTATTTGTCATCAATCACTACATCTACAAGTCTATGCTGTTTCTCTCAGCAGGCGGTGTGGCGAAACGCACAGGTACGCGCGACATGTATCGTATGGGCGGCTTGATAACATTGATGCCGCTGTCCTTTATTGCAACGTTGATCGGCATTATTGCAGTCTCGGGTGTCCCACCACTATCGGGTTTCGGCGGACGTTGGATTTTTTACAATGCCATTCTTTCTTCTGAATATCGTTTGCCGATGGTGGTCATTTTCTTGGCCGGACCGATCGCTTTCCTCTATCTGTTCCGACTCATTCACACCATTTTCTTGGGTCAGTTAAAGGATGAGCATCGCAAACTGAAAGAGGCGCCTTTCTGGATTATTTTGCCGCAGATGATTTATGTTGCATTGCTACTGATTTTTGCGGTGGCGCCTGGCATTGCTTTGCGACGCGTTGATGCCTATCTAAATCAGATCTTCCCAGAGGGGGGCTTGCAGTGGGCGGGCAATGAGATCACCAGTAACTATGGCTATTGGAATCCTGTCGCGATTATGATTATCGTTGCGGTGATTTTCGGCACGCTGTTCGCGTGGCTGTTGTTTGTAAACCGCAGGGCGCAAAAGGTTAAGCAGTTCAACATCGTATTTGCTGGCGAACGCCCCTATCGACCTGAAACAACGCATTTTGCATGGAACTTTTTTGCGCCCTATCGCAAAGCACTGGGCTTCCTCGTGCAACCTTTTGCAACGCGTTTTTGGGAGGCCATCACCAATATCTTGCACACTGCGGGTGATCTGTCTCGACGGCTCTACAACGGCAACGGTCAAAGCTATGCATTTCACTTGCTTGCCTTTGTCGTGATGGCTTATTTAATGCGGATGGGAGCTTAAAATGCAGTTTGATTGGATGAAAATCCCCTACGCCCTGCTGACGCTATTCATCGTCGTCAATTATGGATTTTTACTAAACGCCTTTATTCAAAAAATTGGCGCGCGTGCAGGACGCCGTCACGGCATTCCGATTTGGCAAAACTACATCGATATGATTAAAAACTACGGCCTGCGTTCGTCCATCACGCATGGTGCGATGTTCTATCTTGGGCCTGTGTTTCGCTTGTCAGGCGGAGTGGGTTTGCTTTTATTTGTGCCGACGATCTACGGCTCTTACATGTTCTCGAATCTCTCCTTTGCGGGTGATTTGATTCTAGCGCTGTATTTTATTTTCTTCGGTACGCTGGGCATGGCACTGGGGGCGGGCGAGAGCGGTCATCCACATGCCGCGATTGGTGTTTCACGTGGTCTTGCGCAAGTGTCTACTGCGGAGCTCCCTTTCGCGCTAGCGGTGTTCGCTGTTGCGCTGCAATACCACACCCTGTCTGTCACTGAGATTGTCGCCGCACAGCAGGGTGGGATTCAGCATTGGACGTTGCTCACTAATCCACTTGCCGTTGCGGCAGCGATGCTCGGCTTCTTGGGTTCAATGATGCGGCCGCCGTTTGATGTGGTCATCGCGCCACAGGAAATACCGATTGGCCCGCCCACTGAGTATCACTCCTCTTATCTTGCCTTGATGCAGACCAATCGTGCGATCTTCCCGATTGCCAAAATTGTGATCTACATGAACTTATTTTTTGGTGGGGCGAGTGATTGGCCGACTTTCTTTTTCAAGGTATTTTTGATTTACCTGTGGTCGGCTTTTGTAGGCGTCGTTTTCCCGCGCTTCCGTGTTGAGCAGTCGATTCGCTGGTTCCTGATCTGGGCAGTTCCGCTGGGTATCTTATCAATCGTATTGGTGTGAGATGACATGAAAGATGAATTAAAAATACGTGTTGTTAAAGGGCCGGATGGCGTCGAGTTTGAGGTCGAGCCACTGAAAGACTACTACTGCGAAGCAGCGCCTACGGTGATGCCAGCGGCCTACATTAAAGTCGTTGAAGATCTATTTAACTGGGCGCGCTCCGAATCAATTTGGATTCTGGGTTTTGGCACGGGTTGCGGTGCGATTGAGATGCGCCCGCTGATGACACCGCGCTTTGATGCCTATCGTTTTGGCGTGCAATGGCGACCAACCCCTCGTCAGGCTAACTTGTTTGTGATTTCCGGTTACCTGTCGACCAAGACACTCAAGCGCGCTATTCGCTCATACGAGCAAATGCAAAATCCAAAATATGTAATAGGCCTCGGCTCCTGCACCATTAATGGTGGGATGTATTGGGATTCTTACAACACCATTAAGCGCTTGGATGACTATCTACCGGTTGATCTTTATATCGCGGGCTGCATGCCGAGACCCGAGGCATTGTTAGCTGGCTTTCAGGATATGAAGAAACTCATTCGTACCGGCAAGGCCGAAGGCGCAAACCTCTACGCCGAAAATTTTGAGTGGTACAAGGCAAACCAAAAGCGTGTCATTCACGATTGGGATATGCCTGACTACAACTGGTAAAGCTTAATCATGCGTGAACTACACACTAAACTTAAAAATCTATTTCCGCTTGGTGAGCTAACCGAGCAGCGGTCTAATCTGGCTTTCGTCACGGTGCCGCAAGAGCATCTGCGTGCTGTCCTACTTCATCTACGCGACTGCGAAGGATTTACACATCTGATTTTGTTGACGGCAGTGGACTGGCTTGAAGAGGGGCAGTTTCAATTGACCTATCTGCTTTCCAATCGCACGGCAGGGCGTGATATTGGCTTGAGGGTCATGCTTGTGCGTGAGGGCGCAACCATGCAGAGCATCCATGATGTATGGCCGACGGCCGCAACTTACCAGCGCGAATTGCGTGAAATGTTCGGTATTGATTTTCCGGGTAGCCCACGCCTGTATGAAGAATTTATTCTTGAGGGGTGGAATGATATTCCTCCGTATCGTCGCGACTTTGACACACTGAAATACGCGCAAGAGAACTATGGCGAGCGACCTGGGCGGGTGACGCATGATCCGGCGGCTCACATGAAGCAGCAGCTGGCTTAGGGCGGAAATGATATGACACAAAACGCACCTTTTTTCACTCCCGATCGCAGCCAATACCCGTCGAAAAAAACCGATGGCACGCTCGACATCGATCTCAGCTCTGGCAAATATCTGAAGCTGTGGCAAGGCCCAAACCACCCTGGCATCACTGGCAACATGTCGGTAGAGCTCACCGTCTGCGGTGACGAAGTGGTGGAAGGAAAGACCCACGTTGGTTATCTCCACCGTGGCTTTGAAAAGCTCATGGAACGCCGTACGTTCATCCAGTGCTTTCCGATCGTTTGCCGCATCTGTGTGCCGGAACCGGATTTCAACGAATACTGTTATGCCGCTGCGGTTGAAGAACTTGCAGGTATTCAATCACCGGAGCGCGCAGATTGGATACGCGCAATGATTCTTGAAATGGGGCGCATCAACAGCTATTTGATGTACCTCGGTGGTCAGTCTGGGGCGCTAGGTTTGGGTGTTATCGGACAGTGGACGACCTATGTTCGCGACCTGATGCTAGACCGCTTTGAAGAACTCACTGGGGCTCGCATTTACCACATGTTCATCATGCCTGGCGGGGTGCGCGATGGCTTGCCAGAAGGTTTCGATAAACGCATGGAAGAAACCTTGCGTGAAATCGAAAGCACCATGAAGGATGTGTATGAAGTCATGTTTTGTAATGCGGTGTTTAAGAAACGGACGGTTGGCGTGGGCTACATTGATCCTGCGCTAGTCGACTCTTATGGCATCACGGGGCCGAACGCGCGTGCAGCGGGTGTCGCTAAGGACGTGCGCAAGGATCAGCCCTATTTGATTTATTCACAGCTCGATTTCGAACCGGTGATTGGACATGATTCCGATATTTATACGCGGGCCGATGTGCGTCGTCGCGATGTGCTGGTGTCGATCGATTTGGTGCGCCAAATGCTCGCCAAGATGCCACGCACGGGCGCACTGATGGCGACTGTACCCAACGTGTTGCACTGGAAAATTCCTCGCGGTGAAACCTATATTCGAGGTGAATGTTCGCGTGGTGAATACGGTTATTATTTGGTGACTGATGGCAGTGGCTATCCGCGCCGCGTTAATGTGCGCGGCCCCTCCTATACCCATGCGATGACGTTGCTAGAGCGCATGATCGTCAATATCAATATTGCTGACGTTGCATCACTCATGGTGTCGTTGCATACCTATCCTCCCGAGATTGAGAGATAACAATGAGCGTACGTGACCTTCTCTCTCCTTTCACTGCTTGGAAAAATCTGTTCCGTGATCCAGTGACGATTGCGGATCCTTTGAATGACAGGCCGGGCGCACCGCGTTATCGCGGTTTTCATCAGAACGACATGGAAAAGTGCATTGGTTGCGGCACTTGTGAAACGATCTGCCAAAACGGTGCGATCGACATGTTGCCAGTCGAAGGCATCGTAACTAAGCAGGGTGACTCAGGGCTACGCCCTCGTATCGACTATGGTCGTTGCTGTTGGTGTGCGTTGTGCGTGGATGTTTGCATGACTAAATCGCTCACCATGTCGAACGCCTATACGTGGGTAGAAAGCGACCCTGATGCGTATCGCTTCACACCTGGGGTGGACAAAAAACATTGGGATAACGCAGAGCTTGGTTATCACCGTCCAGACGGACATCAGTTGATGGCAAAAACTCGTTTGCACATGGGTGAGATGGAGCCAGAAACGCGCATCGAATCGTTTGCTGAAATCGTTGAAGGCTATACCATTGAACAAGCACGACTAGAGGCAGATCGTTGCGTCTCATGCGGCTTGTGCATTGCCACTTGCCCTGCGCACATGTCGATTCCAGACTACATCGCGGCAGTGCGCGATGGCGATTACGAACGTGGCCTCAAGCTACTTTACGAAACAAATCCGTTCTCGGGCATTTGCGGTAGCGTGTGTACCCACAAATGCGAAACGACCTGTGCGGCACGCCACGATGGGGAGCCTATCGCGATACGTTGGCTTAAACGTCACATCATGGATCAAGTCTCTATTGAGCAGTGTCGTGCCGTTGTCGGTGGTCCTGGTCCAGCGACCGGCAAAAAAGTCGCCATCATTGGTGCGGGCCCGGCGGGGCTCACTGCTGCTTTCGATTTGGCCAAACTGGGCCATAGCGTGATCGTTTATGAAGCGTTAGATAAAGCTGGCGGCATGACACGGTGGGGTATTCCAGAATACCGCTTGCCTTATGCGCGCATCGATCAAGATGTTGACGTGATTCGTTCAGTGGGTGTGGATATTCGTTGTAATGTACGTATCGGTAAAGATATTACATTGGAAGAGTTGCACAACAATAACGATGCTGTGCTCTTGGCACTGGGTTTACAACTTGGTCGCGCGACACGGATTCCAGGCAGCGATCATGCCGATGTGCGTAAGGCAGTTGACCTATTGCGTCAGGCTACGGCTTATGAAGATTTCGGCACGCCACGTCAGGCGGTGGTGATTGGTGGTGGTAACGTGGCGATGGATATTGCACGCACGCTCGCGCGCTTGCAGAAGAAGCAATACGGTCAAGTACAAGTTACCTTGACGGCGTTGGAGGATTTATCTCACTTCCTGGCTGACTCAGACGAAATTAAAGAAGCAGGCGAAGAAGGCGTGGTAATCCTTGATGCGCGCGGTCCACAACAAGTGGTGATTGAAAATGGCCAAGTCACAGGTCTGAAAACTTGGCGTGTTAAAGCCATCTTCGACGAACAAGGTCGCTTTGCACCGAGTTACGACGAGAGTGATGAGCAATTCCATGCGGGTTCGATGGTAGTGGAAGCAATTGGTCAGATGACTGATGCCAGCCTGTTGGGCGAAGCGCTCACTGAACAGCTAACTTGGAATCGAGGTCGCTTGCAGATTGACGCAGGTGGGCGTACCAGTGAGCCTTGGTTATGGGCGTCCGGTGATATGGTGCGAGGCCCAGATGTGGTAAGCGCTGTGGCAGATGGCCATCGTGTTGCCAAGAGCATTCATGAAATGATTGCAGTAACGGAGCTAGCAAAATGACGCAGATCGAAGAAGGTACAGTGCATGGTATCGACCGCTTGCGCGGTAAAACAACCTTGCGAGAAATCCTAGAAGTCGCGACTGGATTTGAAGCGAGTGCCCGTGATTTTTACAGCGCACTGATTCCTAAAGTGAGTAAGCGCATCCGTTATTTGGTTGAAGAACTAGCGGCTGAAGAGCAAGGGCATTTTGATTTGCTGATCAACTTGGCGCAACGAACAGATATTACCGAGCAGGTAAAAACTGAGATGGAACGCACAGCGAGTGACAGCAAATTTTCCGATTGTTTGCATTTGCCTAATCTGGGTGAGCAACCGGATGATCAGGCGGTATTGCAATACGCGATGGGTCGCGAACATGCGGCAATGCACCACTACGGTGAATTGGCCAACACCACCCCGGCGGGCCCCATCCGCGAACTATTTCAATATTTGGCCAGTGAAGAAACTAAACATAAAGTGGAGTTGGAAAAAATCTATTACGCCACGATTCATCGAGGTGGTGGCGTTTAGTTTTATCGGCTATTTGCATTCTGAGGTTGGATAGCAGAGATGTCGACGTCCACTCCGGCTGAGTGCTCCGGTTGAAATCAGCGTTTTGTGCGCATCTTTGCCGTAAGTCCAATAGGTTGGAATTTAACGAGTGGGGCTATGGCTGCTTCAGAACTGAAAGGAGTCGTTCTAGGTTTCCCCGTCACAGACTCTTGCCGACCCAAAAGAGTCATAGCTGACTGTCCGCAGTACAGCAATTTCATTTTTGGAGCTTTGTTGAATCTTTGCAGATCAGCTATCAAAGGGTTCTTCGTGACTGGCAGATGTGACGCCGAAACATTGCTGTCTCGCCTCACTTCTAAAACAACCAACAAACCCACTTGACGTTTTATATCTATCTTGGTATAAACGCGCATGATCCGAATTCCTCCCAGCCTATCCCGTTTCCAACATGACTATTTACTTACGGTCATTGATGTCCGTAGATTTAATTAAATAGATTTAATTAAATAGATTCAATTGGTTATCGAGTAGCGCATCTTGCATTTGCATCTCCGTATTTTTAACTAATTGATCGAGCGGTGTTTTCTCGAAAAAGGTGAGGCTTAAAATCTGTAATAACGTGTAAAGCGAAGCCTCGGTATTGAGGCGCTTTTTCACGATAGCGACTAAAACGTAAACTGTGATCGCGATCCATATTTGTGTTTTGACTGCGTTCTCGGTGGTGCCGTAAAACTTCTTGATTCGCAGATGTTGTTTGATCCATTTGAAAAACAGTTCGACCTGCCAGCGACAACGATAGAGCTGAGCGATGGTCAACGCGGGCAAGTCGAAGTTGTTGGTTAGGAAGACCAGATGCCTGCCTTGTTCGGCATCGTAGAACTTGATGCGTCTTAGGTGTTGCGGGTAATCGCGACTTGCCTTCGGTGCTGTTAGCGCAATAGTTTGATCGCAACGCAGTCCAGTGGTTTTGTCTACGTCGCGGGAGTAAATGCGACGACAGAGCAGATTGGATTTGCCACGAATAACGAAGAACGCTTGAGCTTGATGCAAGCGGTACCAGCGAGCGAAATCGGTAAAGCCGCGATCCATGATGTAAAAGCTGCCGGCTTCCGGTATCAGGATGTCGAGCACATTCACCTCGTGCATCTTGCCATCGCTGATGTGAATGAAGGTTGGAATGTTGCCGCGGAGGTCGAGCAACGTATGCATCTTGACCGCAGCCTTGGCCTGACGAAAGTGAGCCCAAGGAAAGACGCTTAAGCACAGGTCGATCGTCGTGGTATCGAGTGCATAGACCGTCTGACTCAGCTCCACCGCAAAGCTGTCTTGCGAATAGAGTTGGCGTGCCACTTTGATTTGGCTGAGCGCGAAATCCTGATAGATGCGCCAATCGCGAGATTCGTTGGCATCGGCCAATGTGCTCTTGGCGATATTGCCACGGATGCCCAAGTGATAGAGCTTCGCTTGGTGGGCACGCAGACAGGTTTCGATATCGCGCAAGCTCTCGCGGTAAGTGAGTTGCGCGAAGGCTAGGCAGAGAAACTGATCGAGATGTGAAAATTTTAGTGTTGGATATCGGCTTGGATAGTTGGCGACGCACTGACGGAACGTATGCAATGGCAGATGCGCCATTAATTGAGCGAACACTAGTTTCCCTGCATGCATATCCAGACTCCTGACAAAAATCAGAAGTCTGCTGCAAGTTGAAATCGGTTACAAAGAATTGTGTCATTAATTAAATTGAATTCAATTACTTACAACGTG
>JBAXEJ010000041.1:0-21302 GCA_037140475.1 Gallionellaceae bacterium
GCGACTTATAATGCACCCAGCCTAATGACGATTTTTATTTTACCCTGAACCTACTTACCATGAACACCTTCTCTCCTCTCACCGATTTTGATTCGCTAGTGCAACGCAGTGTGCAATGCAGTCGCTATTCGAGCCGCTTATTAGAGTCCGATCCCAATTGGCGCGTTTGGTTACAAGAAAACTACGCAAACCCTTGTACCGTCGCTGAATTACACACTTGGCTAGCCGCCATGCCCTGCGGCACGGAAGATGAGCTATCCCAATCACTACGTAATTTGCGCAAGCGCGCCATGCTCAAAATAGTGAGTCGCGATTTAGGGGGGCTCGCCGATCTCAACGAGGTGATGCAATGCATGACTGGCTTAGCTGAATTAACCACACAAAAAGCGCTGAGCTTTGCTCATGGTTTATTAGCCGAACAATATGGCCAGCCCATTGGTGAGGAAAGCGGCTCTCAGCAAGCGTTACTCGTTATCGGCATGGGCAAACTGGGTGGCGGCGAACTGAATGTTTCTTCCGATATTGATCTCATTTTTGCATACTCAGAAGACGGCGAAACGAATGGCTCACGTGCACTAAGCAACCATGAGTTTTTTACTCGACTCGGGCGCAAAGTCATTAACCTCATTAACGAGCTCACCGCCTATGGCTTTGTGTTCCGTGTCGATATGCGCCTACGCCCTTATGGCGATAGCGGTTCCTTGGTAATGAGCTTTGCGGCACTGGAAGAGTATCTGGTTTCTCAAGGTCGCGAATGGGAGCGCTATGCTTGGATTAAAGCGCGAGTGATTGCCCCTGAATATGCCGCAACAACTACAGAGCTAATGTCGCTAGCACAGCCTTTCATTTTCCGTAAATATCTCGATTACGGCGCCTTCGAATCCATGCGCAAACTACACGCGCAAATTCGCCAAGAAGTCGAACGCCGTGATCGTATTAACAATGTGAAGCTCGGGCCAGGTGGTATTCGTGAAATCGAATTTATCGCCCAAGTGTTTCAACTCATTCGCGGTGGTCGTGACGCCGCTTTGCGCATTCGACCCACACAAGCGGTTTTACGCTTGCTCGCCAGCAATGGTCAGCTAGAACAAAAAACAGCCGATGAACTCAGCAACGCCTACATTTTTTTACGTAACTTAGAACACCGTTTGCAATATCTCGACGATCAACAAACACAGGACATCCCCACTGACGATGCCAATCGCGCCTTACTGGCGATTGGGATGGGTTATGCCGATTATGCTGCGCTGTTGACCGAGCTCGACCTTCATCGTGAGCGCGTCAGTCGTCACTTCAGTCAAATATTCACCACCGAACAAGATGAAGTCGCGCATAGTCCATTTTGGAACGATACCTTAGAGCCGGAAGATTTAAAGCAAGCGTTGATCGCCGCGGGATTTAGCGATAAATATGATCTAAACAATAAACTCATAGAGTTAAGAAATGGCAGCCGCTACAAGCAATTACCTGAGACAAGCCGTCAGCGCATCGACAAAATCGTGCCACAACTCATTGCCCATAGCCAAAAACTCGACCAGCGCGACCTCGCGTTACCGCGTCTGCTCAAACTGTTAGATAACATCAGCCGACGTAGCACTTACCTCGCTTTTATGACAGAGCATCCGCAGGCACTGGAAAGACTCGCGCGTTTTGCGGGCGCGAGCGAATGGGCTTGTGACTACCTTTCGATGCATCCAAGCCTGCTTGATGAATTACTCGACGCACGGGAAATCTACCAAGCACCAGACTGGCATAAACTTGACGCAACGCTTGCTAATCAGCTGCAAGAACATGCGGGTGATTTGGAACGACAAATGGATGCCTTGCGTCACTTCAAGCAAGCGCAAACTTTCCAATTATTGGCAATGGACTTACAGGGCCTACTTTCACTTGAAACGCTCAGCGATCATCTCAGCGATTTAGCGGATCTTATACTGCAACATGTGTTGCAACTATGCTGGCGCGATGCACGCAAAAAGCATCAGGATCATCCTAGTTTTGCGATCGTCGCTTACGGCAAATTGGGCGGGCGCGAATTAGGTTACGACTCTGACTTAGATCTGATTTTTTTATTTGATGATGAACACGCCGATGCCGGCGAAAACTACGCGCGTTTAGCGCAACGCATCAACACGGTGCTGAGTAGCTACACCTCCGCCGGCCGTTTGTATGAAACCGATTTGCGTTTACGCCCCAATGGTGCGAGTGGTCTGTTGGTGAGTAGCGTTTCTGCTTTTGCGGATTATCAAAAAAATCAAGCTTGGGTATGGGAGCATCAAGCGCTGACGCGAGCACGTTTTTGCGCAGGCGACGCCAAGGTAGGCAAACAATTCGAAGAGATTCGCAAGCAAGTTTTAAGTCAGCCACGCGATCTCACCACCTTACGTGATGAAGTCATCACCATGCGTCAAAAAATGCACGATGGGCATGTGAATAAGACTGATTTATTTGACATCAAACACGACAGTGGCGGCATGGTTGATATTGAGTTTATGGTGCAATTTTTAGTGCTCGCTCACGCCAGTGCGCACCCCGAGTTCACCGCCAATAGTGGCAATCTTGCACTCTTAAAATTGGCGGCTGAGATTAACTTGATTGATCGTTCGAGCAGCGAACAGGCTCGGGAGATTTATAGAAAATTACGCTTAACCCAACACCAAATGCGGCTGAATAATCAGCCGCAATGTCGTGTCGAACAAGATACTCTAGATGTCGCGCCCGTTAAGGCGCTATGGAAACAGCTACTCGGAAAGTGAGTTATACAACCCCACTTGCGCTTTGAGTATGCTTTACTTTACCGACTAAGCGATAAGACACCATCTCACCTTTGCCTTTAATATCCAGCACTTGAGGTGGCTCGAACAAATAGTCCAAACGAAGCCGGTTGTAAGTTAACTTGTCCGTCAAGATACAACCGGACTTCGCATCATCGGTCAAGCGACTCGCAATATTTACCGTATCGCCCCACAAATCATAAATAAAGCGCTTAGTGCCAATCACACCCGCCACGACAGGCCCTGTCGCAATACCAATGTGGATACCCATATTCCTTCTGACTAATGCCGGATGTGTGGCAACGAAATCGAGCATCTCAAGCGCCATGCTTGCCATATCAGCAACGTAATCTTCACGCTCTCGCGTAATGCCACCAACCACCATGTAGGCATCGCCAATCGTTTTAATTTTTTCTAGTCCATATTTCTCGGTCATATTGTCAAACCACGAGAACACCGTATTCAGCAATGAAACCATTTGCTCGGGTGACATCTGCTCGGTGAGCTGAGTAAAGTTAACCAAGTCTGCAAACATCACCGTCACATCTGCATGACCATCCGCGATCAAACCCTGATTGTCTTTTAGACGACGCGCAATATTTGATGGCAAGACATTGAACAATACTCGCTCAGATTTTGTCTGCTCTTCCGCTAATAAAGCATTTTGTATATCGAGCTGATTTTTGATGCGCTCAGTCTCCAACACAAAATGTCGCACCAAAAAATAGAGGATGGACGACATTGCTGCAAAATTAAGCGCAAAGAAAACACCGATTGTTTTCATCGGCACACCACTCGTGCCACCGTCACCAAGGAGGTAATCAAAAACACCAGAAATCAGTGTCATCACCATGTAGGCGACGAACCAAGGGATCGATTCTTTCCAACCTGATACCACCAAAGCGCCAATGGGTGCGAGTAAAGCCCACAACATCACCCCGCTGGCATTGATTGAGCTACCAATACTCCACTGCATGATGAAGGGCGCAAACAAAAATAGCGTCAGCTGGATAAAACGAAAAACTTCAAAATTCTTCGTCTTAAGGAAGTAAACCAATGAAGCGATAGAGATCGCCTGATATCCTAATGATACGTTGCTGGAAAAATTGATCCCCATGTACCAATAGATTGCCAGCCACAGCATCACCGCAAAATTCATAAATGCACAGGCAAAAATCAACAAGCTCTTACGTAACTTGTCTTCTTGCGTGTCCATCAAGTTCTGGCCGATTGACATCAAACCGGTATTTTCAACCATGCTTCCCCCTAATTAACTCTCTACTTCACTACTTGCAATATTGGTTCTATATTACCTGAAAATTGAACGCCCCTTCTCGCTTCATTAAAAAGCAAGGACAGGCTAGAATCGCAACCTTAAATTAACACTCAATCATTAATTAAGGAATCTCCACTATGTCAATGTCCGACCGCGACGGCTTTATCTGGCACGATGGCAAGCTTGTGCCTTGGCGCGAAGCCACCACCCATGTACTCACTCACACCTTGCATTACGGCATGGGTGTATTTGAGGGTGTGCGCGCATATAAAACGACCAGTGGAACAGCGATTTTTCGCTTAAAAGAACATACGGAGCGTCTTTTTAATTCGGCTTATATCTTTAAGATGAACATGCCGTTTGATAAAGACACGTTGATGGAGGCACAGCGCGAAGTGGTGCGCGCCAACAAACTCGAATCTTGCTACATCCGCCCTATTGTCTTTTACGGCTCTGAAGCAATGGGCATCGCTGCAACCAAGATCAGCACACACGTTGCTGTTGCCGCCTGGCCTTGGGGCGCCTATCTTGGCGAAGAAGGGATGGCTAAAGGCATTCGCGTTAAGACCTCAAGCTTCACTCGTCATCACGTGAATATCAATATGTGCCGCTCAAAATCAGTGGGCACTTATACCAACTCTATTTTGGCGCATCAAGAAGTGGCGCACGATGGCTACGATGAGGCCTTACTCTTAGATGTAGACGGCTATGTAGCCGAGGGGGCTGGCGAAAATATTTTCATCGTGAAGAAAGGCAAGTTGTACACGCCTGATTTAACTTCGTGCTTGGAAGGTATTACCCGTGATTCCATCATTACCTTGGCTAAGGAATTAGGCATCGAACTGATCGAAAAACGTATTACCCGCGACGAAGTTTATTGTGCAGACGAGGCGTTCTTTACAGGTACTGCTGCGGAGGTTACCCCGATTCGCGAACTCGATAACCGCACAATTGGCTGCGGCTCACGTGGACCAATTACCACCAAGCTACAAACAATGTTTTTTGACATTGTCAGCGGAAAAAACCCAAAGTACGCTGACTGGTTAGATCACGTTTAATTAACTAACGTAATTTACATCGGTCGCTCAAGGGCTACCTCGTTTTAATTGATGGATTTGAGGAAAAAGCATGAAAGTTGAACACACTGTGCGCTATACCGAAGTGACTGCAGATGCCTTACCACTATTCTGTCCACCACCCAATCAAGAGTTATGGAGCTCACACCCACGAGTTGCTATTCCTGTAGAAAAATCAGGAACCGCAGCATGCCCATATTGCGGCGCGACATACAAATTCAAAGGTGAATTGCCCAAGGGCCATCACTAAGCCACACCATCGCTTCCTCTATGCAAAAAATTTTAGTCGTCGCACCTAGTTGGGTGGGAGACTGCATGTTGATGCAGCCAATGTTATTGCGGCTCAAACAACGCTTTCCTACCAGCACCATCGATCTGCTTGCCCCTCCCTGGACGGTTTCTTTACTCAAGCAAATGCCTGAAATTAATGAGGTGATCATTAATCCATTTCCTCACGGTGCCTTGCAACTTCGAGCTCGCTATCAGCTTGGCAAACAACTTCGTAGCAAGCAATACGATGTGGCGTACGTGTTACCAAACTCACTCAAATCTGCATTCGTACCATTTTTTGCGAATATTCCTCAGCGTATTGGTTTTGTAGGCGAGATGCGCTTCGGCTTGCTCAACGATGCGCGAAAATTAGATAAACAGAAACTGTCCTTAATGGTCGAGCGCTTTGCCTATTTGGCTGAAAGTGCTGAGCATGAAATTCAACGCCCGATCCCCAATCCCCATCTCAGCATTTCTGAAGCAAAGCGCACAGCGGTTTTACACAAATTAAATCTAACGTTAGATAAGCCCGTCGCCATTTTTTGCCCAGGTGCGGAATATGGCCCGGCGAAACGTTGGCCGGTTGCTTATTTTGCTGAGCTCGCGCAGCAACTAAATGCTCAAGGCTACGCAGTGTGGCTGGTGGGCTCAAGCAAAGATAAAGAAGTCAGTGAGAAAATTCTCGCCTTAGGCAATCCACAAAGTCGCAATCTTTGCGGGGAAACAGACTTAAGTGATGCAATTGCATTGCTCGCGTGCGCTTCACTTGTGGTGAGCAATGACTCTGGATTGATGCATCTTGCAGCAGCTTTAGATCGGCCCTTGTTGGCGATATTTGGCTCCAGCAGCCCACAATTTACGCCGCCGCTCTCTAGCCAAGCACAGGTCATCAAGCTCGATCTATCTTGTAGCCCGTGCTTTAAACGCGAGTGCCCGCTCCAGCATTTCGACTGCATGTTGAAACTCACACCGACCTTGGTCGCAAAACATATTCCTATCCTTTCGGAGAAAAAACCATGAACACATTTCCTAAAGAAATTTTTAAAGCCTATGACATTCGCGGCATCGTTGGCAAAACGCTCACTGATAAGATTGTCGAGCAAATTGGCCACGCCATTGGCTCTGAAGCCGTCGCTCGCAAACAGCATACGATTGCGATTGGTCGTGATGGTCGGCTATCTGGCGCTGGCTTTGCCAAAGCCTTGGCCCGCGGCATCCAGAAAAGCGGCATCAATGTGATCGACGTAGGTCGCGTCGCGACACCGATGGTTTACTACGCAGCTTTTCAATTAAACACCGATTGTGGCGTGATGATTACCGGCAGTCACAATCCCCCTGATTACAACGGTTTGAAAATGGTATTGGCTGGCGAAACACTTTCTGGCGACACAATCCAATCGTTACGCACTCGCATTGAGACTGGCAACTTGGCGCACGGTGCCGGTAGCTATTCTGAATACGACATCGCACCAGAATATATTGCACGCATCGTTGATCACATCAAGCTTTCCCGCCCGCTAAATATCACAGTTGATTGTGGCAATGGCGTTGCGGGTGATTTCGCGGCAAATTTGTATCAGCAATTGGGATGCACTGTCACCGAAATGTATTGCGAAGTAGATGGCAACTTCCCCAATCACCATCCCGACCCTTCTGATCCACACAACCTCGAAGATTTGATAGCCGCATTGAAAACAAATAGTAGCGAACTGGGTCTCGCTTTTGATGGCGATGGCGACCGCCTCGGCGTCGTGACTAAAGGTGGGAATATTATTTATCCAGATCGTCAACTCATGTTGTTTGCCGCTGACGTATTGAAGCGGAACCCAGGCGCAGAAATTATTTTCGACGTTAAATCCACGCGTAATTTATTTTCTTGGATAAGTGAGCGTGGCGGCAAACCCACTCTTTGGAAAACAGGCCACTCGCTAGTCAAAGCAAAAATGAAAGAGACTGGCGCGCTACTTGCGGGAGAAATGAGCGGACATGTATTTTTCAAAGAGCGTTGGTACGGTTTTGATGATGGACTTTATGCTGGCGCACGTCTGCTAGAAATCTTAAGCCAAGTCGCCGATAGCAATGAAACACTGAATAATCTACCGGACGCGGTGAGCACGCCTGAACTTCATATCCACGTAAATGAAGGCGAAAACCACACGCTGATTAACCGCTTGCAACAAGAAGCCAAATTTGACGGAGCTCGCGACATCATCACAATTGATGGACTAAGGGTGGAATATGCGGATGGTTTTGGATTGATGCGAGCATCTAACACTACGCCAGTGATTGTGTTGCGCTTTGAGGCAGATGATGCGGTCGCACTAAATCGGATTCAAGAGGATTTTCGGAAGGTGTTGCTCAGCGCTAACTCAGCGTTGAAACTTCCGTTTTGAGTGAATCGCTACAACGCTAGTTTACGCTGGCGTGGATGTAACCAATAGGCGGTCAACTCAGTAAGTAACTGTTTAAATTGATCAATATCCAATGGCTTGCTGACGAAACTATTCGCGCCAATTTGATAACTGAGCAAAACATCGGCTTGCTCGCACAGTTCAGAAAACACAATGATGGGTAAGTCTTCGGTGTTGGCATCCATACGAAGCCTACGCAACACCGCAAGCCCACTCAGTTTCGGCAACTTTAAATCGAGCAAAATTAACCCTGGCATGCGATTTTTTTCTTTTTGATTACGCGCCAACCATACTAAGGCTTCCACGCTATCCTCTACCACGACCAAACGAATCGGCGGCTCGCACAAAGCCGCCGCCTCCTGCGCAAACGCAACAGCACTCGGATCGTCCTCAACGAGAAGGACTGTTTTTTGATGTAAATTTACATCCACCATGCTCTGCTCCTGATAAAGCACCACAGCCAGTTTATATTAGGCTACAAACCGGCTTATACGAATTTCAAATTCGTCTTATTTTATAATGTGTTGCGCAAACACTGCTGCAAAAATCGTTAACTTAATTCACCTTATACTCGGCTCGATACTCGCAAGTGAGGGAGCAGCTAGCAAGGCCGACCTCACTAATCTATAACTTTGCCATCACCCAGCTCGGGACCGATGCTAGTGCAGCAGCTAGATTTTCGGGTTGCGTGCCACCTGCTTGCGCCATGTCAGGCCTACCCCCACCTTTTCCACCCACTTGTTGGGCAACAAAATTCACTAACTCCCCCGCCTTTACTTTAGACGTCGCATCTGCTGTCACACCTGCTATCAAACTCACCCTACCCTCCGCAACTGAGGCCAAAACAATCGCAGCGGATTTCAGTTTATCTTTTAACTTATCCATCGTTTCGCGCAACGTCGCAGCATCTGCACCATCCAACTTAACAGCCAATACTTTTAGACCCTTAATGTCTTGCGCCTGACTAATAAGTTCATCGCCCTGCGCCGATGCTAACTTAGATTTTAGTGTAGCTAACTCTTTTTCAATCGATTTCACGTAATCGAGAATTTGCCCCACGCGCGCGGCAACTTCATGCGGCTGGGCTTTCACCACCTCCGCCACTTGCAATAGGCGTGTCTCTTGCTGTTGAATCAGCCCCAATGCGCCCTCACCTGTCACCGCCTCAACGCGGCGCACCCCAGCGGCCACGCCACTTTCAGCTACAATTTTAAACAGACCGATATCGCCAGTCCGCTTCACGTGCGTTCCACCACACAGCTCGATAGAAGAGCCAATATCCAACACCCGCACCACATCGCCATATTTTTCGCCGAACAACATCATGGCGCCAGTTTTTTGCGCATCCTCTATCGCCATCACGCGAGATTGACACTCAGCGTTAGCCAAAATTTCTGCATTCACCATCGTTTCCACTTGGCGAATTTCAACATCCGTCATGGGCTGGGTATGCACAAAATCGAAGCGCGTCTTGTCGGCATCGACTTGCGAACCCTTTTGTTGCACATGGCCACCTAGCACTTCACGTAAGGCCTTGTGCATTAAGTGCGTCGCGGAATGGTTGCGCACCGTACGGCCACGAGCGACCACATCGACTCGCGCTTGCACATTGTTGCCCACGGTCAACTTGCCCGTTTTCACCACGCCGTGATGACCAAATACAGTGGCCTGAATTTTTTGTGTATCTTCTACAGCAAAAATTCCGTGCACACTGCGTAGCTCCCCGCTGTCACCAACTTGGCCACCCGACTCCGCATAAAAAGGAGTGTCGTCCAACACCACCACACCAACATCACCTTCAGCCAATTCGTTAACCAAAGCGCCGTCTTTGTAAAGAGCCAACACATTGCCCTTGAATTCAAGATTGTCATAGCCATGGAAGGTCGTCACAGGACCGGCATATTCAAGATTTGCTGCCATCTTAAACTTACCTGCTGCACGCGCTTGATCTTTCTGCCGCGCCATTGCCTTGTCAAAAGCAAGCGCATCCACTGTTACGCCATGCTCACGACAAACGTCCTGCGTAAGGTCAAGCGGAAAGCCAAAGGTGTCGTGTAATTTGAATGCAGTCTCACCATTGAACACTTTGCTTTCTGCTTTTGCCATTTCTGCCAAATCGGCTTCCAGAGTCGCCATGCCATTTTCAATGGTGGCAAAGAAGCGCTCTTCCTCCTGCTTAAGAATATCCATCACGCGTACTTGTGCAGAAGCTAATTCGGGATATGCCACCCCCATCTGCTCGATCAGATCAGGCACAATTTTGTGGAAAAACGCAGCCCGTGCTCCCAGTTTGTAACCATGACGAATTGCACGACGAATGATTCGGCGTAGCACATAGCCGCGACCTTCGTTACCTGGGATCACTCCATCCGCGATTAGAAAAGAGCAAGCACGGATGTGATCTGCCAACACTTTCAGCGAAGGGGACGTTAAATCGCGGCATTGAGTTTCACGTGCAGCCGCCTTAATCAGCGCTTGAAATAAATCAATCTCATAGTTGGCATGTACATGTTGCAACACCGCTGAAATTCGCTCCAAGCCCATACCGGTATCCACCGATGGCTTAGGTAACGGATGCATGACACCTGCTTCATCGCGATTGAACTGCATGAACACGTTATTCCAAATCTCAATGAAGCGATCACCGTCTTCATCGGGGCTACCGGGTGGTCCTCCGGGAATATGCTCGCCGTGATCGTAAAAAATTTCAGTGCAGGGGCCACATGGCCCTGTGTCGCCCATCATCCAAAAATTGTCAGAAGCGTAACGCGCGCCTTTGTTGTCGCCGATACGGATTACACGCTCTGCCGGCACGCCAATTTCTTTGGTCCAAATATCGTAGGCCTCGTCATCCTCCGCGTACACCGTCACCGTCAATTTATCTTTAGGCAGCTTAAAAACAACCGTCAACAATTCCCATGCGTAATTGATCGCATCGCGTTTAAAGTAATCGCCAAAGCTGAAGTTACCTAACATTTCGAAGAAGGTGTGATGACGCGCGGTATAACCGACATTTTCCAGATCGTTATGCTTACCACCTGCACGCACACATTTTTGCGATGTGGTTGCACGGGAATAAGGTCGCTTATCAAAGCCGAGAAATACGTCTTTGAACTGATTCATCCCTGCATTTGTAAACAGCAATGTAGGATCCTCATGCGGCACGAGTGAACTAGATGCGACCACGGTGTGACCTTTGGAAGCAAAGTAATCTAGGAATTTTTGGCGGATTTCACTACTTTTCATTACACACCTTTGAGCTTAAACGTAACGCGAATAATACCATGTGAGCACAGGCCAATTTCAAGGCAACATCATGCGAAATACTGCCCCATTTTTATTGCTCAATTCAACAAAGCCGTGACTATTTTCTAGATGATGTAATTCGGCAATTTTTCTTGCTAAATAGAGCCCGAGGCCTGTTCCTCTTCCACTCGCAGCAGAAGGCTCTGCACCACCTGATTTGAGAAGTGCCTCAGGATAGCCGGGACCGTCATCGGCCACTTCTAGCACCAGCATTTTATCTTTTGCATAGGCAGACAGTTTGATCTCAGACTTTGCCGAGTGGCAAGCGTTGTGTAACGCATTGGCCAATGCCATGCGCACCAGCGCATCATCAAAAAATGAAAATGTGGGTGCTTTGCTTGCTTCAACTTCAATCTTCAATTGAGGGAATAGCTCACCAAACTCTGCTGCTAATATCGCTACAAAATCTGCAGGACTAACGGAATCTGCATTGACACTTAGCAGCTCATTTTCTTGTCGATAAATCAGTAACATTTCAGACAGGCGACGCGAAGCATTCATGGCGATCACCATTTCTGCCTGCGCTCCACCGCGCCCTCCCAAACGTAACGACAACTCTGCCAGCTGATTTTTTACATCATGGATGACAGCTGCATATAAATTATTCATCTGTGAAAATATATTTATTTTTTTAACTGTTTGAGTAACTCATCGATTTGCGTGAGCTTAGGATGTGTCGGTGCCTTTTTAATAAGCTCACCGCGATAATGCATACAACGATTTAATCTTTCAGGCTTTGTGCCATTGCGCACAAGATCTAGTGCAAGTACCAACGCTGCATTACTGACAATTTGCATATTATTGGGCAATCGATTGGCAGCTTGCGTTAGCATTTCGACAGCCTCAGTCAACTGACCACCCTCTGCCTTTTGCACGCCTTCATTGTTCAGCAAAATTACGGCACGATTGCTTTCTTCGATCATTGCTGTCGCTTGAGAAGCATCTTGGCCTGCGGCTGTTAATATTTCGTGAACTCTGTTTTTAACCGATTCATCTTCTGGATTATTTTGCACTGCGTGACGTAAGAGGCTAGTACCATGTTCGTCTTTTCCCATGGCAAGGCATGCATCAGCCAAGGTCATCACCAAATGTGTGGGTAACTTGGTTAGATCGCTCTGCGAAAGTGCTTTATTGATCGCCGCTTCAGCTTTTGCTGTATTTCCCGCAACACGATGCACATCACTTTCACTCACAGCTAATGCAACAACGCTATGCTCATCACTAAAACTTTTTTGTGCATCCGCCACTACACTTAGCGCCTCTTTTGTTTTGCCTTGACCTATTAAGGCGTTAGACAAAACAACGTAATCATTCGCTTCTCGCACGGGTGAAAACCGATGTTTTTGGAGCGCTTCACTCATAATCTGTTCTGCTAATTCGTGATTACCGGTACTGACTGCCAACTTACTAATTTCACGCACACGACTCATCGCACCGGGGACCACCTCGCGCGCTTTTT
Source organism: Gallionellaceae bacterium (assembly GCA_037140475.1). GTDB lineage: Bacteria > Pseudomonadota > Gammaproteobacteria > Burkholderiales > Gallionellaceae > PALSA-1006. The sequence continues at coordinate 12,573 of JBAXEJ010000041.1, forward strand.
GCAAGACATCTAACGCCTCATGCTTCGACCCTGACGAAACGAGTAGTTGCCCCAACAAATCATAAGCGCCCATAAACTGGGGCGACTCGGCGAGAATTTCTCGTATCAAGACCTCTGCATCGTTATTTTTATTGAGCATCAATAACGCACGCGCCAACCCCAGTTTGGCCCAATTAACCGGCCTCAGTGCGAGTACATCGCGATAAATATCAACCGCCTCTTGCGGTCGCCCATCGCGGATCAAAACTGCCGCTTTAATCTTGCACAAATCAACAAAGTATTTATCTTTTAGTATAAGCCTTTGATTGCATTCCGCTATTATACGTCCAGGATTTTTACTATCCGACGCCTTATCAATTGGCGCGAAGTATTCTTGCTTCTCAAATAACTTTTCTAGTCGTACATTAAATTGCGCCGCGGTGAATGGTTTGAGCATGTAGTCATCAGGAGCCACCTCAGAGGCAGCCATGACCTTTTCAAATGCTTGCTCTCCCGTCATCATGATAAAAATTGTATTGCGCGTGATCAGATCATTAGTGCGCAAATACTTGAGAAACTGCTGACCGTCCGTTCCCTCGCCCAAAAGATAGTCACACAAAATGACGTCGTAGCGACTTGTTTCCATTCGCAACAACGCATCTTTAATACTGCCCACCACGTGTAATTTGGCAAAACCAGAACTTGATAACGACATATTGAGCTGCTCGCGCACGCCCTCAATGTCATCAATGACTAATACCCATTTATCGGAAATGTTACTGCTCAATGCCAAAGCGAACCCCATCAGAATGACTGCAAAACCTGCGACGACTAGCCGCAGACAATGCTGCTATCTTACAAGAAGCTAAGCAATCGGATTAGCAATTTATTGATGGCGAAAGATGGACAGAATTGCTTCCATTGAAAATCCGCGCGATTGCAAAAATCGCATTTGCTTGGCTTTTTCTTTAGCATCTTGGGGGAGTGTGGAAAATTTTCTTTGCCACACGTCTCGAGCAGTAGCAAATTCACTATCTTTGAGCGCAGGGAGTGCCGCGTTAATCAACTCATCCGAAACCCCCTTTTGACGTAACTCGTGAGCGATTCTTTGTGTGCCGAAGCGATTTCGTTTTGAGTGAACAAGTTGAGCGGTAGCACGCTCATCGGACAACCAACCGCGTTCGGTTAATTCATCTAGCAAAGTATTAAGATCAGGCGAAGATACATCTTCAAAACTCTCGTCACCCAACTGCACATATTTCTGCAACTTACTTTGCAACTCAGCACGACTATATTCGCGTCGTGCCAAGTATTGCAAAGCTCGCGTTCGTAGCGATGTTTCAGGGGGTTTTCTCACCTGATTACTCGATCCAATTTACTCTACAGCTTTTGCAGCGGCTTTTTCACTTGCTTTTGCGGCTGCCTTTTCTGCTTTAGATGGCGATTTTTCAGTGCTTTCTAACAATGACACACCTAATGCTTCGCGCACTTTGTTCTCAATCTCAAAAGCAATCTCTGGATGCTCACGCAGATATTCACGCGCGTTATCTTTACCCTGGCCAATCTTCTCGCCTTTGTAGGCATACCAAGCACCCGATTTTTCTACCAACTTATGCTGCACGCCCAGCTCAATAATTTCGCCTTCGCGAGAAATACCTTCACCGTAAAGTATGTCGAATAGGGCCTCTTTAAACGGAGGCGCCACTTTGTTTTTCACAATTTTTACGCGCGTCTCGTTACCAATTACCTCATCGCCTTTTTTAATGGCGCCGATACGGCGAATGTCCAAGCGCACCGAAGCGTAGAACTTAAGCGCATTACCGCCAGTCGTGGTTTCTGGATTACCGAACATCACACCAATCTTCATACGAATTTGGTTAATGAAAATCACCATCGTGTTGGAGCGATTGATATTCGCAGTCAATTTACGCAAGGCTTGCGACATCAAACGAGCGTGCAAGCCCATTTGAGCATCACCCATTTCACCCTCGATTTCGGCCTTCGGTGTCAGTGCGGCAACGGAATCCACTACAACGATATCGACCGAGCCAGAACGCACCAACATATCCACGATCTCCAACGCCTGCTCGCCGTTGTCAGGCTGCGAGATCAACAGATCTTCGACCTTAACACCTAGCTTCTGTGCGTACTGAGCATCAAGCGCATGCTCAGCATCAATGAAAGCTGCCGTGCCGCCCAGCTTTTGCATCTCGGCTATCACTTGCAGTGTCAGCGTAGTTTTACCGGAGGATTCAGGACCGTAAATTTCGATCACACGACCACGTGGCAGGCCACCTACACCAAGCGCAATATCAAGTCCCAACGAACCCGTGGACACAACCTGAATATCTCGCGCGACGTCGTTTTCCCCCAAGCGCATAATGGAACCTTTTCCGAATTGCTTCTCGATTTGGCTTAGTGCTGCGGCAAGGGCTTTGCTTTTATTCTCATCCATGACTATTTCCTTTTTAAAAATGGTGACCGATTATTGCATAGCAAATCGGTCTTGCATAGAACGTTCGTTCTAAAATTAACTATACGAGAACAGGCGATAAATTCAACATTTCCAACGCTCCTTGCAGAGATATTTGTACCGCTTGAACGCGAATTTGCGAGCGATCACCACTGAGTTGATGCAATTTTGCTTGAACCTGGCCCTCTCTTGTAGCCCACGCAAACCATACTGTGCCTACTGGTTTAGTGACCGAGCCACCACCTGGACCCGCAATTCCTGTTACTGCCAATGCGAGATGTGCGCCACTGTGCCGCAAAGCACCAGCCACCATTTCTCGCACCGTGACCTCAGAAACCGCACCATGCGTATCAATTGTAGATTGCCTTACACCCAACATCTCAACCTTTGCGATATTGGCATAAGTTACAAAGCCCCGCTCAAACCAAGCCGAGCTTCCCGCAATGTCGGTTACTGCCTGTGCCACACCACCGCCGGTGCATGACTCTGCTGTTGCCAGCATCATGCCGTTTGCGAGTAAAGCATCGCCAAGCTGTTTGGCTAGGATTCCGTTCATTGAAAGAAAAGATTAAGCCAGGCCGCGAACGAGATCGTTTTGAATATCGATAACGGCTTCTAGTCCTACCGCAATGCGAATCAAGCCATCGCTAATGCCTGCTGCGGCTCTAGCCTCTGGCGAAATGCGCGCATGGGTCGTGGTTGCCGGATGCGTAATCGTTGTTTTGGTATCGCCTAGATTCGCGGTAATCGATAGCATCTGCGTGTTATCAATGACCCGCCACGCTTCTGCCTTACCACCTTTCAACTCGAACGCCACAATGCCGCCACCGGTTTTTTGCTGTTTCATCGCCAACGTATGCTGAGGATGCGACGGTAAGCCCGGATACAAAACGCGTTTCACGTTGGGTTGCTTCTCCAGCCACTGCGCCAGTTGCAACGCATTTGCGCTATGTGCTTCCATGCGCAGCTTAAGGGATTCGATTCCCTTCAAAAACACCCATGCATTAAACGCACTCATCGTCGGATCAGTGGTTCGCAAGAAACCATACACCGGCTCCATCAATTTTTTGCTTCCCAGTACCGCGCCGCCCAACACACGCCCCTGTCCATCCAGATACTTGGTTGCAGAATGAATGATGATGTCTGCGCCAAGCTCTAGCGGACGTTGCAAAATCGGTGTGCAAAAACAGTTATCGACAGCCAATAATGCGCCACAACTTTTCGCAACGGCGGCAATGCCCGCGATGTCAGAAATTTCAGTCAAGGGATTAGAAGGCGTTTCCAAAAAAAACAACTTAGTGTTCGGACGCACGGCTATCTGCCATTCGGCAACATCCGTAGCAGAAACAAAAGTTGTCTCCACACCAAATTTTTTCAGCACGTTATTGAACAGATTGACTGTTGAGCCAAAAATGCTTTGCGAAGCAATTACGTGATCGCCTGCTTTAAGAAAAGCCATGCAGGTGGTCAAAATTGCCGACATACCCGAAGCGGTGGCAACACACTGCTCAGCGCCTTCCAGCGCAGCAAGACGCTGCTCAAACATAGTGACGGTAGGATTGGTAAAGCGTGAATAAATATTGCCGGGTTCTTCGCCGATGAAACGTTTAGCTGCCTGCTCCGCGCTTTCAAACACAAAGCTAGAAGTTAAAAATAAAGCTTCGCTGTGTTCGCCAAATTCCGTACGACTGGTGCCTGCACGCACGGCTAATGTTTCTAGTTGATATTGTGATTCACTCATGATGGATTCAATCCCAAAAAATTTGTTGGGTTAGCCAATCTGAACCCAACGAAAAAATTACATCGACGTGGCGCTCATCGCCAAATCTAATTCCATTTGATCGTCTTCTTTTGTCTTGTTCGCCTTGCCTGCTCCGCGAGCATTCTCAATACGATCAAGATATTCAGGCGTAATGTCGCCGGTGATGTATTCACCATCAAAACACGCGCAATCAAAGCGTGTAATCGCTGGGTTCAACTTATTCACTGCCGCTTTCAAATCGTCTAGATCTTGATAGACGATGCGATCTGCACTGATCTCAGTGCAAATTTCCTCATCGGTACGGCCTGTCGCAATCAACTCATGACGCGAGGGCATATCAATTCCATACACGTTGGGATACTTAACCGGTGGTGCTGCCGAAGCAAAATACACTTTGCGTGCTCCTGCATCACGAGCCATCTGCACAATCTCGCGACTCGTTGTGCCACGTACAATCGAATCATCCACCAGCAACACATTCTTGCCCTTGAACTCCACGCTAATCGCATTCAGTTTTTGACGCACTGATTTCTTGCGCATCGCCTGACCCGGCATAATGAAAGTTCGTCCAATGTAACGATTTTTTACAAAGCCTTCGCGGAACGGGATCCCCAAACGATTCGCCAATTGCAAGGCGCTCGGGCGGCTAGAGTCAGGGATCGGAATCACCACGTCAATATCATGATCCGGCCAAACGCGAGCAATCTTATCAGCCAAGTACTCACCCATGTTGAGGCGTGTTTCATACACTGAAATTCCATCAATCACTGAGTCTGGACGTGCCAAATAAACGTACTCAAAAATGCAAGGATTCAGTACTGGATTCGCTGCACATTGCTGAGCGTGGAAGTTGCCGCTGAAATCGACAAACACCGCTTCACCAGGCGCAATATCGCGCATATATTTAAAGCCCAGCGTATCCAAAGCCACACTCTCTGAAGCAACCAAATATTCCATGCCATGCTCAGTTTGATTGCAGCCAATCACCAGTGGGCGAATGCCAAAAGGATCACGGAACGCCAACAAACCATAACCCGCAATCATTGACACCACTGCGTATGCGCCACGGCAACGACGATGCACACCAGAAACAGCGGCAAAAATAGTTTTAGGATCAAGGCGCAATTGTTTGCACTCAACTTGAAGTTCATGCGCCAGCACATTGAGTAACACCTCAGAATCAGAATTGGTATTAACGTGACGCATGTCATCCAAGAACAACTCTTTTTGCAATTGCGAAGTGTTAGTTAAATTACCGTTATGCCCCAGCACAATGCCGAAGGGTGAGTTCACATAAAAAGGTTGGGCCTCGTTGTGATCTACCGCCGAGCCAGCGGTTGGATAGCGCACATGAGCAATACCGGCGTTACCAGTGAGTGCGCGCATGTTGCGAGTGCGGAACACATCATGCGCAAGGCCATTCGCTTTATGTAAATGAAAGGCATTGCCCTCTATCGTGGCAATGCCAGCAGCATCTTGGCCTCGATGTTGCAACACTTGTAGCCCATCATAAAGCAGCTGATTAACGGGGGATTGCGCAACGACGCCTAAAATGCCACACATAATTTATCCCGGAATTTCGTAAGTTAATAAATCACTTTTTTCGCCACATCTTGCGGCAAAAAATCTTTGGTAAATAAAGCGACATTCTGCAATGTCTGGCTAGACCAAGCCTCTTTCCAAGCTGGTTCTTGCGGCAAAGATGTCAGCCCTGCCAACAACACAAGCACCAATACCAACAACACACCACGCACCAAACCAAAACCTGCACCTAAAGCCCCATCCATCCAACCCAAGCCCACAAACTTAATCAGTTTGGAAAGTGTCCACGCCACAATGCCACTTAAGATCAACGTCGCAATGAATAACACACCATACGCTACTGCTGTTTTTACTGCTTCGGAACCCAATGCATCCGGCACATAGGGCAGAAGCTCAGGAGCAAATAATCGCGCGATGAAGAAAGCAGCTGCCCAACCCAACAGTGACAGTAGCTCATAAACAATGCCACGCCACCAACCTAGGCCAATAGACACCACTACAATTCCTAGGACTACGTAATCGAAAATAGTCATCGCCTAGTTACTTTAATTGCCCAAATTTACCAAATTCGGATGCAGGCCTTGCGACTCCAATTTATGGCGCACCTTTTCAGCAGCTTCGCGTGTTGGGAAACTACCCACCCGCACCCTCAGATTAGTTCCTACCTTTTCTATGTAGACGCGGTGTCCCTGCTTCGCTAATTTTTCCTGCATGTTTTTTGCGGCTGCATGATTTGAATACGCGCCAATTTGAATTACAAAGCCAGAGTGTGGCACCGCGCGGGGAAGCACTGTGGATTTAACCTCCACTTTTGGCTTGGCTTCTGCTTTTGGCTTTGTCTCAACTTTTGGCTTAGCGTCAACCTTTGGTTTGTCTTCTGTTTTCAGTTTTGACTCTGTTTTCGACTTTTCTTCAGGTTTATCTACAACCTTTTGTTTATTCTCTACTTTTATAGTTTTCTCAACCTCAGATTTTATTGTCTTTTCCGCTCCCAGCTTTACAGCTTCAGATTTCTGTGGCGCAGTAGAAAGGACGACTGCCGATATCGGAGCAACTGCCGATGCCGTCGAAACGGTAGGAACCACCGGAGTAGGTATCGAGATAGGTGGCTCTACCACTGCAGAAACTGGACTGACCACAGGAACCGCAGATGCAATAGGCACTTCTTTGGTTTTTTCTTGGCCTGGAATGCTTAACTCAATGTTATTTGAAATACTGGCTGGCGGCTCGCTATCAAAAACGAGTGGCAATATCACTACCACCGCTGTCGTCAACGCTACCGCACCGATCAAACGGCGGCGAGCCTGTCGCTTCAAGATAGATTCTTCGTCTGCAGTCAATTGTTTAGCCATCGTTCGCCTTGCCAGAATTAGACGCTACGCAAGCCGCGAGCGCGCATCACTTCAGCTACCGTATAGAATGAACCGAGGGCGGCGATTCTATCATTTTCACCCGCGAGGTTATAGGCATGATGCAGGGCATCTGTCGCGTTGGCGAAACACAACACCTCTTTCACATTCGCTTTGTGCAGCACCTGCTCTAACTCCACTGCGGATGCTCCGCGCGGGGCATCAATGCTACCCACTAGCCATATATCTACTTGATTTTTAAGCGCATCAACCACGCCCGCTATATCTTTATCCTTGAGCATGGCGCATACCGCAAAGGTTTTTCCTGCCGGAGGTAACGCAGCCAAATTGGCCGCAAATGATCGTGCCGCGTGCGGGTTGTGTGCCACATCAAGAATTAATGCTGGCTTTCCGGGAATCAATTGAAAGCGAGCCGATAGCGTGACCTCAACCAAACCGCGCCGCACCGCCTCCATACTCACCGGCAGCTTTTCTTTCTGCGCGTCTAGTGCTGCCAGCACCGAGCTCGCGTTATTCAGTTGATATGCGCCGCGAAGCGCGGGGAATGGCAATGCCTTGCGCGCACTCAACCTGCCTTGAAAATCCCACTGACCTTGATGTGAGATAAAACCAAACTCTTTTCCTAGACACCACAGGTCTGAGCCAATTTTCCCCGCTTGTGTTCGTATCGCCTCCGGCATATCCATATCGCCAAAAATCGCCACCTTGCCTGCGCGAAAAATGCCCGCCTTTTCAAAGGCAATCTGCTCACGGTTATCACCTAAATAATCAATGTGATCAATATCAATACTGGTCACCACCGCACAATCCGCATCAAACACGTTCACGGCATCTAGTCTGCCACCCAGCCCCACTTCGAGAATAGCTACATCCACCTTGTGCTCAATAAAGCACTGCATTGCCGCCAAAGTGCCAAACTCAAAATAAGTCAGCGCTATCTCACCGCGTACCGACTCTATTGCCTCAAACGAAGCACACAACTCCGCATCAGTTGCCTGCTTTTTGCTAATCCGTACACGCTCGTTGTAATCCAACAAATGCGGTGAGGTATAGCAACCAACCTTGTAACCCGCCGCATGCAAAATAGATTCCAACATCGCGCACACCGAACCCTTGCCGTTGGTGCCACCGACGATAATGACCGGAAAATCAGGATTGAGATTAAGGCGCTGCTTAACTTGCGCCACACGCTCAAGGCCGAGCGCAATGGTTTTAGGGTGAAGAGATTCGAGGTAGGTTAGCCAGTCAGCTAAAGATTTCAGCATTGGTGATGGCGATACAGGTGAGTGAACTATTGTCCACCCACCAAGTTTATTAAGCCGCTTCTAACTTAGTCACCGCAGGCTGTTTGGTCAGCAAGGTAATCAAGGTGGCCAATTGATCGCGCATTTGGCGACGGTCAATAATCATGTCGATTGCACCATGCTCCAACAAAAATTCTGCACGCTGAAAACCATCCGGCAATGTTTCACGCACGGTCTGTTCGATCACGCGTGCGCCGGCGAAGCCGATCAACGCACCCGGCTCAGCAATGTGAATATCGCCCAGCATCGCGTAGGAGGCCGTCACGCCGCCGGTCGTCAGGTTGGTCAGGACGACCATAT
>JBAXEJ010000042.1:0-21217 GCA_037140475.1 Gallionellaceae bacterium
ATTAAAATCCGCGCACTTTTTTACTAACCAAAGAGGTGTTGTCATGCCACACATAAAAAAACTTACTGGTCGCTATAGTTTGGTTGCGCTACTCGCTGCCACTCCTTTACTATCAAACTCGGCCGCTGCGAATGAGGATGACCAGACCTTATTGAAAGCATTTCATAAATATGGCGTCACTAAATGCGACCGCTTTATTTTGGAACACGGAAAACTGAAAGGTAACTGGAGCTTCAACATTAGTCGTCATCCCGATTTAAATGACAAGAATTTTGCCGAAGTGTCGGGCACCACAGTAACAGGGAAGCAAGGCGATACCGTCAAAGTAGTGCAGTCATTCATTCAAACACCTTCTGCATGTTACATGTTAGATTTAACAACAATTACATCCCCTGGGCACTGTAGTGATAACGATAATATTGATCAAAGCGCTTGGTATGTAAAAGATGAATTAGCAGGGCGTGATTACAAAAAATATGAGAATAAAGGTGGAATCACGTTATATGGTAAGGAAATAACGGTCGGCAATTTTAGTGCCTGTGTGATGGAATATGAGCAGCGTACTAGCGCTAAAATCGGTAAGTAACTGCGCTACGTATTAGGACGCGCTTAGTGAGCGAGCAAACGATTCAGTTCGAAGCACGAATAATCGAACAAGAGCACCGCCTCTATCGCGTTCTAGTCAATTTCTTTTCCGAGACAAAAGGGCTTCCTGAATTAGACCCCCGACGGAAAGCTGCTAAATCAGCACTTATTTGGCAGCTAGTTCCATCTGGTGGACAGGCAACCTTTGCAGTCGGAGGGATGCTTGCAATCGTTACATTATTTTTCACTGCACAGCAATCTCGCGCACTGCAGGAACAGAATGCGTTACTCCAAAAACAAGATCACATTGCCGAAATAAAATATTTTTGGGAGCGGCGAGCGCAACTTCTCTCATACCTCTACGACGCAGAAAAAGGTGAACCAAAATTCAACTCACGCATACGGTCGGAGGCTCTCGTTGAGTTTCTCAAAATCGAGCGATTTAAGGCTGACAAAAACTTAAGCCAAATTGGAGCAAAAAATACTGAACAGAAAGTGGCAACACTTAGTTATGGTATTGATCTCGAAGGAGCAATGCTTTCAGGAATTGCGCTTAACCAAATAGATTTCCATGAAACTTATCTGCCAGAAGCCAACATGCAAGAAGCGTCACTATTCGGTTGTGATTTCACCAATGCACAGCTAGATCATGCAAATTTGATGAGGGCTGATTTGACTGAAACAATCTTTTCACCCATCTCGCTATTGGGTACGAATTTGATGTTTGCAAATATGCAATCAGTGAAGGGGTGGAATAAAGTTACGGCAATAACTCTGGCAAATATTCACGGAATAAAGAATGCCCCTGATGGGTTTCGCAGTTGGGCGATAACTCACGGCGCAGTAGATGAGCCTGATATGAAGCGATGGCAAAAAATGAAAACTCAACGGCTAAGTATCATGTTTAAGCCAAAATGATTTCGGTAGTTCGTCAAACCAGCTTCTTCAACTGATAAATCCTCTCCAGCGCTTCCTTCGGACTCATCTCATCCGGCTGCAAATCTCTTAGCGCTGACAGCAGCGGATGTTCTTCCGGCTCCGGCGCTTCCGGTACGGCTGCGAAGAGGTCGCCCTGCGGGTTCTGCGCTGCGCTGTTCTGTTCCAACTTCACCAGTTGTTTCTTCGCGCTGCGTATAACGCTGTTCGGCACGCCCGCGAGGGCGGCGACTTGCAGGCCGTAGCTTTGGCTGGCAGCACCTTCGTTGACTGAATGCAGAAACACGATGCTGTGCTGGTGTTCGATGGCAGTGAGGTGGACATTGGCGAGTTGCGCGAATTCTTCACTCAATCGCGTGAGTTCAAAATAGTGCGTGGCGAACAGGGTGTAGCAACGGTTCTTTTCCAGCAAGTGGCGCGCGATGGCGTAGGCGAGTGCCAAGCCATCAAAGGTTGAGGTGCCACGGCCGATTTCATCGACTAACACCAGGCTGTTTTCGGTGGCGTTGTGCAGGATGTTGGCGGCTTCGGTCATCTCGACCATGAAGGTGGAGCGCCCGCTGGCTAAGTCATCTGATGCGCCAATGCGAGTGAAGATTTGGTCGATCTCGCCCAGCTCCGCATTCTGCGCGGGCACGAAACAGCCGACGTGTGCTAACAGCGCGATGATGGCGACCTGCCGCATGTAGGTCGATTTACCGCCCATGTTGGGGCCGGTGATAAGTAGCGTACGGCGGGCGTCGTTGAGCGTGGTGTCGTTCGGGGTGAATTGATCTACTTGCGCTTCCACCACCGGATGACGGCCTTGGATGATGTTGATCTGCGCGTCGTCGCTAAATTGCGGTGCGCTGAAATTCAGCGTGGCTGCGCGTTCGGCGAATGTGGCGAGTACGTCCAGCTCGGCGATGGCGGCGGCGATGTGTTGCAATTGCGGGATGTAAGGCGCGAGCGCATCAAGCAATTGTTCGTAGAGAAATTTTTCACGAGCTAATGCGCGGTCGTTGGCAGAGAGTGCTTTATCTTCGAACGCTTTCAGTTCTGGTGTGATGTAGCGTTCGGCATTTTTAAGTGTTTGGCGGCGACGGTAGTCATCCGGCACATTCACCGATTGCGCGGCACTTACTTCGATGTAGAAACCATGCACGCGGTTGTATTCCACTTTTAGCGTGGCAATGCCAGTACGGGCGCGTTCGCGTGCTTCGAGTGCGAGTAGGAAATCGCCACAGTTTGTTTGGATGCCGCGCAGTTCGTCCAACTCAGCATCAAAGCCGTCAGCGATGACGCCACCTTCGCGTAGCACGGAAGAGGGTTCGGCTTTCAGCGAAGTTTGCAGAACGGAAACCAGCTGTGCATCGGCTTGTAGAGCGTAAGCAAGGCGCTCGATAAGCGGTAGGTTTTGTGGGTCGGGCTTCAGCCCGACGTCGTCATTGCGTCGGGTTGAAGCCCGACCTATGAGTTCGGCATGTAGTTGCGGCAAAGTGTGTAGCGTATCGCGCAGGCCGGAAAGATCGCGCGGTCTTGAGCTGCGCAGGGCGATGCGGGCGGTGATGCGCTCTACATCGACACTAGAGTTGAGGTGTTCGTGTACAGCGCGGAAAGCCCCTCCCTCAGCCCCTCTCTCATTTGCAGGTGAGGGGAGTAGCGCGGTGACTGCGTCCAGTCGAGCGCGTAACGCATGACGATCACGCAATGGGTGATGCAACCAGTTCGCCAACAATCTGCTGCCCATGTTGCTAGCGCAGGTGTCGAGCAGTGAGAGTAACGTCGGTGCGGGTTCTCCGCGTAGGGTTTGGGTGATTTCCAGATTGCGCCGTGTTGCGGCGTCCATGCGGACGTATTGGTCGGCGCTGTATACCTGCAAAGAGCGAATGTGGCTGATGGCTTGGCCTTGGGTGAGTTTGGCGTAACCGAGCAAGGCGCCTGCTGCCTCAATCCCTACAGTGAAATCATCGCAGCCAAATCCGGCGAGATCGAGCGTAGCAAACTGTTGGCACAGCGCGCGGTGTGCCGTGTCAATCTCGAAATGCCAATCGGGCAAGGTCTTGAAGGCCGCATGGATGCTGGTTTTTACGGCGGCGTTTTCGGCGTGCAAAATTTCCGAAGGCTGTAAGCGTTCGAGTTCGGTGGGCAAATTGTCGGTGGCGGTTTCGCACACGAAAAATTGGCCGGAGGCGAGATTGAGCCAAGCCAAGCCTAGCTTGCCACTGCGCTGATGCAGCGCCAAAAGTAGGTTGTCGCGTTTTTCTTCCAGCAGTGCGGAATCGGTAACGGTGCCAGGGGTGACGATGCGCATGACTTTGCGCTCGACCGGACCTTTGCTGGTGGCGGGGTTGCCGATCTGTTCGCAGATGGCGATGGATTCGCCCATCTTCACCAAGCGCGCTAAATATTGCTCTGCCGCGTGATATGGTACACCCGCCATTTTGATGGGGTTGCCGTTGGACGCGCCACGCTGGGTGAGTGTGATGTCGAGTAATTTTGCCGCACGTTCTGCATCACTATGAAACAACTCGTAGAAGTCGCCCATGCGATAGAACAATAGCTTGTCGGGATGCTCAGCTTTGATACGCAGATATTGCTGCATCATCGGCGTGTGCTTTGCTGTGTCTGTGCTTACGCTATTCATGCGGGTTGGCTGTTGCGCAGGCGCCAATTGACTAAGCCTAAGGCTAGCGCAGCATGGATCGTCATTACAAGCACGCTACTCCAAGGGTCAGCAGAGGCTTCAAAGGGCAGGAAGAAGTAACGCAGGGTGTCTAAACCGGCGACACCTGCAAAAAATGGAAGCAGGCCATTGAGTACAAGTAGGTAAAGCATTGCTGCGCCGAGCGCTCTCTTGCTATTGGGTACGAAGGCAAAAAACAATAGTACGCAGGCATCTCGCAAAGTCATTAAAACCAAGGTGATTGCGTATTGAGGATACAAATTTGCTGAGTGCGCGATCAACTCTACGTTCGAAGCTGTGGCCACAACTAGTAGGGCAAAGAATAAACTGAGTGCGATCGTTGTCGGCCACAAAGGGAGTTGCTCTAGCCAGCCGCGATAGTTTTTATTTTCTTGTAGTAATTGCAATTTACGCCAGCGCAATAGGCTATTAGACTCGGTAAATAATGCAATGTAAGTCATGATTAGAGAGATGAGTAGGCCATTAATCCAAAGCATATTTACGTTATAAAGTTCTTGGAAAAAACCGGTGAAGTAAATAGTGAGTATGCAGGCGAAGGTGGGCCACGCCCAAGGCATTGTTCGTACTTGCAATGCGTTACTCATCACACGCCAAGCGGCGAAGGTGGTGCAGGCGGCGAATAACAATGCACTGTCCATCCAAAAAAGTGCTGGGTTAATTGCCATGTTCCACCAGTGGATCAATTCCGAATGCTTGGTGCTGATTGAGGGTAATAAAATTAGAGCAATGATGATAACGAGCCAACCAATACCGCCGCGTTGAATGACGCTCGATTCAAATTGACTGGTATGCAAATTGAGTGCGATGAGTGTGGCGTGCAACAACACTCCAATTGCAGTGATTGATAGCAGTGTAGTGAGCAAGTCAGGCGTATTTGCGACGAAACCTGAAAGCCATGCAACAACTAGACACATTATTCCGCCATACCAATTAAATGAGGTTGCTCCAAATAATTTTCCCCATGCCATCGACCAAGGGCTCAGAGCACTCATACGTTGCTGATCCCAAGTTTTATCGCGTAATTCATCTACTATAGTGGCGTTAGCATTGCGTGACCCCCACAGCCATACAATAAAAACGAAGAGTGCAATTGCGATGTTGTGGATGCTTGTAGCTACGTTGCCATGTTCATTTGCAAACCCAGTGGTGATAAAAATGAGCGCCAGAATTGCGGGCATTGCAATCAATCGATGGATTGAAAAAGATAACCATAAGTTTCTAGTGAACTCTGGATTGCTCATTGTTGACTCTCTAGATGAGCTGCGACAGAACGAAGATAAGACTGTTGTAAATTTTCTTTATGTGCGGTGAAACTACTGACTAAAAAGTTTTCAGCAAGCATTGTTTTTAACAGATCAGCTTGCGCCAGTGTATCTCCATGAAAATCAAATTCTGCACTCTGCTCAGTTGCAGCTTTGACAGTGATTAATGCTTGTGATGCTAGCCACGCAGCTAGGCGTGTATCAGGTTGCGCCAACTCAAGGTGAAGGTGGCGTAACTCAGTGGATAAATGTGTTGGATGTAGTGTGCGATTTTCAAGAATACGGCCACCGCGAAGTGCCAGCATGTGTGTGGAATATTCATCCAGTTCCGCAAGTATGTGGGAGGACACGAGCAAGGTCATGCCATCAGACTGTAGTTGGCGAAACAGCAACGCTAGGCTAGCGCGTGCTTCGGGGTCAAGGCCTGATGCGGGTTCATCTAGCAACAAAACTTTCGGCTGATGAATAATAGCTTGGCCAATGGCGACGCGCTGCCGCTGCCCGCGCGATAAGCTACCGCTGAGTTGCTGTAATTGATCGCTGAGGTTTAGTCGCTGTGCAGTATCTTGAAGCGCTACTGGAATTTCTTCTTTAGTTAAACCCTGTGCGGTAGCTGCATATTCTAGGCAGTGAGACACGCTGAGCTCTTGATAAAGTCCAAAAAAATCAGATAAATAGCCCATGATGCGATGAACCTCACGGGGCTGTTCGATGACATTCATTCCGTCAACGACAATGTTTCCTGCAAGTGGTGTTTCCAGTCCGGCGATGCAGCGCATCAGTGTTGTTTTACCGGCACCGTTAGGGCCAACCAGTGCAGTGACGCTACCCTCGGCGACCCTCAATGTAACGTCGTTAAGGGCGCGATGTCCGGGATAGTCGAAGGTTAGGCCGGAAATTTCAATCATGGCAATACTGACAAATTGGTATTTATGTTTTCAATGCGGGAGTTAAGTGCGGGCCAATGATTTGTAATAGCTGCGAGAAAATTTTTGGATTGCCTGCGCAGATATGTCCGCTCTTAAGGTATCCGTCATTTCCTTGCAAATCACTGACCATGCCGCCAGCCTCGGTGATGAGCAAACATCCTGCGGCGATGTCCCAAGATTTTAGACCGGTTTCAAAGAACGCGTCGTAACGACCTGCGGCAGTGTAGGCAAGGTCTAACGCGGCTGAGCCAGGGCGACGCAAGCCAGAGGTTTTTTGAATGACGTCACGCAGAATGTTCAGGTAAGCATCAAGGTGATCCATCTTGGAATAAGGGAAGCCCGTGCCAATTAAGCTATCAGCCATTTGATCCCGTTTGCTTACACGAATGCGCTTGTCGTTCAGGTATGCGCCTTGGCCGCGAGTGGCGGTAAACAGATCATTTTTGTTCGGATCGTAAATGACAGCTTGAGTCAGAATGCCGTTGTGTTGCAGGGCGATCGAAACTGCGTATTGAGGAAATCCATGCAGGAAATTGGTAGTGCCATCGAGAGGGTCAATGATCCAAAGGTACTCTGACTCGCCTTGGGTGCCACTCTCTTCTGCTAAAATCGCATGGCTCGGGTAGGCGTCATGGATAGTTTGAATAATGCTATTTTCAGCGGCGCGATCAACTTCACTCACGTAATCAGCGTGGGATTTTTTGGTAACGGTGAGATGGTCGATGTTGTCGGCAGCACGATGAATAATATTGCCGGCGCGACGCGCGGCTTTTACCGCGATGGTGAGCATGGGGTGCATGAGGGCGAAAACCTTTTAATGAACGAAGAAACGGCAGGCATTTTAGTTGGAATCACGCTTTGAATAAACAAGAACATTTTGAGGTGGCACAAACATTAGAGAACGTGCGGGTCATTCTGAGTCACACCAGCCATCCGGGAAATATTGGTGCGGCTGCTCGCGCGATGAAAACAATGGGGTTGTCGACGCTATATCTTATTAATCCGCGCCATTTTCCCGATGCGCAGGCAACGGCGATGGCGGCCAGTGCGGATGATGTGTTGGCGAATGCAGTGGTGTGCAGTTCTTTGGAAGAGGCTTTGCAGGGCGTTGTGTTTGTAGTTGGGATGTCGGCGCGAGTGCGCGATATTTCACAAGAGGTATTAGCGCCGCGTGAGGCGATGCCCTTGGTGGTGCAGCAAGCGCAGCTACCAGTGGCACTGCTGTTTGGTGCTGAAACCTCGGGTTTAACCAATGAAGAATTGGCGCGTTGTCAGTTGATGGTGCGTATTCCAGTCAATCCTGAGTACACCTCGCTTAATTTAGCGGCTGCGGTGCAGCTTGTGGGCTATGAATTGCGCTTGGCTGCGGGGCAAGGACAATGTGGCGCTCCAGAGGTTGTTCCGGCATCAGCTGAGCATGTTGAAGGTTTTTTTAAGCAACTCGAAGAAACCTTAATTGAGATTGAGTTTTTACATGGGCAACAATCTACTAAGTTGATGCATAAGCTGCGTCGCCTTTATGCAAGAGCAAGATTGGAGCTGGAAGAGGTCAATATCCTGCGTGGTATTCTAACGTTGACGGCGCAATATCACGGCAAATTGAAGCGAGATTTGAAAAATGTTCACAGCGATTAGAGAAGATATTAAGAGCGTATTCGACCGAGACCCTGCTGCTCGTAGCACACTAGAGGTGTTGACCTGCTATCCGGGTGTGCATGCGCGCATCTTGCATCGCATCTCCCACGGCTTATGGCATTGGAAGCTGTTTTGGCTGGCTCGTTTTCTTTCTCACGTTGCGCGCTTTCTGACGGGGATTGAGATTCACCCTGGGGCAACAATTGGACGCCGCTTTTTCATCGATCACGGCATGGGTGTGGTGATTGGTGAAACCGCAGAGATTGGCGATGACGTGACGCTATACCACGGTGTAACACTAGGTGGCACTTCATGGAAAGAAGGTAAGCGTCATCCGACATTGGGTAACGGGGTGGTGGTGGGCGCGGGTGCAAAAATTCTTGGGCCGATCCTGATCGGAGCTGGAGCGAAGATCGGATCCAATGCGGTGGTGGTGAAAGAAGTGCCTGCGGGTTCAACAGCGGCGGGTATTCCAGCGCGTATTTTGGATGAGGTCAAAAAGTCAGGTGGTTTTAATGCCTATGGAATTGGCAGTGATCAAAACGATCCGGTTTCAAAAGCGCTGCATGGCCTAATTGGACACAGTGTTACGGTTGATCAGCGTATTGAGTTGATTTTGCAGCAGTTGGAGAAGATGGGAATTGGCGTTGATGAGGAGCGAGCGACTGCTGATAAATTTGATCCAAATTATTTGAATAAAATAGTTGATTAAAAAATTCAGGTATTCTATTATCCACTCTAGTAACTGAGATGGGCCTGCAAAACGGCTCGTAATAATACACTACGGGAGAGGGATATTATGCGTTTAACCACTAAAGGAAGATTTGCAGTAACTGCGATGCTAGATTTGGCAACGCGAGGCGGACGTGGCCCAGTTACTTTGGCGGGTATTAGCGAGAGACAGAAGATTTCTTTGTCATATTTGGAGCAGTTGTTTGGCAAGTTGCGTAAAAGCAATGTGGTTGCCAGTGTACGCGGTCCTGGTGGTGGTTATTGCTTGGCACGCCCAGCAAATAAAATTTCGATCGTTGATATTGTGGTGGCAGTAGATGAGCCAATCGACACGACGAATTGCAAAGAGCAGGGCAACTGCAACGATGGTAAGCCTTGTCTGACTCATGATCTATGGGCTGGATTGAACGAAAAAATTCATGATTATTTGGCGGGCGTGACTTTGCAACAATTATTGGATGGGCAGTCTAAAGCCCACTCTCATTCAGATGTTGTTCCTGTCACTATGGCTAAGGGTGCAAGTAAGTTTGCACAAGCTACCGTTTAATCGTTAGGAGCTTTTCATGTCTTTGCATTTTCCGATTTATCTGGATTATTCAGCGACCACCCCGGTTGACCCGCGTGTGGCCGAAAAAATGATCCCTTATTTGGTTGAGAAATTTGGTAATCCTGCTTCGCGCTCTCACCCTTATGGTTGGGCTGCAGATGAAGCGGTTGAGCAAGCTCGTGAGCAAGTCGCTGCTTTGGTGAATGCAGATCCGAAAGAAATCGTTTGGACCTCAGGTGCTACAGAGTCAAACAATCTTGCTTTGAAAGGCGCTGCGCATTTTTATGCAGAAAAAGGCAAGCACATCATTACTGTACAAACCGAGCATAAAGCAGTGTTGGATACGGTTCGTGAGTTGGAGCGTCAAGGGTTTACAGCAACTTATCTTGAGCCTGAATCCAATGGTCTGCTTGATTTGGAAAAACTGAAGGCGGCATTGCGTCCTGACACCACGATTGTATCGGTGATGTATGTAAATAATGAAATTGGCGTGATTCAAGACATTGCAGCGATTGGCGAAATTTGCCGTGAGCGAGGTGTGTTGTTACATGTTGATGCGGCACAGGCTACCGGCAAGGTGATTATTGATCTGAAAAAACTCAAAGTAGATTTGATGTCTTTTTCAGCGCACAAAACCTACGGGCCTAAAGGCATTGGCGCGCTTTATGTGCGACGTAAGCCACGTGTGCGCCTAGAGGCGCAAATGCATGGTGGCGGTCATGAGCGCGGATTCCGTTCTGGCACCTTGGCTACGCATCAAATTGTCGGCATGGGTGAGTCTTTCCGTATTGCTAAAGAAGAAATGGTCGCTGAAAACGAACGTATTCGCATGTTGCGAGATCGCTTATGGAAGGGCTTCTCCGACATGGAGGAGGTCTATCTCAATGGTGACATGGATAGTCGCGTTCCGCACAACCTGAATGTGAGTTTCAACTTTGTTGAAGGTGAGTCGCTCATTATGGCGGTTAAAGATATTGCGGTTTCGAGTGGATCGGCATGTACCTCGGCAAGTCTGGAACCTTCCTATGTGTTGCGTGCTTTGGGGCGCAACGATGAGCTGGCGCATAGCTCGATTCGCTTCACGATTGGCCGCTTCACCACAGTTGAGGAAGTCGATTACACCGTAAAGTTGTTGCACGACAAAATTGGCAAGTTACGTGAGTTGTCGCCTTTGTGGGATATGCACAAAGAAGGCATCGATTTGAATACAGTGCAGTGGGCTGCGCACTAAAAAATTAGGAGAGCAAAATGGCATACAGCGAAAAAGTGTTAGATCACTACGAAAATCCACGTAATGTTGGCTCGATGGATAAGAACGACACCTTTGTTGGAACAGGTATGGTTGGTGCACCTGCGTGTGGTGATGTGATGAAGCTGCAAATTAAAGTCGGTAAAGATGGGGTGATTGAAGATGCCAAATTTAAAACGTACGGCTGCGGTTCAGCAATTGCCTCAAGCTCCTTGGTGACTGAATGGGTTAAAGGCAAAACCGTAGATGAGGCTCTGGCCATTAAAAATACGCAAATTGCTGAAGAGTTGGCTTTGCCTCCGGTTAAAATTCATTGCTCGATTTTGGCGGAAGATGCGATTAAAGCCGCTGTGGCCGATTACAAAGCCAAGCATGGTGCGATGGTAGAAACCGCTGCTTGCAACGGTAATAAATAGTAGGAGAAAAAAATGTCAGTAGTGCTTACCGAAACTGCAGCAAAGCATGTGCAAAATTTTTTGACTAAACGTGGTAAAGGCGTGGGTTTACGAGTTGGCGTGCGCACCAGTGGTTGTTCTGGCATGGCGTATAAGCTTGAATTCGCGGACAGCGTTACTGCTGAAGATTTGCAGTTTGTAAGCAATGGCGTGACTTTGCTAATTGACCCACAAAGCTTGCCTTATATTGATGGGATGGAACTTGACTACACTCGTGAAGGTTTAAACGAGGGCTTTAAGTTTAACAATCCAAACGTGAAAGATGCCTGCGGCTGCGGCGAAAGCTTTACAGTTTGAGTGAGTTGCTAGCCACGTTATACGTGGCTAATTTTTGTTTGAGATGAAAGTTGTTTGATGTCACCGATCGGTACTGATTTTCAGCAAAACTTTTTTCAGTTATTTAATGTTCCGTCTCGCTTTCAGACCGACATAAATCTGCTGGAGCAAAATTATCGCGCGCTTCAAGCGCAAGTTCATCCGGATAAATTTGCACATTTGTCAGAATCTGAACGCAGAGTTTCAATGCAGTGGGCAACCCGTGTAAATGAGGGCTATCAAACTTTGCGTAAGCCACTCGACCGCGCTCGTTATTTGCTTTCACTGCATGGGGTCGAAACGCAAGAGGAAACGAATACGGCAATGCCGATAGATTTTTTGATGCAGCAAATGGAATGGCGTGAAGCCATTGAGGAAGCGCAGCAAGCAAAGGATGTGGTGCAGTTAGATGTGCTGCTTAGTAAATTGCGTAATGACGTGAAAGAGCTGCAAAAATCGCTAGAAATTAACATTGATATTCAGCAGGATTTTATTGCGGCAGCAGGAATCGTACGCAAACTTAAATTCATAGAGAAACTTGCAGAGCAAATTGATTCTGCCTTAGATGAGCTAGATAATTAAAGCAATAGTTCTTGCCCCAATTAACGCCAAGTAATAACTAACGAAAATGGCATTACTGCAAATTTCAGAACCCGGCCTCAGTGCCGCTCCGCACCAACATCGCTTGGCAGTTGGCATCGATTTAGGGACCACGAACTCGCTCGTTGCAACGGTGCGCAACGCTATTAGCTTGGTGTTGAATGACCAAGATGGAAGAGCTTTGTTGCCTTCAGTGGTGCGCTATTTGCCTGATGGTAGTGTGCAGGTGGGAGATGCCGCACAAGCTGTGCAAAGCGAAGACCCTGTGAATACCATCGTTTCGGTGAAACGCTTTATGGGGCGAGGACTGGCGGATGTGGGCGAAGTGGCCAATCTACCTTACCGTTTTGTCGATGCCCCCGGCATGGTGCAGCTACGCACTGTGGCGGGCGTGAAAAGTCCTGTTGAGGTCTCCGCCGAGATATTAAATGTGCTACGAATTCGCGCAGAGCAAAGTCTTGGCGGAGAATTGGTTGGCGCTGTCATTACTGTGCCGGCCTATTTTGATGATGCGCAACGTCAAGCGACTAAGGATGCAGCAAAACTAGCGGGCATCAATGTATTGCGACTTCTTAATGAACCCACCGCGGCGGCAATCGCTTATGGCTTAGATAATGCAGCGGAAGGTATTTACGCCGTTTATGATTTGGGTGGAGGTACTTTCGATATTTCTATCTTGAAGCTCTCCAAAGGAGTGTTTGAGGTGCTCGCTACTAATGGCGACTCGGCATTAGGGGGCGATGATTTTGACCATCGCATTTATTGCGGTTTGCTAGAAAAAAACAATCTTTCTGCGCTTGGTGCACACGATACTCGCTTGCTATTGACGCGCGCTCGTGCCGCTAAAGAGGAGCTGACTGATCGCACTGAAACGCGTATTACAGCGATGCTGAGTGGTGGTGAATTGATTGACACTGTGCTTACGCAAAAAGATTTTCACGATATGACGCAAAATTTGGTAGCACGAACTATGCAGCCAATGCGACGGGCCTTGCGTGATGCAGCGTTGTCTGCGGATGACATTAAAGGCGTTGTGATGGTAGGCGGTTCAACTCGCATGCCTCAAGTGCAGCGCGCGGTGGCTGATTTTTTTAAACAAACGCCATTGACGAATCTTGATCCAGATAAAGTCGTCGCACTTGGTGCCGCTATTCAAGCGAATGTGTTGGCCGGTAATCGCAATGCCGACGAATGGTTGTTGCTAGATGTGAGCCCTTTGTCGCTGGGCATTGAAACAATGGGCGGATTAACTGAGAAAATTATTCCACGCAATAGCACCATTCCAACTGCACGTGCGCAAGAGTTCACCACCTTTAAAGATGGACAAACGGCGATGAGTATTCATGTAGTGCAAGGGGAGCGGGAGCTAGTTAGTGACTGTCGTTCATTGGCACGTTTTGAGTTACGTGGCATCCCGCCGATGGTGGCTGGCTCTGCGCGTATTCGCGTCACTTATCAGATTGATGCGGATGGCCTGTTGAGTGTTTCTGCGCGTGAACAAAGTAGTGGTGTGGAATCACATATTGTGGTGAAACCTTCCTATGGTTTGAGTGACGCAGAAGTTGCCCAAATGTTGCAAGATTCTGGCCGTCATGCCCATGATGATATGCGTGCGCGTGCCTTGCGTGAGCACCAAGTAGAGGCGAATCAATTGCTTGAAGCGGTTACTAATGCTCTTGATCAAGATGGCGCTGCCTTGTTAAACGATGATCAAAAATCTCGAATTGTCGCTTCGATGGAGGCTCTGCGTACCGAGTTACGAGGGGTAGATCATCTTGCTATCAAACGTGCGACGGGGCAACTGAACGATGCGACCGTTGCCTTTGCGCAGGCACGGATGGATAAAAGCGTATCGCACGCGCTTACCGGACACAAAATTTCAGAATTGGATAATTGATATGGCACAGATTATTGTATTGCCACATGAGGAGTTATGCCCAAAGGGTGCTTTGTTTGATGCTGAAAAGGGCATTTCAATTTGTGATGCGCTCCTGAAAAATGATATTGAGCTAGAGCACGCTTGTGAAAAATCTTGTGCTTGCACGACCTGTCATGTAATCGTGCGGGAAGGAAAAAATAGCTTAGAACACGCGTCGGAACTAGAAGAGGATATGTTGGACAAAGCATGGGGGCTGGAAGTGAATTCGCGCTTAAGTTGTCAGGCAATCGTTGGCGACATAGATCTCGTGATTGAGATTCCAAAATACACCATCAATATGGCAAAAGAGGGTGGTAAAAAATGAAATGGACTGACGTTCTTGATATCGCGATCGCTTTGTCAGAGAAACATACAGAAGTTGATCCCAAAAAAATTCGTTTCGTTGATCTGCATAATTTTGTGGTCGATTTGGAAGGTTTTAGTGATGACCATCATCGTGGCGGAGAAAAGGTATTAGAGGCGATTCAGGCTGCATGGATCGACGAGTTGGAATAGGAGGATGAGTAAAGTGATCACTCTGTGGCGCGTAGCATCAAGTAGATGGCTCTATTTGCTTGGGGCGTTGGTCGTTGCAACGATGTTCTCAGTGGCACTTTATTTACAGTATGTCTTGCGCCAAGAACCCTGCCCGTTATGCATGGTTCAACGGGTGATCTTTATTGCGATTGGTGTCGTTTTCTTCGTTGCAGCACTTCATAACGCAAAAGCCATTGGACGTTATTTTTATAGTGGTTTGATCGCAGTGCTTGCGCTAACCGGTGTTGCGGTAGCGTCACGACACATTTGGATTCAACATCTACCCAAAGATCAAGTTCCTGGTTGTGGGCCGGGCTTGGACTTTATGCTTAAAAACTTTCCGATGGCAGATGTATGGCAGGAGCTTATGCATGGTTCAGGCGAGTGCGCAGAGAAAGGTTGGACGCTGTTAACCCTCGGGATTCCAGAGTGGTCATTATTGGGGTATTTGCTACTTGGTACTTGGGCCATCTTGATAGCCTTGCGTAAGGCCACGTCTGCAATATAATTTCCCTTCAACTGTTGTGTTCACAACGGGCTGAATAAGTTACCATCCACAATTATTTTGAACAGCTAGCCAATTGGAGTCTATTTCAATGATCGCACCTATTCCACTCAGAGATATTCCACAAACTAATATCTTTAAAAAAGGGGATGTCTTTGTTTTATTTGGTGAATTATTCGGCCGGGGTTATGCCAACGGCCTGATTAATGAGGCGCGTAGCGCAGGTATGACGATTGTCGGCATTACCGTTGGTCGGCGCGACGAAAACAATAAATTGCGTGTGTTAACTGAAGAAGAGCTGGGCGTTGCAGCGGCGAATCTCGGTGGGCGCATCATTAATATCCCACTGATGGCTGGTTTTGATTTGGATTCGCCAGTAGGTGAACCGACGCCCACTGACCTGTTGGCTGATATGACGCTTAAGAGCTGGCAAGAAGACAAGCTTGATTGGGCACACATCGAAAAATGCCGAGAGGTCGGTATTAAACGCTTTAAAGATTCAGTTGCGCAAGTGATGTCTCAGCTTGAGGGGATGGTAACTGATGGTAGTAATGTCTTCTTTGCGCACACCATGGCGGGAGGCATTCCGAAAGTTAAAGTGTTCTTGGCGATTGCCAATCGTATCTACAAAGGTCGCGGAGAGCGTTTCTTGTCTTCGCGAGCTTTGCTGGATAGCGATTTGGGTAAGTTGATTCTGATGAATTTTGATGAGGTTACGGCCAATACGTTTCAGTATCTGATTGAGGGTAGCGCTGCTATTCGCTCACGCGTTGAAAAAACAGGTGGTCAGGTGCGTTATACCGCCTATGGTTATCACGGTACTGAGATTTTGATTGACGGCCAATATCAGTGGCAGACTTATACCAACTATACTCAGGGCGCGGCTAAGATGCGCTTAGAGCGGATTGCAGAAATTGCTTGGACACAGGGCATTAAAGCAACCGTTTATAACTGTCCCGAAATTCGCACTAATTCCTCTGATATTTTTGTTGGCGTTGAGCTCTCACTTTTTCCTCTGTTATATGCACTGAAGAAAGAGCAGGGTAGTGCCTGGGCAGAATCGCAATGGAAAGCTTGCCGCGCATTGTTTCAAGATGAGAATATGTTGGATCAGCTTTTGCAAAAAATTACCGACTACAACGCAAATGGAGTAATGGAAGGCTTCCGTAATTTCGCAGCATGGCCGATGGATAACACGCCAGCACTCGCTGATTTGATGATTGGAACATCAGACGAAATTACTCAGATGCACGTTGACCGAAAAAACCTGGTCACGGATATTTTGAGCGCGCTGGTGCTCGAAGGAACGGGGCCGTTGATGTTCTATGAAACATCAAATCCATCGTCTCCAGTGTTGTGGCTCAACCACGACATTATTGCGAAACAGCTAAATTTAATGCATCAGTAAAAGCGCTTTGTAAAAATAAAACACCCAATATTGTCAATATATTGGGTGTTTTTTTGTCAGGCTAAAAGGCCCTGGCGGGCTTTAGCCTTAGAAGCGTTTGATCATGATGCGGCGTAGCAAATTATCCTTAACAATAAGTTGATGATACAGCGCAGCGGCAACGTGGAAGATGACTAGTAGTAGCACGATGCCTATGAATAACTCGTGGAATTCTTTTGCCTCCACCTTGTGAAAGTCAGGGATCAAATTCGGATCGCCAGCCTTTAGTGCAGCAATGACCCCCGAGGTTGCGACTGTAGCAACACCAGAAACCACGACTGCAATCACAGAAATATTCATCAGCACATGAGTTGCTGCAGCCAGTTTGTTCAACAATGGGTTAGTGTTTGCGGGCGCAGGTTCACCATCTTTTTTACGAAAGTAAATGCGTAATAAAGTGAGTAAAAGAACTAAATCGCCAATGATAAAGTGCATCGGATATAGGGAGAGTTTTTGCGCTAAGTCTTTGCTCTCATCTAGCTCGTGGCCGAGGAAAAACGCCGCGATAAAAAGCACAAAAACAAGCCAATGGATAACAGCAGTGCGCTGACTATATTGTTTCATGGGATCTCCTAAAAGTGATTAATTTTGGCGGTGCGCATTGTAGCTTAAACCCGCGAGATTATTGAAGGCGCCCTAACTGCCAATGTAGTGCCCCTTCACCCGCCACCTTGCCACTGGCGAGACATGCGCTCAATAAATAGCCACCGGTAGGGGCTTCCCAGTCAAGCATTTCTCCAGCGCAAAATACCCCAGGTATATTTTTTAGCATTAGGTGTTCGTTCATTGCCTCAAATTTTACGCCCCCCGCACTACTGATGGCCTCGCTTAAAGGTCTGGGTGAGGTGAGGGTAAGTGGCAGTGCTTTAATGGACGTGGTGAGTAGAGACAGGTTGGCAAAGCCTTCTGCACCAAGCACCTCACGTAGTAAGTTTGCTTTAACACCCTGCAATTTCAGGCGACTTTGTAAATGGCTAGTCAGTGAGCGGGATCCTCGTGGGTGATGCACCTCATCTCTTACTCGTTGATCATACCAGTCGGGTAATAGATCAAGATGTAAAGTTGCGCTTCCCTTATGTTCGATCTCATCACGCAGGGCGGCAGACAGAGCGTAGATCAGCCCGCCTTCAATGCCATGTTCAGAGATGAGGCATTCACCTTGTTTGCGCTCGCCCTTGAAACTTCCCGCGACAGACTTGAGCGGTTCGCCGACAAAACGCTTTTTAAAATGATCGCTCCATGCGATATTGAAGCCGCAGTTGCTTGGTCGAAGCGGTGCAATATCTACGCCTCGTTGTTGTAATAGTGGTATCCATTCCGCATCGGAGCCAAGCTGAGGCCAGCTACCGCCGCCGAGCGCCAAAATCACCGCGTCACTATCTGCGGCATGTTCTCCCTGCGCGGTTTCAAAATGAAGTGAACCGTTGTTATTCCAACCACGCCAGCGATGGCGCACATGAAAATGCACACCTCCTTCGCGTAATCGGTGTAGCCATGCGCGCAAAAGCGGCGCTGCTTTCATGTCAGTGGGAAAAACTCGCCCCGACGATCCGATAAATGTTTCGATGCCGAGAGTATGTATCCAGTCGCGCAATGCGCTTGGTGTAAATGCCTTAATTACTGGTTCTAAATTATTACGATGAACTCCGTAACGGTTGAGAAAGTCGTTGAATGGTTCGGCATGGGTGATATTCATGCCACCTTTCCCTGCCATTAAAAATTTGCGTCCCACACTCGGCATGGCGTCATAAACATCGATGTGAACATCTTTGTTCAATAGCGTTTCAGCTGCCATCAGACCAGCAGGGCCCGCACCAATGATGGCGATGCTGAATTGCTTAGGGGAGTCGATTAGCATTGATTTGGGCGGGTGCTAGGCAATAAAAAATCCATTTCAAGAGAGACTCCTGAAATGGATTTTTAGGCAAAAAAGTGAAGAGGCGATGCCAATTTTAGTGGTGATGACCACCTTCGCCATGCACATGACCATGATCTAGCTCTTCTTGAGTAGCGGCACGTACAGCGGTAATGACGCCTTCAAATTTAATGGTTTTCCCAGCGAGAGGGTGATTCCCATCTACGGTGACTTCTTTATCCGTGACTTCAACTACGGTGTATAGCATGAAGTCTTCGTCGTCATCTTCTTCTGCGCCGCCTTCAAACTGCATACCGACTTCAATGTCTTTGGGGAACATTTCGCGAGGCTCTACGCGAACAAGTTCATGCTCATACTCACCAAACGCATCATCAGCATCCATCGTCACCGAAAATTTGTCGCCTATGCTTTTTCCATGCACAGCCTCTTCAACCGCAGGAAAAATGCCATCGTAGCCGCCATGCACGTAGCTAATTGGATCGTCTGCTTTTTCAAGTAATTCGCCAGCGCTTACATCGGTCAATTCGTAGCGTAGCGAGACAACGGAATCTTTGGTGACTTTCATTTCATTTCCTTTATTAAATTAAGTACTTCATCTGGATGTTTGTGGGCATGAACACCGTATAAAACATGGCGCAATTTCCCTTTTTTATCAATCACAAAAGTTGAACGCTGAATTGAGATTGTTTTGTGGCCATCAACTTCTTTTTCATAAAGTACACCATATTTTTTACATACGCGTGACTCTGTGTCGGAAAGTAGTAAAACAGATAATCCGTATTTATCACGAAAGGCGCCATGACTGATGCAATCATCACGGCTCACACCAATCACGACTGTATCGTGCTCAGCGAAATCTTCTTCGTGCTCGCTAAATTCTGTGGCTTCCATGGTGCAACCGGGCGTGTCGTCCTTGGGGTAAAAATAGAGGACGATATTTTTCTTGCCTAACAACACAGTGAGTCGAAAATTTTGCATATCAGCATCAGCCAATTCGAAATGCGGGGCATCCATTCCTACCTGTAAGTGCATGATGTGATCTCCTTTGTCGCTCAGTGATTGGCATTCTAACTGAGATTTATTTTGTGCCAAATTATATTTAGGGTGAATTTTTCACAGTTATAATCCGCCTTATGAAAAATAAACTTACACTACTAGGTGGGCTAACTGTCGAGGAATTTCTGCGCGATTATTGGCAAAAAAAACCATTGCTTATTCGTCAGGCTGTGCCGGGATTTAAGGGTTTTCTGAATCCGCAGCAACTGATCGAACTATCTTGTTTGGAAGATGCACAAGCGAGACTTGTCAAAAATACTAAAGAGAAATGGACGTTAGCGCATGGGCCTTTTGAGTCAAGTAAAATGGCCAAGCTCCGTGGCAAGTGGACGGTGTTGGTGCAAGGTGTAAACCATGCGCTACCTGAGGCGACTGAGTTGCTCAAACACTTCAATTTCATCCCTCATGCGCGACTGGATGATTTGATGGTGAGCTATGCCCCTAAGGGTGGTGGTGTAGGACCGCACTTTGATCCATACGATGTCTTTTTATTGCAGGGACTAGGACATCGTCGCTGGCAAATATCAACACAAGCAGATCGTAGTTTGATTCCTGGCGCTCCATTGCGTATTTTGCAAAAATTTAATGTTGAGCAGGAGTGGGTATTAGAGGCCGGCGATATGTTGTATTTACCGCCGCAGTGTGGACATAACGGTATTGCTGAAGATGACTGCATGACCTATTCCATCGGCTTTCGCACACCCGCTTATCAAGAGTTAGCGGAGCAATTTTTGGTCTATTTGCAAGATCGTATTGTTGTCGAGGGCACTTACGCAGACCCTGATCTTCAAGCGCAATCGCATCCTTCTGAAATTTCTGAAAGTATGTTGCAGAAGGTATCAATGGCAATTCGCGCGGTGCAATGGGACGATGAGGACGTTGCCAATTTTTTGGGTAGCTACCTCAGTGAGCCCAAACCGCACATTTATTTTGAAGCGAAGCATAAGCCATTGGCAGCAACGAAATTTTTGCAGGCGTTGCAAACTCGTGGGGCGAGCTTGCATTTAAAAACACAAATGCTTTGCTATGACAAAACGGTATTTATGAATGGTGACTCATATCAGGTAGGTAAAAAGAGTTATGCAATATTACGGGAGTTAGCAGATTCAAGAAATTTATCACCCGCTGTGAAACTGACCTCTGAGTCAGAGCAGTTACTATACGAATTCTATCTAGATGGCTATCTCGATTTGTCGCCAAGCAAGAGGAAGTAACGATGTCTGAGCTTGAGTTAAATCACCAAGCCTTCACGGGTATCAACGATTATGTGACTGCGCTGGATGAGCTTTGCGGAATGGCCAAACATTCGCTCTATATTTTTGAAAATGATTTTGACGGTATTGGCTTTAACGCTGAAGCCAGGTTTAATATCTTGAAGCACTTCTTGTTATCAAACCCTAATGCGCGTTTACATCTGCTGGCGCATAACTCGCAGCATCTCGTGCGTTTTTCCCCCAGAGTGATGATGTTATTGAAACAGTTTAGCCATAATATGCATATCCACCAGACCTCGCCGAATCTGCGGCATTTGTCAGAGCCATTTGCCGTGGCAGATGAAGGTAACTTTGTGCGGCGCTTTCATTTTGACGATACCCGAGGCATTTTTGCTAAGAATGACCCAGAAGGGGCTCGTTTACTTAAAGCCAAATTTGAAGAAATTTGGGAAAGCTCACGCTCTAGTGTTTCCGCTACGACCTTAGGACTCTAATTTATTTGGTAAATTAGGGAGTATTGATATAGATTTTTTTATAAAAGTTGGTAGAATGCCGCGTCCTTGCAACGGCAGCTATGTCGCGGCGCGGCGCAAAACTCCATCTAATTGATTTAACTAAGGAAATATAATGAAACTTTCTGCTCTTGTTGCTGCTTTGTTGGCTCTTTCTCTTTCTGCTTGTGGCGAAAAGCCAGCTGAAGCTCCAGCTGCTCCTGTTGCTGCACCTGCTGCAC
>JBAXEJ010000043.1:0-21104 GCA_037140475.1 Gallionellaceae bacterium
ACTCGCGACCAACGGATTAAAAGTCCGCTGCTCTACCGGCTGAGCTATCGTCCCACATCCCCAAAAGGGGAGCGCGCATTATACGGGTTTAGACCTTAGTGTCAACGCAATCACTCACGAATTTCGATAATGCGTTACATCAAAAATTCCCGCCTCTGCAAAACCTGCACTGCGCAAGCGACAGGAGTCACACACACCACAGGCGCGGCCTTGCTCATCCGCCTGATAGCAAGAAACAGTGGCGCTGTAATCAACTCCTAGCCTCATCCCATGTTGAATGATCTCAGCCTTACTCAAATGCAAAAGCGGTGCATGCACGGTAAGCGGCCTACCCTCTACTGCAGCCTTTGTCGCCAGATTGGCCATGCGCTCAAATGCAGCAACATATTCTGGCCGACAATCCGGATAGCCAGAGTAATCAACCGCATTCACCCCAAAGAAAATATCTTGCGATTTCAGCACCTCGGCCCAAGCAAGTGCCAAAGAAAGCATGATGGTGTTACGCGCAGGAACATAAGTAGATGGAATGCCACTACTCATTTTCTCCGGAACGGCAATTTTCGCATCGGTCAGCGCCGAGCCTCCGAACGCCGTCAGGTCAATATTTATTACGCGATGCTCCTTAGCCCCTAAAGCCATAGCTACGCGCTGCGAGGCGGCCAATTCAGCATGATGGCGCTGCCCGTAATCAACGCTGAGTGTGTAGCAGACGAAGCCTTGCTGTCTTGCCATCGCCAAGACCGTCGCGGAATCTAACCCGCCAGAAAGTAAGATGACTGCGTTTTTCATTTTCCCTGTTGATTTCCCCAAAGCAATTTATGGAGTTGCACTTGTAGGCGCACTTGCAACCCATCACGCAAAATCCAGTCTGCGAGATCTCGTGCCTCCAACTGACCTTGCGATGGAGAAAGCAACACCGGACACTTTTCAGTTAAACGATGTTCCTGCAATATCGATTTCGTCCATAGGTAATCAGCTTCATTGCAAACGACAAACTTAATTTCATCGTAAGGATTAAGATGCGCAAAATTCTGCCATAGATTTTTTTCTACTTCGCCCGATGCCGGTGTTTTTACATCGATCACTTTAGCAACGCGTTTATCAACTGCGCCAACATCAATTGCGCCACTCGTTTCCAAGGACACGCTCCATCCGTTATCGCAAAGAGTTTGCATTAACGCAATGCAGCCTTTTTGCGCCAGTGGCTCGCCGCCGGTCACACAGATATTACGCGATGGATACCTCGCCACTTCGCGCAGTATTTCATCACGACTCATACTATTGCCGCCGGTAAACGCGTAAGTCGTATCGCAGTAATGGCAGCGCAAAGGACAACCGGTCAGACGAATAAAAACCGTTGGAATACCAACCCGCGAGGTTTCCCCCTGCAAAGAATAAAAAATTTCGGTGATGCGCAGTGAGTCTCTTGCGCTAAGAGTAGTCTTTGACATACGAAAATTACTTGAAGGTTGCTAGCCGCTTTTTCGCTTTTGCGGAAGCTTCAGTATTGGGATATTTCAACATCAGTTGTTTGAGCGTTTGCTTTGCCGCCTCATTATCACGTAACAACTCCTGGCAGTCAGCAATACTAAAAAGGGCATCGACCACCTTGGGATGCTCCTCAAATTTATTCACTAAGTGCTGATAACTTTCTAAACTTGCTTTGTAATCTTTTAGCACAAAATATGAATTCCCCATCCAATAACGGATATTGGCAACGTGAACCGACTGGGGGTGGTTGGTAAGAAATTCTTGAAACGAATTCACCGCATTTTGATAGCGCTCAATTTTGTAGAAATTATAAGCAACTTCTAGCGCGCGATTTTCAACTCCGGGGTCTTCTACTTTAACTTTTTTGCCACTGGCTTTCTCAGCCGTCACCGCATCACCCACTTCAAAACGACGTAGGCGTCCATCCAGATCAATATAAAGATCTTTTTGGCGTTTTTCGATGTCCTGCAAATTATGGGTTAGTTCTTCATTGAGGCCACGCAACTTACGTAGCTCCGCATTCATCGCTTCCAGTGAAGTTTGCAAATCAAGCATGGCGCTTGTTTGCTGCTTATAGGCATTGCTCTGTTGCTGATAAGCCGCCTGCAATTTAGACAACGAATCCTCAGCAGTTGCCAGGCGATTTTCTAATTCAACAATTTGCTGGCGAGCCTCAGTATCACTAAACAGCCCCGCAAAAGACGGGGCTGAAGAGAAGGAGAGAACACTAAATAATAGGAGTTGAAACCTAAACATGCTTAGCGATAGCTAATATCTGCACGACGGTTTTGAGCCCAAGCGGTTTCATCGTGCCCAACTGCCTGTGGACGCTCTTCACCATAGCTTATGGCTTCAATTTGCTCTGATTTTGCTCCGCCCAACACTAGTGCCTTTTTAGTATTGTTGGCGCGACGCTGCCCCAGTGCCAAGTTGTATTCACTGCTACCGCGCTCGTCGGCATTACCTTCTGCACGCACTCTACGATCCGCATGGCTGCCTAAATAAGTACCATGTGCCTGAATGGTTTCCTTATCAGATTCTTGAATCGCGTCAACATCAAAGGGGAAATAAACACTACGTTTAGTCAGACCACTTGTTGGGTCAGCCATTGGATCTACTTGCCCAGCAGTGGCAGTTGCTTCCGCTCTAGCCGCCTCGGCGACAGCAGCGCTAGTCGCGGCACCAACTTCGGTCGTTGGCAAATTTTGCGCGTTAACATCAGCAGTCGTAGCCCCGCCAACCGCAGGCGCTTCAGCAGCAGTCGTAGCTGCTGGTGTTGTCGCCACTGGCTCAGCCTCTGATTTAGTCGCTTTAACGGGCTTTTTAAAATAAGCACATCCTGCCAATAAATTAATAAGAACTACGCTAAGTATTAGCTTTTTCATAACCACGCTCCAATTGTAAATAATTATCTAGTGAAGGGTCCCCAAACAGGTTCCCGAATATCGCCTTGCTGCGGGGTCATTTTTTGCTTCACGCGACCATCGCTAGACACCGTTGCCAATATACCACGCCCTCGCACCTCAGTGGCGAAGAGGACCAACTTGCCATTAGGTGAGAAACTAGGTTTTTTATCCCAGCCCCCAGCGGTCAGTATTTGAATCTGTTTTGTCACAAAATCTTGCGTCGCGATATAAAAAGTCCCTCCATTAAAATGCGAAAACACAAAACTTTTTCCATCGGGACTATATCGAGGCGAGAAATTATTGCTACCTTCAAACGTCAAACGTTGCGCACCCCCACCCGCTACAGACATTCGATAGATCTGCGCACTTCCTCCCCGATCTGAAGTAAAAACGAGGTGTTGTCCATCAGGAGAAAAAGAAGGCTCCGTATCAATCGTGTCGGTTCGACTCACTCGACGCAAATCAGTTCCATCAGCGCGCACTAAATAAATTTGCGAGTTGCCCTCGTGCGTCAAAACAATCGCGAGCTGCTTCCCATCAGGTGACCAGGTAGGCGCACTATTACTGCCGGAAAATGCCGCTAATAAAATACGTTTTTGCGTCAACAACGAATGGGTAAAAACCATCGCGCGACCCTGCTCAAAACTCACATACGCTAACGTGTTCCCATCCGGAGACCAGGAGGGAGACATAATTGGCTGACTGATTCCCAACAGCGTTTGCTCTCCGTAGCCATCACTGTCTGCTACCACTAGTCGATTGTATCTACCTTGCCGATTTACATAAGCAATGCGAGTGCTAAACACCCCAGGGTTACTGGTTAGTTTTGAATAGATCAAGTCAGCAATGCGATGGGCTATAGCGCGCATCTGATCTTTTTTGGCAGAGACCGCTTGCGCGATTAACTCAGTCCTTTTTACAGTATCCAACAAGTAAAAACGCACCTCAATGCGACCATCTGGCAACTTGATTACCCTGCCGACGGTGAGTGCTTCAACATTCGTCCAATCTGCAAATTTAACTTCTGGTGTGCCATGCGGCGCCTTGCCTGCCGGGTCAATCAATTTAAACAAACCGGTGCGAATTAAATCACTCGCCACAATGTCGCTAATGCGCTGCTCTGAAAAGTCATCGCCCGCAAAAGGTACGATAGCAACTGACGTTTGGTGCTCTCCCGCACCGGTGACTTCAATATCTAAAACGGCCTGCGCCGGCAGCGCTAACCATAACAAAACAATAAAACTGCTTAATCGCAGCATCACATCACTCCTTAATCTTAGGGCTTCACTGATAAACGCAACTCTCTAAATACCCTCGCCAGCGCGGCATCCTGTGGCATTGGCAAGGGTTGCGCTTTGTAAATAGCTCGCTCCGCTGCACTATCGTAAGCAGCATGGCCACTACTTTTAAGCAACTTAACTTCCACCACCGAACCGCCCGGCAACACAATCACCATAAACTTTGCTTCTGCAGTGACGGGCACATCTGGCGGCATCACAATATTACGGCTAATTTTTGCTCGTATTAAATCGGTATGCCGTGCCACCTCCCCCTGAAAAGCCGCGTCCATTTCGGCACGCATTTTAGCTTGCTGTTGTTGCAGCTTTGCGCTCTCTTGTGCGGAATATTTTTCTAATCGCTGCCTTTCTAAATCCAATTTTTCAGCACGTTGCTTCTCGACCTCAAGCTGCTTAGCCTTCTCTTCCTGCTTTGTTTTTTCGGCTCGCTTTACTTTCTCTTCTTGCTTGGCCTTCAACTCTAATTCTTTTTTCTTTTTTTTGTCTTTCAGCTCAATATCTGCTTTAACTTGTGGTGCTGGCTCAACTTTAGGTATTGCTTTTTCAATGACTGGAGCTTCCTCAACGGGAGGTGGCGGTGGCGTAATAGGCACTACTTCCAATACAGGTTCAGCCTCTGGCAAACTACCCCACATCTCAACCACCCTAGTCTCTGGTGGCTGTACACGCCAATTTACCCCAAAATAAAGCAGTGAAAAAAAGACGGCATGCACCACCAATGCCAAAATAGCGGCAGGAAATTTTTGCGGCTCACGGTACGTCAACGAGCTCATCTTTAACGTGACTTAGTCAGCAGGCCAACCTTCTTAATTTGCTGCTCTTGTAGCAAATCCATGACATTGATGACCTCTTCATAGCGCACGCTCTTATCGGCGGCAATCACTATAGGTTGATCTGGATTTTTTTCCTGTTTCTGCTTTAGCAAAGCGATCAGCTCGCTGCGCGAAATAGGAAACTCGCGCCCACCTTGGTTGTGATCGCGCAAGGCCAGCGTGGTATCTTTTTTTATGATGACCTCAACGGGGGCAACTGCAGGTTTAGAAGACTTTCCCACACTTGGCAAATCAATTTGCCCCGTATTCATCATCGGTGCCGTGATCATAAAAATCACCAACAATACCAACATCACATCGATGTAAGGCACCACATTTATCTGGCTCATCGGCTGATGCCGAGTACGGTAAGAACTCATGGTTGTCTTTGCAAGACGTTTGAAAACTCTTCCATAAAGCTTTCAAAGCGGGACGATAAACGACCGACATCATGGGCGTAACGGTTGTACGCCACCACCGCCGGAATCGCAGCAAACAGACCCATCGCAGTGGCCACCAAGGCTTCAGCAATACCCGGTGCGACATGGGCGAGTGTCGCTTGCCCAACATTCGCCAACCCCCTAAATGCATTCATAATGCCCCACACCGTGCCAAACAAACCCACGTATGGACTGACTGAACCGACCGTCGCTAAAAACGATAAGTGAGATTCCAAATTATCCATCTCACGCTGATAAGTCGCACGCATCGCACGTCGCGCCCCATCCATCACTGCGTTGTTATCTACATTAGGCTTCTTCTTTAATTTTGCATACTCACTGAGCCCTGCACTGAAGATGCGCTCTAAACTACCGGCATTCTCGCCAGCCTTTTGCACCTTCTGATACAACTGATTAAGGTCTGAATTCGCCCAAAACGCATCTTCGAACTCAGTACTTTCTCTCACGGCACGACGCACCGTGAACATTTTCAAAAAGATGTACCACCAAGACATTAAGGAAACCAGCAACAGCAACCCCATCACCATCTGCACCAAAATGCTGGCGTTTTGTATCAGATGAATAAACGACAAATCATTAACTACATCCATTGCATTAGCTCCATTGTTTACGCATTATTTCAGGCACACTTACCGGCTTAAAGCTATCAGCTTTCACACACACCAGATGCACTTCACCTTCAGTTAATAACACCCCATCGCGCGTCACTGTTTGAACCATATTTAGCCTGCTACGGCCAATTTCTTTCACCTGCGCAGTGACCATTAACATGTCATCTAGCTTCGCCGGTTTTAAATAATCTAATTTAATCGAGCGCACCACAAACATCACGCCCAATTCCATCATCATGCCTGCGTTACTGTATCCAAACGAACGTAACCACTCGGTACGCGCACGCTCCATAAAATTAACGTAATTGGCGTGGTAAACAACACCACCGGCATCTGTATCCTGAAAATACACGCGCACAGGCCACTCAAATAGTTTGTGATGCTTACTCATCCCACAATTCCTTGTTGTGCACATTGCGTGGCTGTGCCAAGCCGAAGTGTTGATAGGCATTGGCCGTGGCGATGCGTCCGCGCGGCGTGCGATGTAAATAACCTTGCTGAATCAAATAAGGCTCAAGTACATCTTCAATGGTGTCGCGCTCTTCGCCGATCGCGGCAGCTAGATTGTCCACGCCAACAGGTCCGCCCATAAATTTTTCGATCACCGCGAGCAACAGCTTCCTATCCATCAAATCCAGTCCTAGTGCATCTACATCCAACATGACGAGTGCCGCATCGGCCACTTCACGGGTGGCCTTGCCATCGGCACGCACATCGGCGTAGTCGCGCACTCGGCGTAGCAAGCGGTTAGCGATACGTGGTGTACCGCGCGAACGCTTGGCGATTTCGAATGCACCATCGGGTGAAATAGGGAGCTCTAGCAAAGCCGCCGAACGAGTAACGATGCGCTGCAGTTCTTCAGGCGTATAAAACTCCAGCCGAGCCACGATGCCGAAGCGATCGCGCAACGGATTGGTGAGCATACCCGCACGCGTGGTTGCGCCCACCAAAGTGAATGGCGGCAAATCTAATTTCACCGAACGCGCCGAGGGACCTTCACCGATCATGATGTCGATTTGATAATCCTCCAACGCGGGATAAAGAATTTCTTCCACCACCGGCGACAAGCGATGAATTTCGTCGATGAACAAAACATCATTCGGTTCAAGATTGGTAAGCAGTGCGGCGAGATCGCCTGCACGCTCCAACACCGGTCCTGATGTCTGGCGCAAATTCACGCCCATCTCGCGCGAAATAATGTGCGCAAGCGTGGTCTTGCCCAAACCCGGCGGACCGAACAGCAAGACGTGATCAAGAGGCTCTTTACGCTTGCGTGCCGCTTCGATAAAAATTTCTAACTGCCCGCGAATTTTTTCTTGGCCAACATATTCGTCGAGTAGCTTGGGGCGCAAAGCACGTTCTAGCGCCTCTTCTTTTGGGGAAATTGGCGCCGCCGAAATGATGCGTGGCGCACTGGAAAGATCGTCGTTTTGAATCATGATTTAGAAAGAAATTTAAGTGCTTGTCGAATGCCGTCAGACACCCCAGTCTCTTTAGGCAATTGCTTGGCCGCCCAATCAGCTTCCTTTTCGTTGTAACCCAATGCCAACAGGGCATTCACGATGTCATTATTGTCAGAACTAGCCGACGTACCATGTGCTGCACTCACGCCTGAGACGCTGAATTTTCCCTGTAGCTCCAACAACAAACGTTCAGCCGTTTTTTTGCCCACGCCCGGGATTTTGGTAAGGCGTCCAACTTCTTTATTCGCCACGGCTGCCGCAAGATCACTTAAGCTCAACCCAGATAAAACCGAGAGCGCCAACTTAGGCCCAACACCACTTATTTTGAGTAACTGACGAAACGCAATGCGCTCCTCATTTGTGGCAAATCCATAAAGCAATTGCGCATCTTCGCGCACCACAAAATGGGTGTGTAGCACCACTTTTTCACTCAATGCTGGCAGGTTGTAAAAGGTGCTCATCGGCACATCTAACTCGTACCCCACCCCCTGCACGTCCAGCAAAATTTGCGGCGGAGTTTTTTCTAACAAAATCCCACTTAATCTTCCAATCATCTTCTTTACCCTAAAATCAAACCGGCTTTTTTAAAATACAGATAACAGAATAAAATCAATATGTTACAAAATAAATACGGCAGACATCAAAGCACCGTGAAGCAACATCGCCAATATCGTCAGTTTAATCGCACCGGCTAATTGTTGTGGCTGATGTGCATAGCGAAATAAATGCAGAGTCGCCATCACGCTGAACGGCGCGGCAAGCAAACTCACTAATGCCAATTGAGGTAGCGCTCTCAAGGCAACCGCCACGGCCACCCACAGGTAGGCGGCAACCGCGAACAACACATAACCCCAGCGTGCTTGCCGCACCTCCAACCGCGCCACCCAATGAAGCTTTCCAGCCGCCGTATCGGCTTTGCGATCAGGGAATTGATTGATGTAAAGCAGATTAGTTGCCAACAGCGCGTAAGGCATACCCGCAATCACAGGGGCGAATGAAAAGCTTTTGCGCAACACAAAATCTGCACCCACCGTAATCAGCAAAATACCCGATGCCACGCACAACTCGCCCCAACCCCGACTCACCAGCTTGAGTGGCGGCGCGGAATAAGCCCAGCCGATAAACAAACCTAATAGCCCGATATATAAAAGTTGCGGCGCAGAGTGTGCCATTAGCCACAAACCTGCAATAACAACAGAAGCCAACAGCGTGTAACCAAAATTGCGCGTTTGCGCCAACGTCAGCACACCATTTTGAATAAAACGACTCCCTCCAGTAAAGGGATAAATACGCTCCGTGTTGCGGCCATCTGTACCACTCAACGCATCGTAATAGTCGTTGAGCACATTCACACCCGCATGAGTCACCAAGGCAAAAAACAAAGTCACTAAAGCAACTATAAAATCAATCGCCACACCTTCGTGATGAATCACTGACAACCCAATAATGGCAGCCACCAACGTTGCGGAGATAAACGCCGGGCGCGTCGCCGCAAAATAGCGTTTACCTGGATGAGTATACAGCGCGAGCGTTGGCTCCATGGGCTGCGTTGTCATATCAACCGCCCACCTTTAACGCGAAAACCTTTGGTAGCCAATGCGCCTAAACCCATCCCACCGTGTGCATGGCAAATAGCACAAGCCAAAGCATCCGCAGCATCTGGGCTCGGAGTGCCGGATAATTTTAATAAGCGCGTCACCATTTCTTGCACTTGTTCTTTTTTTGCATGACCGTTGCCGACCACGGCCTGCTTTACTTGTAGCGCGGTGTATTCTGCCACCGGCAAATCTGCCAGCACGGCTGCACAAATCGCCGCACCACGCGCCTGACCTAATAACAAAGTGGATTGAGGATTGACGTTCACAAATACTTTTTCGATAGCGACTTGCTGTGGTTGATGGAGCGCGATCACTTCACGCAATGAACTCAAAATCACTTTTAAGCGTTCTGGCAATTCGCCCTCAGGCGATTTAATGCAGCCACTCGCAACATAATGGAGTTGCTGACCTTCTTTATCAATGACACCAAAACCGGTGATGCGCAAGCCGGGGTCGATGCCTAAAATACGGATTGAGGATTGGGTATTGAGGATTGGATGAGCTGACATAGTCTCGACGATTAAACCTCTGTCGTGAGTATTAAATTCAGCATCCAAAATCCCAAGTTATCAATCCTCATTGATCACCGCTGTTGTATAAACCTCTTGTACATCATCGCAATCTTCTAGCGCATCCAACAGCTTCTGCATCTTCACCGCATCATCGCCCGTCAACTCGACTTCGCTTTCGGCTTGCATGGTCACCTCGGCCATCGCGGATTTAAAACCAGCGGCCTCTAAGCGTTGCTTCACTTCCACAAAATCATACGGTCCTGTGATGACTTCAATACTGCCATCGCCATGATTAATAATGTCTTCCGCGCCAGCATTCAGCGCCACTTCCATTAAGGCATCTTCATCGATACCCGGCGCAAAAATTATCTGCCCGCAGTGCTTAAACATAAACGCAACCGAGCCATCTGTGCCGAGATTTCCACCATGCTTGGTGAAAGCATGGCGCACGTCCGCTACCGTGCGGGTTTTATTGTCGGTCATGCAGTCAACCATCACCGCAGCGCCATTAATGCCATACCCTTCGTAACGTAGCTCTTGATACTCAACACCTTCTAGCTCACCCGTGCCGCGCTTGATCGCACGCTCCACGTTATCTTTGGGCATATTTTGCTCATAGGCTTTTTCCATCGCCAAGCGCAAGCGCGGATTACCCGTGGCATCCCCACCGCCAAGCCTAGCTGCGACCGTAATTTCTTTGATCAACCGCGTAAAAATCTTGCCGCGCTTGGCGTCTTGTTTGCCTTTTCGGTGTTGGATATTTGCCCATTTACTATGACCTGCCATGTTGCTCTCCGTTGTATTTCAGGCTTGATTTGCCAAGGATTTTTAAACAGGCGCGATGGTAACATTTTAACGATTCCCTCGTTTAATCAATGCACCATAACAAAACGGGCCAGCGAACTGACCCGTTTAATTAATCGCTACTGAAATTTGGCTTATTTCTTTTCTGGCGCCTTTTCGGTGGTAGCAGGTGCTGGACGCCCCATCCCCATCATTCCCTGAATTTCATCAGGGGTAACTTTGCCATCTTTATTCACATCAACCTCATCAAAATGCTGAAGCAACATTGGCATGTCTTTCGCCTCCTCGCGTGACAAACCGCCATCTTTGTTGGCATCGGCAGCCTCAAAACGATTGCTAATTAAATCTCCCCTGCCCATTCCCATCTGCCCCCCCCTACCACCCCACATTGGGCTAGCGGCCTCCATCTCTTGCTGAGAAAGCTTGCCATCTTTATTGGTGTCTAAATTTTTAAAGTGCGCGCTATGAAACACATCAAATTCTTTTTTGGTAATCACGCCATCCTTATTAGCATCCATTTCAGCATGGTGGCGCTCACAAGGCATGCCTCCGCGTTCGGTTGGGCAGGGTGCGCCATGCATTGGCTTACACGCCCACGCTGCAGAGGTTGCCAACACGGTGATTGATGCGACGATGACACTGTTAATGATTTTATTCATGTGTTCTCCGTAAAAATTAAGTTAGGTGATGGGACAAGCTACCGGCACACAGACAGCTTATCACGAACAAAGTTCACGACAATTATGCTGCGTTATAATCGCGCCTCGATTTTTGTGTAACTCCTCATGAATATTTTTTACGAAGAAGACGGCGGCTTTAAGGTCGGTGCAATCCTTGAAGACAATACCACCTCGCTGCAAGTGGAGAACACGCACGGCAAGCGCAGCAAAATCAAATCCGCGAATGTGATGCTACGTTTTGCGCAACCCGGGTTGAGTGACTTTTTGGCGCAGACTGAAGCCGCCGCCGCTGACATTGATGTTGATTTTTTGTGGGAATCATGCCCCCCAGAAGAATTCAATTTTGATGAGTTAACGAAAGAATATTTTGGGCACACGCCAACACCGATTGAATCGGCCGGCATTCTCACCCGCCTGCATTCTTCCCCCATGCACTTTTATAAAAAGGGCAAAGGGCGCTACAAAGCTGCGCCTGCTGACGCATTAAAGTCTGCGCTGGCTGGGGCTGAGAAAAAGCGCCAACAAGCCGCATTGCAAGCGCGCTATACATCTGAATTAATTGAGTTTTCATTGCCTGCTGAATTTAGCGACAAACTACAGCAAATTTTATACAAGCCTGATCGCAACACGATTGAGGTTAAAGCACTCGAAGCCGCCTGTGCAGCGACGCATCTTTCGCCTGCGCACTTGCTTCACCGCTGCGGCGCACTGCCCTCCACACACGACTACCATCTGCAACACTTTTTGTTTGAGAACTTCCCACGTGGCACAGGCTTTCCTGACGTTAGCGTAGAAGATCACCCAGAGTTACCACTCGCCGCTGCAAATGCTTTTAGTATTGATGATGCGACCACCACCGAAATTGATGATGCGTTTTCGCTCGAGCAATTAGCTAACGGTAATTGGCGTGTCGGCATTCATATCGCCGCGCCAGCTTTAGGTATTTTGCCGAACACGCCTGCTGATGCCATTGCCGCTCAGCGCCTCTCCACGGTTTATATGCCCGGCGACAAAATCACCATGCTGCCGGAAAACGTGGTGCAGGTTTTTACGCTCTGCGCCGATAAAGTCTGCCCCGCACTCTCGCTTTACGTCGAGGTAGAAGC
Organism: Gallionellaceae bacterium; assembly: GCA_037140475.1. Taxonomy (GTDB): domain Bacteria; phylum Pseudomonadota; class Gammaproteobacteria; order Burkholderiales; family Gallionellaceae; genus PALSA-1006. The sequence goes on from JBAXEJ010000043.1 coordinate 12,243, forward strand.
CACCTCGTTTGAAATCGTGAATAGCGAAAGCCGCATTGAGCGCTTGCACATCGCTGCCAATTTGCGACACGACACGCTAGAACCTTTATTCAACGAAACGACTATCGCGGCTGGCAAGCTGGATTACGCCTACGCCAACGAACTGACCGTACTGTGGAATTTTGCTAACAAGCTAGAGGCCTTGCGCGGCAAGTCAGGGGAAAACAGCACGCCACAAGTTGACTACAACTTCTATGTTGAAAACGATCGCGTCACCATTAGCAACCGCATGCGCGGCTCGCCCATCGACAAGGTGGTGGCCGAGCTGATGATTTTGGTGAATAGCACGTGGGGCAAGTTGCTGGCCGATCACGAAGTAGCGGGCATCTACCGCACTCAAAACAATGGCAAGGTAAAAATGAGTACCGTTGCCGCGCCACATCAAGGTTTAGGGGTTGCGCAATACATGTGGTCAAGCTCGCCATTGCGCCGTTACATTGACCTCGTAAATCAGCGACAAATCATCAATCTGCTGCGCCACGAAACACCGAGTTATAGCCAAAACGACACCGCCTTATTTACCATCCTGCGCGACTTCGATGCAGCTTACACCGTCTATAACGACTTCCAACGTCAGATGGAGCGCTACTGGTGTTTGCGCTGGTTGCAACAAGAAGACATCAAACAAACCGAAGTGTGGATTTTGCGCGAGAATTTAGTCAAACTTGTCGACATTCCACTGACCAGTAAAATTCCTTCTTTGCCCGAATTAGCCCCCAACACTCGCGCGATATTGGAAATCGGAGAAATAGATTTGCTTGATTTAAATTTCAATGCACGCTTCGTTTCAGCCATCGAGGCAACGCCTGCATGATTGAATTTAGGCCCTCACAGCGCATCGCTATTTCGGTGTTCGTTTCACTGGGTTTTCACGCCTTCGTCTTTTTTGGCATTGGCTTTGCCTTTCCCGGCTTCGGCAAAATAATCAGCGCGCCTTTGCGGCCTTTGGAAGTAGTGCTGGTTAACAGCAAATCAAAAACTCGCCCCATGAACGCGGAAAAAATGGCGCAAAACAATCTCGATGGGGGCGGTAATACAGCGGATGAGCGCCATGCAAAAACGCCACTTCCGACCTTAAACGACGACGAACAATTTTCACCGGAACAATCTGCACAGCGCGTTAAGCAATTAGAACAAGAAGCGAAACGCTTGCTCACTCAACTGAAAAGCAACTACAGCATCCCAGAAGAAAAGAACAACAAAAATCCAACCAGCGCTGAACTCAGCGGCCAAGATTTAGTGCAACGCTCACTTGAAATTGCCCGTCTCGAAGCTGAAATCAGTAAAAGCATGGACACTTACGAAAAGATGCCCAAGCGCAAATTTATCGGCGCACGCACGCAAGAGTATCGCTATGCTCAATATGTTGAAGACTGGCGCGCCAAGGTTGAGCGCGTGGGCAATATGAATTACCCGCAGCAAGCTCGCGATCAAAAAATTTATGGGAAATTAACACTGACCGTGTCGATTCGTGCCGATGGCAGCATTGAAAGTGTAGAAGTGAATCGCTCGTCAGGGCAGCGTATTCTTGATGCGTCTGCGATGCGCATTGTGAAACTCGCCGCGCCCTATGCGCCATTTCCGCCCAACATACGCAAAGATATCGATGTGCTGAGCATTACACGTACGTGGATGTTTACCAGCAACGACCATTTGGAAAGCGAGTAATTATTTATTACGCAGCTTACGAGTAAACTCCAAAGTTGTGGCCTCGCAACACATCAAAAGCCTCTTGCGGTGAAAGTAACCGATCCAGCTTAATATCAAAATAAGCATGCTCTTTGGTTTTCTTATGCTCCATACAGATCACCGGACGCTCGGTCGGAATAGTGTAGGGACTATCCTCACAAAGTGGCTCCCACTCTTGCTTCAATGTATCTAGATTTGCCATGATCATCTCCTTATTTCTTACGTCTACCTGAAGAGGTATTGCTTGGGAGAGACAGTAACAAGGAGCGATCGCTCAACTCAAGTCCGTAGAAACACTCAGACGAACCGATGATGAACGGTTAATAAACTGGAATAAGCGGCACGATTGCACGGATGAAATGCAAGTCCTACAATGGGCTTGCGGAGACTTCAATTTGACGTTATCTCAATAAAGCAACTAGCGGAACAATAAGTGCAATCCGCGTGCCACAACAATAAGTCAATTTTTTCAATTGGTTACAAAAACAGACCTGCCCTGACCTGACGTTTTACGGCAGTAAAAGCACGTAAACAGTTTAAGTGTTTGTAATTTTGTGCACTTTATCTGCAAAAGAATCTGCAGCGGACATAATCAAAACCGTCGCTTCGTCTGGCTCAATATAAGAATCAGCGAATTGCTCCATCACATCGGCAATCTCTTTTTTGAATACCCGCTTCGCTTCAAGCAAATCAGTTACTCGTTCAACTGGCCGAGTAACTTGCTCTTGCTGCGCTTTCTGCACCACCGCTACGGCAGTTTTTTGCTCAGCCTGCACCTCACTTTGTATTTGTGCGCGGTATAGCTCCAACAACGCTTTTCTATAGCCCGTAATTTCAGAGCGAATTTGTTGACCACCTGCTTCAGAATACTTGAGCGACTCACTGAAACGCGCAATTGCCTTGTCCAGCATTTCGAAGGTCTGCTTTCCTCCCGCCTCCAATGCTTTATTTTTGGCAATTTTTTCAAATTGGTCTTGCATGATTTTTCACCTATCTAAAAACTAATGGTCGGATTTTAACCACGAATGCCCAATACCTACTAAGGCTTTCAATCAATGCGATGCCCCTTATTTAACGAAGAGACAGAAGAGACATAAGACCTCGCCATCGCCTTTGAATCACCTCATGAAAGGAGTAGGATTAATCTGCCAAAAAAATTAGTTTTTATGAAAAAATAATTTGAGTGCTCTTTTTGCCTACGATATAAAAAATCAAGTCGGACATCGATCATTGTAATGGGGGGGGGTAATATGTCGAACGAGCATAAAGAAAATGAATCTTCATGTAACTCGCTTTCTACTTCAGTACATGATGACTATGCGAAGAGAATTCAGATGATCTCAATAGCCGCATATTTCATTGCTGAAAAACGTGGCTTCGCCCCAAACTAAGAACTCGAAGATTGGCTTGAGGCTGAATGTAATATCAGCAGGAACCTTGACTCTTTTTGCCCCTAAATTAGCTTAGCTAGGGTATTTTGAATGACTGCCGATCATCCCTAATGATTTTGCGTGTGAGACTAAAGGGCAAGGCGAAATTAATTTCGGTTGTATATTGCGTAGCCGGCACGAGTTTTTTTTGCGGTATACATGGCTGAGTCAGACGCTTTTAATAGTTCTGAAATTACTGCCCCATGCTCAGGTGCATAGCTAATTCCAACGCTGACTCCAATTGAAATATCTATATCAGAGATGTTAAAACTCTCTTTAATGACGCTAACAATATTTGTGGCAAGCTGAGTAGCGATAGCGCGATCTTTTAGCTCTGGCAAAATAACTGCAAACTCATCCCCACTAAGTCGCGCCAACATCTGAGATGGATTAATTTGCGCTGCAAGTCGGGATGCGACTTGTCGAAGAAGTTCATCGCCAATATGATGGCCATAGGTATCGTTGATCTCCTTGAACCGATCAAGGTCAAGTAGCAATACAGCAACCAGTGAGTTACCTTTTTTCTCTTTCAATACTTTTTCTGAGAACCGTGTAAATAATAAACGATTAGGTAACTCTGTGAGTGGATCGTGTTGAGATAGGTATTCATTTTCGTTGGCGCTTCTTACGAGCTTTTCCTCACGAATAAACATCCAAGCAAAACCCAGCAACATCAGCAAGATAATGGCGACAGTTGCAATTAAGCCACCAAATAGCAAAGACTGTATTCTGAGATATGCGGAAACACTTTCCAGTGATTTACTTCGATGCAACCCCGCTGCACGATCAATCTGCGTCACAATTTTTTCAAATGACGGGTCAACCTCAAAGGTATCAATAGTTTGAACCAGTTTCCAATTTGCACTATCTACGGCTTCAAACATACGAGTAGATGCTTGTAAATAAATAGAGTGATTGAACATTACCTCATCACTTAACTGCTTGTCGGAGGGTTCACCTGTGAGTGCTATTTCAAATAAATAGCGATTCAAACGAGCACTCGCCGCATCATATTTACTTCGAACCTCTTTGCTCGGTTCTAATCGGTATTTTCGCTCGAGAGACTCTTCTTCAGCGACCGCTTCCTTTGCATTGTTATAGTTATCTGAGTGAGTTATCCCATTGGCCACACGCTTTGCCAATACCACGGTATAGCCAAACCCTGCGATTGCAGCAGATCCCAGAATAAAGGAAGCAATGCCGAAGGCGAATATCACCGTTTTAACCGATTTACTAGATGTCAGAGATTTCAAGCAACAACCTTTCTCTACGAGAGGTTAGATGAAGCCGAGTATTTGGATATATTCTTTGTATCAAATCCTACACTTATTCCTCTGCTGTGAAAATATGCAAAAAGGTCTAGTACCGATAGGTGAAGAAATGTCCCAAGTGCCCATTTTCCCCCTATGTAAAGGGCGGATAATAAAAAAGACCTGCATCACTGCAAGTCTTTATTTATTTGGTGCCGATTATCGGATTCGAACTGATGACCTACCGCTTACAAGGCGGTTGCTCTACCAACTGAGCTAAATCGGCATGCTTTGAAGCGGCGCCATTATACATAGGCTTTGGCATTTCTCAAGCAAAACTCTTCGCGACGACATAGAGCAGCCAATATTCTTCAAGATACAATCGCCACCCAATTAAATTTTGAAGGTTGCTGCATGCAGACTCTTTCGCGCCAAGACTATAAAACCCTGCTACTGGCCGCACTTGGCGGCGCGTTAGAGTTTTACGACTTCATCATCTTCGTGTTTTTTGCAGTCGTCATAGGCCAACTTTTTTTTCCGCCTGATATGCCGGACTGGTTACGCCAAGTGCAAACCTTTGGTATTTTTGCCGCAGGATATTTAGCTCGGCCACTTGGCGGCATTGTGATGGCGCACTTTGGCGACCTACTCGGCCGTAAAAAAATGTTCATGCTGAGCATTTTTTTAATGTCGATCCCGACATTAGCAATTGGCTTACTCCCCACCTACGCCAGCATTGGCATCTGGGCTCCCTTATTATTGCTGGCGTTACGCGTCTTGCAAGGTGCGGCGATTGGCGGCGAAGTTCCAGGTGCGTGGGTCTTTGTTTCAGAACATGTGCCGGCGCGTCATGTGGGGTTTGCCTGCGGCATGCTGACCGCAGGCCTCACCGGTGGCATCTTGCTTGGTTCACTTGTGGCCATGTCAATCAACAAAATTTATTCTCCTGCCGAAGTGCTGGCTGAGGGCTGGCGCTTGCCGTTCATTATTGGCGGAGTATTTGGGCTAGTGTCAGTGTGGCTACGGCAATGGCTGCACGAAACACCTGTGTTTAAAGAGATGCAGACCAATCAAGAGTTGGCAAACGAATTGCCGCTCCGCAAAGTCATTCGTGAACATCGCCCGGCGATTATTCTCACCATGTTGCTCACTTGGCTGTTATCGGCGGCAATTGTGGTGATGATTTTGATGACCCCCACGCTGATTCAAAAGCTTTACGCCATCCCTGCTGCAGTGGCTTTGCAAGCCAATAGCCTTGCGACTTTATTTTTAAGTATCGGCTGTATCACTTTTGGCGCAGCGGCCGATCGATTTGGAGCAGGACGAATGTTGATGGTGGGATGCGCCATGTTAGGGCTAACCTCTGCATTGTTCTATCAACAGATGGCCGTGGCGCCTGAAAACATCAATGCACTGTATGCGCTGTGCGGATTTTTTGTCGGTGTAATTGGCATTGTGCCCAGCATGGCGGTCAAAGCGTTTCCAGCGGTGGTGCGTTTTTCTGGCTTGTCATTCTCTTACAATGTAGCTTACGCCATTTTTGGCGGCCTAACGCCTGTCTTGATTAGCCTGTTATTGCCATTAGACAAATTAGCGCCCGCCCACTATGTCGAGGCACTTAGCTTAGTTGGCATCATGATCGGAATGTATTCTTGGCACCGCAGTAAATCGCATGACTAAATTTTGTGCGACAATGCGTGCCTCAAAAAGAGCGTGGTTAACGCGCCATCTTGCTATTACAAATTTGGGAATTGCCCGTGTCACTCGAAAATCTTAATCAATTGATCGCGGCTGATATGGCTGCTGTGGACCAAGTCATTCGCGACCGTCTGCATTCCGACGTCGTGTTGGTCAGCCAAGTTGGCGAATACATTATCAGCAGTGGTGGCAAACGCTTGCGTCCAACGCTGGTGATTCTCTCAGCACAAGCCTTCAACTATACTGGCAAGCATCATTTTGATTTGGCCGCCGTGGTTGAGTTTATTCATACCGCCACCTTGCTGCATGACGACGTAGTGGATGAGTCTGAATTACGTCGTGGCCGCGAAACCGCTAATGCGATGTTTGGTAACGCTGCCAGCGTGCTGGTAGGTGACTTTTTATATTCGCGCGCCTTCCAGATGATGGTGGAGGCGAACGATATGCGCATCATGCAAACATTAGCCGATGCGACCAATGTGATTGCCGAGGGCGAAGTGTTGCAGCTTCTCAACTGCAATAATGCCGATGTCGATGTCGAAAACTATCTCGGCGTAATTCACCGCAAAACCGCAAAACTGTTTGAGGCAGCAATGCGTCTCGGCGCCATTCTCGGCAAGCAAGAGCCTGCAATCGAAGAAGCTGCTGCAAAATTTGGCATGCACTTAGGCACTGCGTTTCAATTAATTGATGACGTGCTGGATTACTCCGGCGATGCCAAAGAAATTGGTAAAAACCTAGGGGATGATCTAGCGGAAGGCAAACCTACTTTGCCGCTCATCTACGCCATGAGCCACGGTACGTCAGCGCAGGCTCAAGTGATTCGCGAGGCGATTGAGCAAGGCGACATTAATCGTTTCGATGAAGTTCTACAGATTGTTCAGCAAACAGGGGCACTAGATTACACCCGCCAACAAGCACAGCGCGAAGCGGATTTGGCCAGCAAAGAGCTCACGTGCTTCCCTAATTCGCCCTACAAAAAAGCTTTGCTACAGCTCGCTGAAATTGCAGCTAACCGCACGGCCTGAAACCCTACCTCTCCCCCAAAAGGGAGAGGTACTAAAAAACATTTCCTACTAAGCCTTAAATTGCGTCACTGCCTCGGTCAAGCTATCGGCCAAATGCGCTAGGCGCTCGGCGGTCACCGCAATTTCATTCACTGCGGTGGCGTTCTCATCAGCCATTTGAGCGATCTGCTCAACACCTTGCGCAACCTGTCCTCCCGCGCTACTTTGCTCACTAAGTGCAGTCGTAATTTCATTAACAGAAGACAATACTTTTTGCGCCCCAGCACGAATATCCGCCATTGAACGTCCCGCCTGCTCTGCCATTTCCACGCCGCCCTTAACGCGCGCGGTGCCTTCTTGCATCCCTGCAACGGCATCATTTGTTTCAGATTGAATCTTCTCAATCATGCTGGTGATTTCAACCGTCGATTTGCTCGTACGCTCGGCTAATTTACGCACTTCGTCCGCCACCACCGCGAAGCCACGCCCCTGCTCGCCAGCACGCGCCGCCTCAATCGCGGCATTAAGTGCCAACAAGTTAGTTTGGTCGGCAATTTCCTTGATGGTCTTAACAATGTCTGAAATTTGCTTCGACTCTTCTCCCAGCTGCGTGATCGACACTGAAGAGAGATTGACTGCATCGGCAATTTTGCTCATTTCCACGGCGGTATCGCTCGCGGCGCGTTCACCTTGCGAGGAAAGCTCTCCCGATTGATTCGCAATGTTGTAGGTATGACGCGAATTTTCAGCGACGTGCTCGATGCTGGTTAACATCTCTTCCGTAGCCGCTGCCATTGAAGCAGCAGCATCGCTTTGCTTTTGTGAACTTTCAGAAACACGATTAGATGACTGATACAACTGTGAAGAGCTTTTTTGCACTTCAATAACGCCCTCAATGACACGATGAATAATTTGCTGAAAACTCTCGACCATTTGGTTAAAGGAATCGCCAATGTCGCCAATCTCGTCATGACGCGTGATAGCTACCCGTTGCGACAAATCTTTTGACGTTTGAATACGCCTAATTGCATTTTGAATATCAGATAGCGGGCGCGTAATGCTTCGAATAATAATCTGTAACATTACAAATACGATGAGGGAGAGCACGACAATAATGCCAATCATCCAACGCGTGGTGTTCCAGAAAATCGTTTCGATATCGTCGATATAAATGCCAGACCCAACCACCCAGCCCCATGGCGCAAATCCTTTCACGTAAGAAATTTTTTGCACTGGTTTATCGAAACCGGGCTTGGGCCACATGTACGCCACAAAGCCAGCACCGTCTTTTTTAACCACCTCGACAAATTCAACGAATAGTTTTTTACCTGTCGGATCTTTTGCCTCGCTGACATCTTTACCATCCAACTCTGGTTTCATCGGGTGCATTACGACACGAGGCGTCATGTCGTTGATCCAGAAATATTCTTTTTCTTGATAGCGCAACGCTTTGATCACCCCCATCGCGGCTGCCTTGGCTTGCTCTTCAGTCAACACACCTTTTGTTTGTTGATCGTAAAAGTGGCTCAAAACGGTATGCGCAGACTCGACCAAATGGCGGGTTTTAACTTGTCGGTCTTCAAGCAGAGAGGTTTTCTCGGTGTACAGCGCAAAAGCAGAGAGGATGAGCAAACCGGCCATCACAATAAGAATAACGAGCGACAGCTTTGTTTTAATGGTGAGCGAATGGGCTACGGATTTCATCTTGAGGCTCCTAATCCTAAAATAACTATTTTTTATATTTTTTTT
>JBAXEJ010000044.1:0-20945 GCA_037140475.1 Gallionellaceae bacterium
TGTTTGAGCAGTATTTTTCATATATTCAACGCCGTCGCCAATAACAATTTGCAAACGCCGAGGATCCTCCGGCAAAACAAAATGCTCACTCGCCGTAACAAGCACACGCTCATCAATTTCTACAACCGTCAACTGAGCGAAGGGAAAGTAGCGATAGAGAAATTTTGTTAGCGAGCCCGCGCCAAGGCCAACCATCAGCACATTGCGCGGAAAGTTGACGTCATCGCGCAACAGCAAGCTCGCCATCATCAGTTGAGTGTATTCCAGCTCTAAGTCCCAAGGCTGTGCAACTCTCATCGCGCCTTGCATCCAGCGACCATCGAAGTGAAGTGAACGAACACCGCTTTTTTCTTTAATGTCTATTGAGAAATCCATGCTTCAGTTTGAAAGTGAAGAACTTAAGGTTTACGAAATAACTCATCAAGCGGATTAGTCGCTGCTGGTGCACTACTTGATATGCGCTTAGAGGAAAGCTCCTCCTCGATATTGTCGCGATAATAACTCCACGCTGCGCCCGAACTACTTAATCGCCGCCACACATCTTCACCCACACCGCTGTATTGCAACGTGCTGCCGTCATCAAGCTGCACTTGCAACAGTCGAGCGCGCGCATCGTAGCCAATGGCGCGCAATTTGCCCGAATTAACTTTCTTCATTTCCATGCGAATCGCACTCCAATCTCTTTAACGCAGGCCGAGTTTATCCATTTCTTGGTCGCTGAAACCTGCCGCACGACGTGCCTCCAAATTAAACGGGCCGCGCTTAGGCAGCGAATTATATTCAGTGAGTAGCTGGAAATAGTTAGCACGCGGTTCCAACCCGCGCTGCTCGCACAGAAAGTTAAACCAGCGATTACCGATGGCGACATGCCCAATCTCATCGCGCAGGATGATGTCCAAAATAGGCCCGATCTCTTTATCCCCTGCTTGCACCAGCTTGGCACTCATCCCCGGGACCACATCCAGCCCTCGCGCTTCCATCGTTCGAGGTAGCAATGCCATACGTGCTAACACATCATGCTGCGTTCTCACCGCCATATCCCACAAGCCGTTGTGTGCAGAAAAATCACCATACTCATAACCACGCTTCTTGAGATGCTCAGTCAGGAGCTGAAAGTGCAAAGCCTCTTCATCTGCTACCTTTAACCAATCAAGGTAATACTCGCGTGGCATATTGGGGAATCGCCACAGCGCATCGAGCGCCAAATTGATGGCATTAAATTCGATATGCACCAGCGCGTGAATCATCGCCGCGCGACCTTCGGCGGTGTTCATCGCACGGCGTTTTACATCAAGAGGAGAAACCAATTCGGGCTTGGCAGGATGGCCGGGGATGCCTTGCAGCTCAGTCAATATCGCATCGGCATCCAACCCGCGCTCATTACCCACCCAGTCTTTAGCCAAACGGCGCACACTCGCCGCCTTCTGCACCGCATCGCACTCAATCAGCCAGTACAGTGCAGCCTGCCTTAACTCAGAGGGCGGAGATGAATGATCTGACATAAGAGAAATAGGTAAAGGCTGGTTAACTAAAGCAAAACAACCGTCGCGATGCCTGAAATTTTATCGACATCAAATTGCAGCTCGCAGTATTCACTGTTTTCGCTAGTGGTTGCGGGGTCTTCTGCGCAACTACAACCCGCAATCACACTTTGAAACATAATCCCCACACGAATTCGCAGTAGCACACCCAAATCTGACACAACTTGAACAATAGGAGTAATCGGCGTGTTCACGACATCACTTCCCATGCTTAAAGCTTGGTGCAAGGGAAGTTGATCGTGCGCTAACTGCAAAATTTCATATTTGATTTCAGCCTCAAATTCAGCGGTGCCCCAAGCCCGAAGTGCTTTGCTGAATCGAATCATACTCACCGACTAATCGGCTTATACCGAATCCGCTTCGGCTTCGCGCCCTCTTCACCCAAACGCTTCTTCTTGTCCGCTTCATACTCTTGATAGTTGCCGTCAAAGAACGTCCATTTAGAATCGCCTTCGCAAGCAAGGATGTGTGTAGCGATACGGTCGAGAAACCAGCGATCGTGTGAGATCACCGCCACGCAGCCCGCAAACTCTAACAATGCGTCTTCCAAGGCACGCAAAGTTTCCACATCAAGGTCGTTAGAGGGTTCGTCCAATAGCAATACATTGCCGCCAGCAATGAGTGTCTGCGCCAAATGCAAACGGCCACGCTCTCCACCTGAAAGTTGACCCACAATTTTGGCTTGGTCTGCGCCCTTGAAGTTGAAGCGACCAATGTAGGCACGCGCTGGTGTTTCGTATTTGCCCACGGTCAAAATATCGTTGCCACCGGAGATAGCATCGAATACGGTCTTCTCGCTCTCCAACGAATCACGCGCTTGATCCACGTGCGCAATCTTCACCGTCTGGCCAATTTTTACCGTGCCGCTATCAGGTTGTTCCTTGCCGGTGATCATGCGGAACAAGGTGGATTTACCCGCCCCGTTAGGACCGATGATGCCGACAATCGCGCCGGGCGGAACTTTAAAACTCAAGTTATCAATCAGCAGGCGCTCGCCATAGGCTTTGCTCACACCTTCAAACTCGATCACTTCGTTACCTAGACGTTCGCCCACAGGAATAAAAATTTCCTGTGTTTCGTTTCGAGCTTGGTGCTCTTGTGAATTTAACTCTTCAAAGCGTGCAATACGCGCCTTAGACTTTGCCTGACGCGCTTTTGGATTTTGACGCACCCACTCCAACTCTTGCTTCATCGCTTTTGAATGCGCGTCGAGTTGCTTCTGCTCAGTGGCTAAGCGCTCGCCCTTCTGCTCCAGCCAGCTTGAGTAGTTGCCCTTCCAAGGAATGCCGTGACCACGGTCTAGTTCCAAAATCCATTCGGCGGCGTTGTCGAGGAAGTAACGATCATGGGTGACGGCGACCACGGTGCCGGGGAAGCGCACTAGGAATTGTTCTAGCCACTCCACTGATTCAGCATCCAAGTGGTTGGTTGGTTCGTCCAGCAACAGCATGTCCGGTTTTTCGAGTAGCAATTTGCACAGCGCCACGCGACGCTTTTCACCACCAGAAAGATTTTTAATCACCGCATCCCACTCCGGCAAGCGCAGCGCATCAGCAGCAATTTCCATTTGATGCGAAGCATCCGAACCTGAAGCAGCGATAATATTTTCCAAACGCGCTTGTTCTGCAGCGAGCGCATCAAAGTCAGCATCTTCTTCGGCATACGCCGCATATACCGCGTCCAACTTGGCTTGCGCTTCCATTACTTCGCCTAAAGCTGACTCAACTTCTTGGCGCACCGTTTTAGCGGGATCAAGTTTCGGCTCTTGCTCTAAGTAACCAATGCGAATATTGGGGAGATGTTGCACCTCGCCGTCGTATTCAGTGTCTTGCTTCGCCATGATACGTAGCACAGTCGATTTACCTGAACCGTTCAGACCGAGCAGGCCGATTTTGGCGCCGGGAAAGAAGCTTAGAGAAATGTCTTTGATGATTTGACGCTTAGGGGGAACGATCTTGCTCACGCGGAGCATCGACATTACATATTGACCTTGTACCATTTTGATTTCGCCTACTGTTTTTTGGAAAGCGCGTAGCTTACCGAATCGAGCAGATAAAAACCACTCAATCAGGGTTCCTTAAGCGTGGAACAATCCGGCGCTCAGTGCCATAATCGACACATGCAATCTAGCCACAGATGAACACGGATTAACACAGATAAAACAGCAGATGCGGCATACTCGACGTCTAGCACCAAACTTCATCTGTGAACATCTGTGTAAATCAGTGGCTAAAATCAATTTCCAAAAAATTAAAAACTATGCCCATCAAAAAACTTGACCCCTCCGAACTGCGTCTCACCATCTCGCCAGAGTCACTCGGCTTTCAAGACACGTCTGAGCTGGTCGATTGCGAATTACCGTGGATCGGCCAAGAACGAGCCGAAAAAGCCGCCCACTTTGGCCTCAGCATGGATCAGCCTGATTACAATTTATTTGTCTTAGGCGAAATCGGCACCGGTCGTAGCTCACTGCTCAAGCAAGCCATGCAGGCCAGCGCAGCCACCCGCATCGTGCCGCCCGACCTATGTTATCTGCATAACTTCAGCGCGCCAGAGAAGCCACAAGCACTGCGTCTTCCCGCTGGACAAGGCAAGCAACTGCGCGAACTGATGTCAGCCATGTGCAAATCCCTGCAAACTGAAATTCCTTTGCACTTAGATAGCCAAGACTTCAAAGCAGAAGGTGAGCGCATCGAAAAAACCTACAAAATTGAAGAAGCTAAAAATTACGCTGAGCTAGAAGCCTTTAGTGAAGTGCGCAACTTCACCTTGCGCCGCGACGGAACTCGCCTCGTGTTCACCCTGCTTAACGAAAAAGGCCACTCACTCACCGAAGATGAAGTGGTCGTACTACCCAAAGAACGCCGTGCTGAAATTGAGCAAGCCGAGCAAGAGTTGCGCACCGAGATCACACGTTACTTCGACAAAACACGCCCGATGGAACGACTGATGAATGAAGCGCTCGCCTCCTTGCGGCGCCAAGTAGTGAAGCCACTGCTCGACCATGAATTGCAAACCATTCGCGTCGGGCTAAAAAAACAAATCAAGGACTCTACCAAGCTCAATGCCTACCTCGAGCATGTCGCGCATGACGTACTCGAGCACATCGAGCTATTTAAGATTTCCGACACCGAGGATGACCTACGACTAGAGGCGCTCAATTCTGTCTTGTCACGCTACCGCGTGAATTTGATTGTGGACAATTCAGAGCTCACTGGCGCACCGGTAATCGTCGAAGACAACCCCCTGTTCCGTGCACTTTTTGGCAATATCGAATACCAATCAGAAAACGATGTGCTGGTCACCGACTTCAGTCGCATCCGCGCCGGCGGCCTACTCAAAGCGCACGGAGGCTTTCTCATGCTGCATCTGCGCGACCTATTTGCCGATCCACTGGTGTGGGAAAAACTCCGCCGCTTCTTGCGTAGTGGTCGCTTACAGATTGAAGAGCCGGGCACCACTTTCTCCTCTATCTCAGCCGTTTCGCTTGAGCCAGAAGCCGTCGATGTCGCGGTCAAAATTATTCTCGTGGGCTCGCGTGAACAATTTTACGAACTACAAGAAGGTGATCCTGAATTCACGCGAAGCTTCCGCGTGAAAGTCGATTTCGCCGAAAGCTTTATGGCCAACGCCGAAACTCGCAAAAACTTCGCCATCTTTGTGGCCCACACTTGCCGTCGCTTAGGTCTACCCCACTTCTCCGCCGTAGCCGTCGCACGATTGCTTGAAGAAGGCCACCGCGAAGTGGATGATCAATCCCGCCAGAGCGCAGTCTTCGCTCATAGCGAAGCACTGGTCATGGAAAGCGCTGCCTTATGTCGGGCACGAGGCGCTCAGTTGGTTGAAACTGGCGATGTGATCGCTGCCTTGGAAGCACGCGACCTGCGCCATGACTATCCCGACCAACGCTTACAAGAAGCCATTGCCGAAGGTGATTTACTCATCACCGTTGAAGGCGAAGAAGTTGGGCAGATCAATGCGCTCAGCGTGGTTGATCTCGGCGACTACCGTTTTGGCTTTCCAGGGCGGCTCTCTGCACGTACTTTTGCGGGTGACGATGGCTTGGTGAATATTGCGCGGGAAGTGGAAATGTCTGGGCCAATTCACGACAAAGGTGTGCTCATTTTGCACAACCATCTTTCGGCTTTGTTTTCGCATATCGCCCCGCTTGCACTCAACGCCTCACTGGTGTTTGAACAAGAATACAGCGGCGTCGAAGGCGATTCAGCTTCATGTGCTGAGCTTTATGCTTTGCTTTCGTCCCTGTCTGGCTTGCCACTCAAGCAAGGCATCGCCGTCACTGGTGCGCTCAACCAACATGGCGAAATATTACCCATCGGCGGACTGAACGAAAAAATTGAAGGCCATTTTAAAGTGTGTGAAACCGCGGGATTAAATGGCCAACAAGGAGTTTTGATACCGTACCGAAACCGCCGTCATTTAATGCTAAATCAGAAAGTGATCGACGCAGTAGCACAAGGTTTATTTCACGTTTACACGGCAGAAAAAGTCAGCGAAGGTATTGAGTTGATGACGGGCGTTGAAGCGGGAGCGCAAGATGCGACCGGAAAATATGCCTACGATAGCGTATTAGGGCTGGCGCAAAAAACGCTCGTTAGCTACCGCCATGCTTGCCAAACATCGGGGCAGAAAGCAGAGCGAAAGTCGTTGCGCTAAAGCTAGAAGGAACGGTTGTAGCTCGGGGTTTAGTCCGAGGTCAGCTGTTGGGCTGGGCCACAAGCTACAAGAACCAAAGCAAACCTGCTGTTTTCGTAGGTCGGGTTTTAACCCGACGCCTACTGTTGAGCTGCACCCGCAAAGGGTAGGCCGTGGTTGTACAGAGCTAAAGCTCTAACAACACACGCTCAAGTTCAACCTACAAAACCTCTCCGCCTCTCGTGGGTCGGACTTCAGTCCAACGCTTGCAGTAAAGCTGCAACACACCCTACAAAACCAGCCCTACTGATCTGCGCTGTAAAACAAAACGCGATTACGCCCCGCTTCTTTAGCTTGATACATCGCGAGATCGGCCAATTTCATCAACTCATCTTGCGTGGCATTCTGATTATTAAATAAAGTCACGCCAATGCTTGCGGTGCAACGATGCTCAACAACTGTATCTGGCGAACCTTCTTTTTTAACAATCAGCAAATAGGGTTCGGATAAGGTGCTCAAAATTTTCTCTGCTACCGAGCTGGCTTGCTCAGCTGCTAATGATTTATCTTCATTCAAATCACTTAACATCACCACAAATTCATCGCCCCCAAAGCGCGCCACGGTGTCAATTTCTCGCACACAATTTGTCAATCGCGATGAAGCCTCAATCAGTAGCAAGTCGCCTACCGCATGGCCGTACACATCATTCAATGGTTTAAAGTTATCCAAATCAAGGAATAGTAACGCGCCATAAAGCCCACTCCGCTTGCTGGCCGCTATGAAGTGAGTCAGTCGATCATTCAGTAAACGTCGATTCGGCAAGTGTGTAAGCGGGTCATAAAAGGCCAAAAGACGAACTTCCTCTTCAGCCTTTTTGCGCTCTGACACATCCTGTTTGATCGCCACATAATTCATGATCTCGCCACGTTGATTGCGCACCGGTGCTATCGACAACTCTTCGTGATACAAGCTGCCATCTTTACGCTTATTGATCAATTCACCTTGCCAATGACAACCAGACAAAATGGTGTCCCACAGATTTTTATAAAATGGTGAATCCTGCTTGCCCGATTTAACGAGTTCACTTGGCTTATGACCCAACGCCTCATCCAATGGATAGCCCGTGAGCTGCGTAAAGGCCGGGTTAGCCCATTCGATATGATTATCTTTATCCGTAATTACGATGGCGTTTGCGGCCGAGTTAAGCGCAAATTCAAACAGGCGTAAACGCGCCTCTAACTTGCCACGCACCAAGGTATGACTAATGGCCTTACCCATCGCATCGTGCTCGTAATGGCCTTTGACCAAATAATCTTGCGCACCATTTTCCAAAGCAGCAATGGCAAGCTGTTTATCGTCATTGCCGGACAGCACAATGATCGGCACACCGGGCAATAATTTGCGCACCGCCTTTACTGTCTCAATGCCAGAAGAATCAGGCAGGTTTAAATCCAGCAAAATGACGTCCGGCGTAAAACGTTCGGCGTATTTACCCACCTCTTGCATATTGGTCGCCCAAGTAACCGTATCGTTATCTAAATCTAAACCGTAACCTGAGAGACGCAAATAAACGCGGATCAATCCATAGTCACCAGGATCATCTTCCACCGCCAAAATTTTGACTTCATGTGCTAATTTATTAGGCAAGGCTACACCGCGCTTTCAGGTAGCTTGACCACGTTGAACCAGTATTGGCAGAGCTTGTGGATGGTTGCGACGAATTGATCTGCATCAGCAGGCTTAACGAGATAGCCCGCAACGCCGCCTTGATAAGCCGCGAGCACATCTTCATTAATCGTCGAAGGTGAAATCGCCACCACAGGAATACCGCACAAAGCCTTATCTGCTTTTAGCGCCGCTAAAACCTCAAAGCCACTCATGCCCGGCAACAGCAAGTCCAGCAAAATTAAATCGGGGCGATGCGCGTTGATAAACTCACCCTCTTGCCGTAAAAAAGCGAGGGCCTCAAGGCCATCGCTGACCGTGCTTAACTCCAGCGCGAAGCCACTTATTTGCAATGCCGACTGCAAAAGATGCGCGTCTTCCGGCTTATCTTCCACAATCAACGCACGCATGATTCTATTTTTTCCCATCATTTACTCACTTAATATGCGACGCCGGTAGCCTTACTAAATCGATCCAATACTCAGTCAAATCGCGGATCGCGGCCATAAACTCGACCACATCAATCGGTTTGGTGATGTAGCCAGCTGCCCCCAGATCGTAAGAGGAAACCACGTCACGCTCTACCTCAGAAGTCGTCAGCACCACCACTGGAATATCCCGTAGCTCTGGCTCGTGTTTAATCGCATCCAAAAACTCTCGCCCATCCATGCGCGGCATATTCAGATCAAGCAAAATTAAATTAGGACGTGCCGCATTCTCAAAGCGAGGGGCTTTTCGTTGCAAATACTCCAGCGCTTCTCTACCATCAAGCACATGGTGTAAATCAGCGATGATCTTATTTTCTCTCAACGCCGCTTTTACTAAATGAGCATCTGCCACCTCATCTTCCGCCAGCAGAATCACAAATTTTTTATCACTCATTACAACTCCTTGGTGGGTAATTCAAATAGGATACGGCAGCCGCCTTGCGGTGACTCCTCTATCCAGACACGCCCGCCACAGCTCTCCACAATTCGGCGCACAATCGCCAAACCAATACCTGTTCCATCGCCCATTGTGCTCAAGCGCTCAAAAACTCTAAACACTCGCTCTCGATATTGCGCCTCTATTCCGGGTCCATTATCGCTCACGCTATAACGCACAAAGTTGCCTACTGGCTCGCCCACAATATTGATGATTAAAGGCGAACGCTCCTTGCCGTGAACCAGCGCATTATCAATCGCTACTTCAAATAAGTCACTCAGGCGATTAGCATCAATATAGGCAGAAGGCAGCTTTGCCACGGTAATTTCTACACTGGCGGCATCTATTCGTGATTTAAGTTTTCTTAAAACTGCATCCACCACCGTGTTGGCATCAATACGTTCGACTTTGCCGCGCGGCTGATCTGCCGCCAAATATCGCTCAGTGTCACGCAACAAATTTTGTTGACGGCGGGCTTCCTGACGAATAAAGATCAGCGACTGCTCGGCATCCTCATCCTTAATTTTTTCATCAAGCTGCATGCGCAGACGATCCGAATAACTGGCAATGCGTCGCGCCGGCTCTTGCAAATGATGCGCCGTCACCTCTGAAAAACGCTGCAAATCAGCATTGCTACGGCGTAATTTCTCCGTCAACCCCTCGGCGAGACTAATCGCTTTTGATCGAGTATTAATGATGGTAACGCGCAACCAAAATATCAAACCACTCAGCGCAAAGCCTGCCAATAAACTTGCCCAAGCATAGCTATAGTTTAAAGTGGCACTCGGATTTTTATGGTCAAACACCAAGGTCCAGTGGCGCCCACCAAATTTCACGCTACGCTGCTGCTCGAATAAGGTGCGGTTCACTTGATGTTCTTCGTCGCTGCTAAACAATAAATCAGGCGCCGATGTTTGTACCCCATCATAAATATGCAACTCAATATTATGCTGATCTCTTTGCTGCATACCTGACAGCACGCCAATCATTAAGTCATTCATACGGTAAGGGCTGTAGCTCCAACCAATCAGTGCTGCGCGCCTTTGCTCAACCGATTCCGTTTTGGCACCATTTCGATAAACCGGCACATACATCAAGGTGCCCGCCTGCACTCCTTTGTTGGTTTCTTGCACCAATTTAACTTTACCCGAGAGTGCCACCTCTCCACTATCGCGCGCCTGCTCCATCGCGGCACGTCGCGTGGCCTCTGAAAACATATCAAAGCCAAAGGCGCGTAAATTGCGATCACGAAAAGGTTCCAAATAAATAATGGCGCTATAAACCCCGCGAGCCCCCTCTGGGCGCACGGTGTAATCTGGAAAACCTTGTTTACGCACACTCGCAATATGTTCGGATAATTTCTCAGCAGGAATCAACAATGAAAAACCAATGCCCTGCACACCAGGCACACTTTCTTCCACCCGCAAGCCTTTCACGTAGTCACGCCATTCATTCCTCTCCACGCTCTTGGATGCAGCAAAAAGTCCTGCGCCACCTTTCAGGGTGAGCGCATAGGCGGCCAAACGCTCTTGCACCTTCAAGGTAATTTGATCGCTGGCAAAAGCGAACTGATGTATCGCTTCTTCCTCGATAATCTTTTTTACTTCCAAGCTGAGCAGCACGCTGACCAACAGCCCTGCTGCTAACAGCAGCCACGGGCGCAAAGCCAGGACAACCGTGCCAGCCTTAGCAGGGGTTGAATTGGTTATTGTTTTACTCATTTATCACTCACCGCCACACTTGCATCAGGCGTCAATCGTATTTCAAAAACAAAGCGAGTTCCTTTGCCTTCACCCTCTGACTCTGCCCATATTTTTCCGCCGTGATGCTCTACAATTTTCCGGCACAGTGCCAAGCCAATTCCGGTACCCTCATACGCGGCTTGGCTTTGTAAGCGCTGAAATACTTGGAACAGCCGGCCTATTTGCTCGGGTGGTATGCCAATACCGTTATCGCTCACGCTCACTCGCCAAACATCACTGTTTATTTCGCTGCGCAAAACCACTTCAGGGCGACGGCCGGCCACCCTAAATTTAAGCGCGTTTGAAATAAGATTTTGCATAAGACGCAACATCTCATCTGGACTCACTACCGCATTGGGCCAATCGCCTTCAACTCTTACTTCAGCTTGCGCCTCGTTAATCGCCGGCTGCAAAAATAGCAAAGCTTCATTCAAAATATTACGGCAATCCATCATGACTTGAGGCTCACCCTTGCGGCCAACACGAGAGTATTCAAGCAAGCCCAGCATCATGCTGTCCATGCGCTTAGCGCCCTCGATAGCATAATTAAAATAGCTACGTTGCTCAGCGTCTAAGCCACTCCCCAAACCCATTTCAAGTAGCTTTAAATAGCTGGAGATCATGCGCAGCGGCTGACGCATATCATGCGAGATGCTATAACTGAATTGCTCTAGCTCTGAATTGGAGTGCAACAGCGCCGCCGTTTTTTCTGCCAGCGCAATCTCCGCTTCTTTGCGCTGCGTAATGTCGAAATGGGTTCCCGCCATCCAAAGTGGCTGGCCATCTTCTGTCCAAGTATTCACACGGCCGCGATCTAACACCCAAATCCAATGTCCATTTTTGTGATGCATGCGTGACTCACATTCATATGCCGGCGACTCTCTTCTAAAGTGTTTTTCCAGTGCGGCAGTAGAACCCGCCAAATCATCTGGATGTGCGAATTTCATCCAAGTTTTGATACTGATAGGAGCTAACTCAGCGAGTGTGTAACCAATGAGCTCGGCCCAGCGCTCATTAAAACGAGTCTCGCCGGTTTGTACATTCCACTCCCAAGTACCGACCCCTGTGCCCCATAAAATATCTGCCATATGACGGCGATCATCTATTTGCGACTGCTCCAGCTGTTTGCGCTCGGTAACATCGTGAATAATCGAATACAGCAGGCGCTTCCCCTCCACCTCAATCGGCCCTGAATGAACTTCGACATCGCGAATTTCGCCGCTCCACAATCTGTGCTTGAAATTAAAATGTGAGCGACCTTCTTGATTTGCTAGGCTCATCTCTGCGGCAATTTTTTCTTGAGAGAGGATATTAATTACGCTGATCGGCACGCCTTCCAATGTTCCCTCGGCATAACCGTAATAGTTATAAGCCGCGTGATTAGCCTCGGCTATCATTCCTGAAGCGTGATCAATCAACAGCATCGGTTCTTTCGCATCTGAAAAAATTGTGTTGTAACGCGCTTCGCTTTTAATCATGCGCTTAACGAGCTCACCTTCTCGCTTTTCGATACTCAGCAAGTGCAACAGCCCCCACCACATAAAAGCGACAAACGCTAACTCTAGCGCGATGGACCAATATATTTGCTTGTACCAATTCGCCAGATAGTCACTTTTTGCAAACCCCACTTGCACATAAAACGGGTAACGCGCTAACTTACGAAAACTGACCAAACGCTCAATATTGTCCAGCGTAGCCTTATAAAAAACCGTACCCGAGCCAACACCCGAATCAATCAATTGGTGCACAGGATTTTGTGACGGCAATGTCTTATTGATGTCTTCTACTTTAAACGGCACTCGGATCACCAGCTTAGTGGTATCACTTCGCCGAATCAGTGCGGAGCCCTGAGTGCCTAGCACTAAGGACTTCAACTGTTTTTCTTCTTGCCCCAAGTCAAGCAATGCAGTTGCGACTCCGATAAAACGACCTTGAGCATCGCGAATGCCCCGTGCAATGACAATAGACCAACGACCAGTGGTGCGGGCAATCAAGGCATCAGAAAAAACAAGCTGATTCGTCGCATCATCACGCAGTTTTTTAAAAAATGGGCGGTCAGCCACATTGCTGGCTTTGGCGGTTTTATCAGAGGTATAAAGTAAATCACCCCCAGTATCAAAAATATAGCTACCCGAAATATCAGGAAATTCGAGCAGCGGCTTCGCCATCTGCTGAGAGATTTTTTCTTTATTTGCTGAAACAGAAGCTTGATTTAGCAGCTGATGAGGAATGTCGTGCGCATTCACTTCTAGCATGGCTTCAGTGCGTGCCAGCACATGCTGCAAGCGCACCTCAAGCATCTCGGTCAGATTACGGGTAGACAGCCCGGCCTCGCTCACTGCGCTTTTGTGACTAGACCATAATTCAATGCCCAGCAGAAGGGTAATAAGCGCCACCATACCCAAAAGCAAGGCACGGTAAACTCGACTCCTATCTTGGTAGTGAAAGTTATTAACGCTCATGGGAATACTTTCAATTCGTTATTTATTTTTCTGAATTCGGCAAATCAACGCACACGGCACAGCCGCCTCCCAGTGCTTCCTCAATCCATGCCGACCCGCCAGAATTTTCCGATATGCGCCGGACAATGGCCAATCCTACTCCGGTGCCCTCGCCACGGGAAGAGAGTCGTTCAAATACTTTAAATACCCGCTCGCGGTACTGCGGCTCAATCCCCTGACCATTATCAAAAATTCGGTAATGCACTCTACCCGCTTTAACTTCACCTTCAATGGTGATGCGGAGTGCCTCTCCATCTTGAACTGGCTTGGCGTAAACCAAGGCATTGCCAATCGCAACTTCAAATAAATCAAACAGCCGAGGCGCATCAATCGCCACTGAAGGAAGCTCACCTACGGTCACCACCGCGCCCACCTGCTCAATCTTCTCGGATAAATCATCCAATACCCGATTCAAAACTTTACGCACATCAAGTTCGATCTTGCCACGCACTTGATCGGCCGCGAGGTAGCGTTCAATATCGCCCAATAAAATCTTCAAGCGCCGTGCTTGGCTGCCAATAAATTCCACCGATTTGAGTGTGTCCACATCATCAATTTGACCCGCTAATTGCTTAGCCAATCTCTCGGCGTAACTGGCCATGCGGCGCGCTGGTTCTTGTAGGTGATGCGCAGTTACCTCGGCAAAGCGATGTAAGTCGGCATTGCTACGCCTTAATTCGGACTCGACCTGCTTGCGCAAAGTGATGTCGCTAATGACGCCAATGAAATGCTGCAACTCGCCAGTGCCATCGCGAAAAGCGGTGATCGTGCTATGCGCTTCATACAAGTTACCATTCTTATTACGATTGACTAGCTCTCCCTGCCAAACACCACAGCGCAAAATACCGTGCCACATCTGCTCATAAAAATCAGGGGTTTGCTGGCCTGAGGCCAGCATGCGAGGATTTTTCCCTAATACATCTTCGGCGCTGTAGCCCGTGATCGCCGTAAACGCTGCGTTGACTGAAATGATGTTGGCATGAAGATCAGTGATAATAATGGCCTCGGCACTCACATCAAACACGGTGGCGTTAATACGTTGCAAGCGCTCGGCATCAAGTCGCTGCGCCACCAATTGTAGTTGGCGACGATAGTAGGCAATTGCGAGGCCAACAATCACGAGCAACGCTGGTCCCATCACCCCAAGCAATGTTTCCGCCTCGGTGCGCCAATGCCGCAATGCGTATTCACGATTAAGATGCGTCACCACGACAAAGGGATATAAGCGCGAAACACGGAAAGAACCCAAGCTCGACACCCCATGCAGATGTTTCTCTTCAAGCTTTCCCGATTCGATTTCACTCAGATGCAACTCACTTTGTACATATTCCTGCATCGATCCGGGTTGCTCCGAGAGCTCAGTGGACATCAGCAAAGTACCGTCTAAGCGCAGCACTTCGACCTCGCCTTCTTTGGCATCTAATTTTTGCGCGATGTGATTGATGAAGTAATCAGAATTAAGCGCAATGAGTAGCGTTACATGGCGCTCACCTATCGTTAAACCGTGAATCACCGGAATAAAACTAGCGGCATCTACCTCAACAGGTTCTTGAGCAGTAGAGGCTCGCCCATCGGCAAAATCTCGCCCGGACCACGGAGCACCAATGCGCTGAATTTCTTGCCAATCAGTCACCGCGGGCAAATAATTTTTGGTATCGATTACCTTACCCACGTTCGCCGGATTCGAACTGACCACAATGCGCCCACGCTCATCCAGCATCGACATCGAGCGTAAAAAAGGCGCATGGCTTAGCGTGCTCACAAAGCTGCGTTCAATCAAACCGAGTTCACGCGTATGGCTAACATGCTCTCCGACGTTGGCGGCGACTAACTCAGTGACATGTAAACTTTGTGTGAGAAAGTCTTCAAAACCGCGGGTGTGCATAGCCGAAATTTCAAGACCATTGCTGACGGCATCGTTATGCAGCCGCCACAAGGTAAAGCTGGCTAGCGCAACCATGCCGCCAACAAACAGTAGCACTGCAACAATAAAAGTTCGGCGTAGCTGCCGAGGCGGCAAAATCATGGAGCGATAATCGGGTCAAGCTTATGGCGTTTAGCGGCCTCCAATAAACGGCCATCGCGCTTGATGTCGGCCATGAATTGATCGATACGCGCAAACCACGCATCGTCGCCAGGCTTGATGGCATAGGCATAGGAAGTCATGTGATAAGTGCTCGGTGACGACACTAAACGCGCCCAATCATTGTTGGTCATAAATCGTTGGCTGTACGGGTAGTCCGTCATAAACACATCGGCTCGTCCTGATTGCACTTCTTGCTCGCGCGCAAAAGGCGTGTCCAACACTAACAGTTGCGCAGCTTTCAGCTTGGCTTTCATCACGGGTTCATGCAGCGTGCCTTTGGCCACCGCCACCACTGAGCCAGTTTTATCGATGTCATTCCAATCTTTGATGCGACGATTCGTTTTAGTGGTGATGGCATAAATCTCGCTCGCCAAATGGGGCCGAGTGAAGCGCAATTTTTCGGAACGCACTGGCGTAATGCCAATAGCAAACATCGCCACATCGCAACGATCTTGCAGCACGTCATCAATCAATTTGGCAAACGAGCTATCCACGAATTGCACTGCTACCCCCATATCTTTGCCAAGCTCATTCGCCATATCAATGTCGATACCAGAAAGTTGCTGTGTTTTCGGATTACGGTAGGTGATGCCATAGTAGTCAGGCCAAATGCACACGCGCACCGCTTTGCTTGATTTGATGCTATCGAGATGACTTAATTCAGCGGCGTTAAGTTGTGTGGCGATAGTAGGACTTAGCGCAAGCGCTAGTAGTAATAAAAAAGTACGCATCAAAATCTCCTCACGATGGTGAACCACATGCTCAGCAGGACGAATACCTACCGAGAAAAACAAACAACTCAATAAAATCTATAAGTTACACAAATACTAGCAGGTCGGGTTTCCCTGTTGGGGTTCTCGTACCCTCTGGGTGCAACCCGACATGTCGGGCTAAATTCCTACCTACAAGGGTTTTCTCGACTGCCGCGAGTATTCGATTACTAAGCTTCGCTAAGCATCTAAATGAGCCTCTGACACCACTTCTTTCTGTAACGGCATCTCAAAATAGAAACGGCATCCTTTGCCTTCACCTTCCGAACTCACACCAATTTTGCCGCCGTGATGTTCAACAATTTTGCGGCACAGTGCTAAACCGATCCCTGTTCCCTCATAAGCCGCTTGGCTTTGCAAACGCTGAAATACTTGGAACAGCCTGTCTATTTGATCGGGTTTAATGCCGACGCCGTTGTCAGTGATGCTAACGCGCCAAGTGCTAGCAACAATTTCACTCAGCACCAAAATTTCAGGCGGACGCTCGGCCACGCGGAATTTAAGCGCATTACCCACTATATTTTGCAGCAGGCGCAGCATTTCATCAGGGCTCGCAACAATGCGCGGCCAATCGCCTTGCACACGAATATAGGCTTGCGACTCTTTGACAGCGGGTTGCAAAAACATCAGGGCTTCGTTGAGTGCGGTGCGACTATCCAGCCAAACGGCAGGCTCACCTTTACGGCCAATGCGCGAATATTCTAGTAAACCCAGCATCATGCTGTCGATGCGTTTAGCGCCATCAACCACAAAATGAAGATATTGCCGTTGCTCTGCATTGAGCTGCTTATCTAACCCCATTTCGAGCAGTTTTATGTAGCTAGAGATCATGCGTAGTGGCTGCCGCATATCGTGGGAGATGCTGTAGCTGAATTGCTCAAGCTCCGCGTTAGAGCGCAAAATTTCCGCTTCAGCGTGTTTGCTCTCCGTGATATCGAAGAACCAGCCCAGCACCGCTGCCTCTCCTTGATACTGGATCGGCATATAAGAGGCGAGCGTCCAAAGGGTTTCACCTTCGGGTAAGTGCAGTTCAACCAAGCGATTGATTACTGTTTTTCCGAGAGAGAGTTCAGCTAATATTTCTTCGTAATCTTCAGCTCTTGCGTAATATTTTTTAGGGTCTTCACCGAACACCTGGGGGTTGTTAACCAAATCTAAATAGCTCTGATTAAAGAACGCAACCGTATGCCCTTGCTTGATGGCAATGCGCACCGCGATCGGACTCACGTTCAAAATATTAATCAGGTTTTGCTCGCTCTCCTGAATTTTGGTGGCTTGCAAAGAAACAATTCGCTTCTCGGCTGCCAACTTACGATTGATCCAGACCAGCCTCACCGCCAAACTCAGAATCAAAAACAAAATTAAAACACCAATAAAAAACTCGGTGCGATAGCGCGCAAAAACATCTTGAGAGGTAAATACAGGCGTTGCCTCAAAAGGTGGCAAGCGTAGCGCTTTAAGCAAATCGACCACTGAGGTGTAATCAGCAGGAATCACAAAGCCATGAATCCCAATCGCCGTCGTGGCTACTGAATTTTTATCCATGGTGAACAAGGCAGCAGTTACTCTGCGCGCCAAGGATTCATCAATATTTTTCAGCGCCACAAAAGGCCACTCGGGATATAAGCGGGTAGAAATAGCAACAGGGAACTTATCCCAATACTGTTGGTTGAGAATCTTGAGCTGCTTCATCTCCAACCTGCCCTCACGAGCCATACTTTCCAACACCCCTGTGCGCACAAAGCCTGCCTCAGCCTTGCCAGAGATCACTTCTTGAACCACTTTGTCATGCGGCATGCCGGTGGAAATAACACTGACGTCCTGCGGTAGCTTAAGGCCCTTGAGGCTAAATTCGTAAGCCTGCATTTGAAAACCGCCGAGCGACTCTGTGCCCGCTGTGGCGACGGTTCTTCCTCGGAGATCAACTAATTCATTGATCGAGTTTTGATCTGCGCGAGTAAAAATAACGCCACCGAAAGAACTGACATGATGGCCGCTTTCATCCAAACCCATGGTAGCAAGTGGCGCAGACAAATCGTTGCGCTTTGACAGCAACACATAATGGCCAGGATTGGTCAGCACAAAATCCACTTGGCGATTAGCCACCGCTTGCTCCAACTCAGGGTAGCTGAACGCAATCACCTCAAAGTCATTTTCTGGAATGGCGCGCTTAAGTGCGGCCGCTAAAGGTTGCCACTGGGCGAGTGTTTGCGGCTTGGGTCGAAAAGCCAACACACCGATTTTGACAGTGCCTGCGCTATAAGCTGATACGCACGCCAGCATGAGCGCAACTGCCAAGAGCAGTTGCTTCAGAGCTCGCCTAACGAGGGAGGTATTCATTTTTGAGTTGCTACAGATTAATGTTCAGTGATGCTGTTATCCGGCCAACCCCACATAAACGTTTAATACGTCATCATCGCTGTCAATCGCCTCCAAGAAGGCTTCAACTTCTTCTCGTTCGGCATCACTACTTAACGAAACAGGATTTTTTGGACGATAGCCGATCTTTGCAGAAATCACAGAAAATCCCTGAGCAGGCAAGGCCTTGCACACGGCATCCAGATCGGTGATGTCGGTGATAAACAGGGTCGTGCCTTCATCATCGGCAGGCTCTAAATCTTGCGCACCAGCTTCAATCGCTGCCACTTCAGCATCTGCTTCTTTGGAATTAGCTGTCGCCTCAATCATGCCCACATGGCTAAAATCCCATGACACCGAGCCTTCGGCACCAAGTTGACCTTTGCGGAACAGCACGTTCATACTGGATTTTGTACGGTTAACGTTGTCTGACAAACACTCAACGATCACCGGCACACGGTGTGGCGCAAAACCCTCGTAAACTAAGCGCTCAAGCTGCGCGCCACCATCCAACAGACCAGCACCTTTTTTGATGGCACGGTCTAATGTTTCACGCGGCATCGAGGCTTTTTTGGCTTGCTCTACCACCAGCCGCAAGCGAGAGTTTGAATCAGGATCAGCACCGCCTTTTGCTGCCACCATAATTTCTTTGGCCAGCTTGCCAAAAATTTTACCTTTCGCGTTTGCTGCGATTTCTTTGTGTCTAGCTTTCCACTGTGCGCCCATGATTATTCTCTTGTTTTTATGTTGATCTTTTTAATTCATCCCCAGAAGGGATGCTCCTGACGCGTATCTTGCCTCAAGTAGCGTGAGGCTTCAACGCCGAACGCAGAAAAACCGGATCAGAACGACCAAGTGAGCTGCATACTAATCCGGTCACCCAGATTATCTGCGATTTTGAGTGCATTATTGCGCGCGGCTCCGGCAGCAATTGCCGTCGGGTTGCTCACTTTCATGTTGCGCCATTCGTAGTTAAAAATAGCGCGAGTTGCCGGATTAATGAAGTACTGTAAACCCAGCGTGGTGCTAGCCATCTCTCGCTCATTAGCAGCGGTCTGCGTCATAAAGTCGAGATAGTCATAGCGCAGATCCGCTTCCCACTGCGGCAAGAAACGCCAGCCGCCCTCGACATACCAGCCGTCAGCTTTTTCATTCACACCGGCAGCGAAAGCTTGCCCCGCGAAAGGTGGCGTCTGTCCGCCCACGATCATGCCATTGCCGCGTAAATATTCTGACGAGACACGGTATTTACCGCGCAGATATTTGAGCCCCAGACCTTCGCGCACCAGCCCGAAATGTTCTGTGCCAAACAATCTGGAGCCATCCTGCCGCCACACAAACGCGCTGACATCTTCACGATTAGGACCTTGCCCGCCAAATAGATACGAGCTCTGAAAACGCACCGTCAGGTCTTTACGCGCATCGCTGTCGTTCGGATTATCGATACTGCCGCCGTTGGAAACCATCGCGGCGTAGGAGTATTCCCATTGCCCCTGATTGAACCCGTCATAGACCTGCACGCCCCAATCGCGAAAGCCGGAAAACCCGCTGACCAGCCTGGCACTGGAAGTGCCGTTGGCGTTGACGGTGCCGTTCGCTGCAACCGGCAAGCCCACCAACAAATACAGCACTGCGTTGGAGTTATACACATAGGGATAAGAAGTATTGATCGCCAGTAGCGCTTCTTCACTCGTTGGCAGCTTAAACAGTCCGGCACGTACGCGCGC
This sequence comes from Gallionellaceae bacterium, assembly GCA_037140475.1. GTDB lineage: Bacteria > Pseudomonadota > Gammaproteobacteria > Burkholderiales > Gallionellaceae > PALSA-1006. Next base: position 19,971 of record JBAXEJ010000044.1, read on the forward strand.
ACCGGGAATGTAGTTGAAGGTCAGCGAGGCATCGGTGAGTGATACGTCTTGGAAGTAATTGACACCGTTTTGCCCTGCGTCGAGTGCAGCAAAATAATTGATCTCATCATTCAACTTGCCGCGCGTGCCCAGCCCGGCACGTATCACCTGAAACTGGTGCGGCTGCTGTAGCTCGGGCCAATTAAGATTGAGTGTCGAATACTGGCCGTTATAACCGGCTGCTGCCCCCTGCAAGCCGCTTACTCGCTGCGCGTCAATATAGGTGTAAGAGGGCTGAACAAAGCCAAATATCCTGAATGCTGGTGCGTTAGGGGCTTCGTTCCCCTGCAGTTGCAACCAATTGCTTGCTTGGGCAGCGCAGGAAAAAACGCCCATCAGCATCGCCACACTGAGCTTTGTTTTCATATCGAAATTTTACTGATCAAATAATTTGATGAATTCAGCAGCCGGAATCGGACGACTGAACAAATACCCTTGCGCTTCATCGCAACCGTAGTTGCGCAAGAAGGTGAGTTGACTATCGGTTTCCACACCCTCGGCAATGACCGTCAATTTCAGCGTTTGCCCTAGCTGAATAATCGCCTGCACGATCGCGGCTGAATCTGCATCGGCAGTCAGGTCATGCACGAAGGACTGATCGATCTTCAGCTTATCTACCGCCAAGTGCTTCAGGTAAGAGAGGCTCGAATAGCCCGTACCGAAGTCATCGATAGAAAGCTTCACGCCCATTTCTTTCATGCTATGCAAGGTGCTGATCGCCGCATCAACGTCCTGCAGCAAAATGGACTCGGTCAGTTCTAATTCTAAATATTCAGCCGGCAACCCCGATAGCTTCAACGCATTGACCACCGTTTCAAGCAAATTACCCCGTTTGAATTGCAGCGCAGAAATGTTGACCGCCATCAACAGCGGCCTGCCACTTTCCCGCCAGCGCTGCGCCTGTCGACACGCTTCATGCAACACCCACTCTCCCAT
>JBAXEJ010000045.1:0-20767 GCA_037140475.1 Gallionellaceae bacterium
AAGAAGCTGAAGCTCAACGTTTAAAAGCCGAACAAGAAGCCGCTCGACTCAAAGCGGAAGCTGAGGCGAAAGCTCTCGCTGAGCAACGCGCTAAACAAGAAGCTGAAGCTCAACGTTTAAAAGCCGAACAAGAAGCCGCTCGACTCAAAGCGGAAGCTGAGGCGAAAGCTCTCGCTGAGCAACGCGCTAAACAAGAAGCTGAAGCTCAACGTTTAAAAGCCGAACAAGAAGCCGCTCGACTCAAAGCGGAAGCTGAGGCGAAAGCTCTCGCTGAGCAACGCGCTAAACAAGAAGCTGAAGCTCAACGTTTAAAAGCCGAACAAGAAGCCGCTCGACTCAAAGCGGAAGCTGAGGCGAAAGCTCTCGCTGAGCAACGTGCTAAACAAGAAGCTGAAGCTCAACGTTTGAAAGCCGAACAAGAAGCCGCTCACGCCACAGCGGAAGCTGAAAAATCCGTAGCGCAAAATGCCGAAACTTCCCATGAAAATGAACTTGCACGTATCGCAGCACTAAAAGCGGGTGTTGCTGCAGAAGCAGAGAAGCATCAGGCAGATCAAGAGGCTAAAAAATTAGCCGAGGAACAGTCCAAGTTATGGGCAGCCGCATCACAGCGCGCCAAAGAACAAGCAAGTGCCGAGTCCGTTCGCCCGACACCAGCATCAACTTCACCTAGTTCGACAAACACCAATCCGCAAAAACAGGCTCGCACAATTCGCAAGCCATTGCCGTTAGGCAAAATCACCGCCGGTTTAGTGGCTTTTGCACTTGTTGGCGTTGTCGTGGCCCCCTACGTTATGCCGCTCAAGAGTTACATTGTGCCAATAGAACAAAAGCTGACTGCGCAATTTAAGCAACCCGTGCATATTGGTTCAATGAGTGCGGCGCTATTACCTTGGCCGAAACTAGAATTGAGCAAAGTCACTCTGGGCGACAAACAAGAACTGAAAATTGACAGGGCTATCCTCACATTCGATTTTGCGACACTTTTTTCGGAAGTAAAAACCCTTCGGGGCATGGAGTTAAAAGAAGTTCTTCTGGATGCAGCCGCACTTGAAAAAGAGCTGGCCTGGCTTCAAGAACTCGGCAATAACAAGGAATATCGCTTATCGCATGTGACGCTATCACACGCGCAGTTAGCCAATACTGGACTGACGCTACCTTCCTTGAATGGAGAAATAGAAATCAATGAGCAAGGTAAGGTCAGCACGTTGTCACTGAAAAGTGAAGATGCAAAATTTGATGGCCTCATTCAATCTGGCACAAACAACTGGCAATTAACCCTCAATGCAAAAGGGACACCACTTCCGATCTTGCCTAATCTGCAGCTGGATGATTTCACAGCGAAAGGTGAAATCAGCTCATCTGGCATCAACTTTAACGCTATTGATATTCAGGCTTATGGCGGATTTTTACAAGGCAAGGCTCAGTTCAATTGGCGCAATGGCTGGCAGTTGCAAGGTCAAATTGAAGCGAGGACAGTTGAACTCAGCAAGCTATTCCCTAAATTTGGTCTCACAGGTGACTTGGCGGGTGAGAGTAAATTTTCTTATTCCAGCCTGAACATCAATCAGCTCAGCGAAAATCGGCAAATGACTGGCTCGTTTACCGCTAAAAAAGGCGTAATTAATGGGATGGATGTGGTTGAAACAGCCCGTCAAGGTAATCGCCAAAATGCCTCTATTGGCCGCACTCATTTTGATGAACTCTCAGGGAACTTCCAGCTCAATGGCCGAGGCCCTCATTTCCAACAAGTGAGAATTAAGTCTGGCATTTTGAATGGTAGCGGTAACTTCGATGTCAATGCTGACGGCCAACTTTCGGGACGCTTTAGCGTTGAACTTAAATCTCGTGGCGGCAGTTCGGCGCTAAATTTATCCGGCACACTCACCGAACCGCTACTTCAGCTCTCTCGATAATTTTTTAAAATTACTCAAATTATTCAATATGTTATAATTTTTAACAATTATACAAAGTCCGCTAGCACGTAATACTCAACCCCAGCAAATTCCATAGATTAATTTTGTGACAACCGTGTAATAATTGTGTAACAACTACTCGCTATGATGTGTAGCGCTGATAAAAAGCGGCAACTGTACAGGCAACTTAACCTACAAATCGGAGACTTCATGAGCAAACTCAATCGACTACTCAGTGGAATTGGCTTGACTGCCGCGCTACTGACAGCTGGAACAGCTTTCGCGGCTGACATTACTGGCGCTGGCGCAACATTCCCTTACCCAATCTACGCAAAATGGGCTGAAGCATACAAAGCACAGAGCGGTATTGGCCTTAACTACCAGTCCATTGGTTCTGGTGGTGGCATCAAGCAAATCACTAAAAAAACGGTTAGCTTTGGCGCATCTGACAAGCCACTGAACTCTAACGAGTTGGGTATGGCAGGTTTGATACAATTTCCAACCGTTATTGGTGGTGTTGTACCCGTTGTGAACATCGAAGGCGTTGCTCCTGGCCAACTAAAACTCACAGCTGACACGCTAGCTGCGATCTATTTGGGCAAAATCACCAAGTGGAATGATCCAAAATTGGCAGTTGAAAATAAAGGTGTTGCGTTACCTGATGCTGCCATTAACGTCGTTCACCGCTCTGATGGTTCAGGCACGACCTACATCTTCGTTCATTACCTCACTCAAGTAAGCTCTGAATGGCGCGGCTCAGTGGGTGCTGATGCATCTGTGGCTTGGCCAACTGGTATGGGCGGCAAGGGTAACGAAGGTGTTGCTGCTAACGTAAAAAGCATCAAAAACTCGATCGGTTATGTTGAGTATGCTTATGCACAGCAAAACAAAATGACCTATGCGCAAATGAAAAACCGTGATGGTCAATTCGTTAACCCAAATGATGATGCGTTTCAAGCTGCAGCAGCTAATGCGAAGTGGAAAATTGAAGAAGGCTTCTATCAAATGTTGACCAACCAGCCAGGTAAAGCTAGCTGGCCTATCAGTGGCGCAACCTTCATTTTGATGCATGCAAAGCAAGACAGTGCTGAATCTGCTAAAGGCGTACTCCAGTTCTTCGATTGGGCATATACCAATGGCGGCAAGCTTGCAACCGATTTGAACTACGTGCCAATGCCAGAGAACGTTGTTAAATTGATCCGTGACTCTTGGAAATCACAAATCAAGACAGCCGATGGAAAAGCAGTTTGGTAATTGTTTAATAAGTGCGTGCTAATAATTAGCACGCACTTCGATTTAACTCGAGGGGGTCATGGCTCCCTCAAGTTTTGGAAATTGATTTTGTACTGCGGCAAGTTAAGATTAATTTCCAAAACCCGAATGCGATACATAACGAACTAAATTATATGCATACACTAGACAACCGCTTAAAACGACAAAATCTGCTGGACATATTGTTCCGCAACATTACGCGTTTATCTGCTTTCGCCGTGCTAGCTTTGCTTGTCGGCATCATCATTTCCCTTGTCATCGGAAGTCAACTTTCAATTAACGCCTTCGGCTGGGGATTTTTGACCAGCTCAGAATGGAATCCAGTCACTGAGAAATTCGGCGCACTGGTTCCCATCGCTGGCACCATTGCAACAGCAGCTATCGCCCTACTCATTGCCGTACCCGTCAGTTTTGGCATCGCAATATTTTTGACAGAACTCTCACCCCAATGGATGCGTCGCCCTCTCGGCATTGCAATCGAATTGCTAGCCGGCATTCCTAGTATTATTTACGGCATGTGGGGCTTATTCATTTTTGTCCCTATATTTGCAGAACATGTCGAGCCATGGATCAATGACCATCTGGGGCAAACATTTCTAATCGCCCCGTTATTTACTGGCCCCAATATTGGTATAGGCGTAATGGCCGCCGGTATTATTTTGGCGATTATGGTCATCCCATTTATTGCATCAGTGATGCGTGACGTATTTGACGTTGTTCCAACCTTGCTCAAAGAATCCGCCTACGGTCTCGGCGCCACGACATGGGAAGTAATGTATCAAGTCGTATTGCCTTACACCAAGATCGGTGTTGTCGGTGGCATCATGCTTGGACTAGGTAGAGCACTAGGAGAAACAATGGCAGTCACCTTCGTCATTGGTAACGCACATAAACTCACCGCTTCGTTACTCAACCCAGGCAACAGTATCGCCTCTGCGTTAGCCAACGAATTCACCGAGGCGGTAGGTGATTTGTATACCTCCGCTCTGATTGAACTTGGGCTACTCCTATTTTTTATTACTTTTATTGTGCTGTCCTTAGCTCGCCTGATGCTTTATAAGTTAGGACAGCGCGAAGGTAGGGGTGCTTAATATGTTCTCACTTTACTCACGCCGTCGTTTCATCAACGTTCTGAGTTTGACCGTTTCCGTTCTCGCCATGGCCTTTGGCTTGTTTTGGCTAGGTTGGATTTTGTGGACCTTGTTAGAGCACGGCATTCCAGGCCTAAATAGCACGCTCTTTACGCAATCGACCCCGCCCCCGGGCAGCCAAGGCGGTTTAGGAAATGCCATCTGGGGTAGCTTGATGATGACCTCACTGGCCACCTTAATTGGCACGCCCATTGGCATCTTAGCCGGCATTTATTTGGCAGAATTTGGCCAGCGCGGTTGGCTTGCACCCGTGACACGATTTATTAATGACATTCTGTTATCCGCTCCATCCATCGTAATCGGCCTATTCGTTTATGAAGTTTACGTTGTGAATATCGGTCATTTTTCAGGATGGGGTGGTGCACTGGCGTTATCAATCATCGTCATTCCAGTCGTCATTCGTACCACTGAAAACATGTTGCGTTTAGTTCCAAACTCTTTGCGTGAAGCCGCGGCCGCACTCGGCGCAGCACAATGGAAAATAATTAGCTCTGTCACCCTACGCGCGGCACGCGCAGGTGTATTGACTGGCATTTTATTAGCCGTAGCACGTATCAGCGGCGAAACAGCCCCTCTACTCTTCACCGCACTGAATAACCAGTTTTGGAGTAGCGACATGAATGCCCCGATGGCGAACTTGCCAGTGGTGATTTTTCAATTCGCTATGAGCCCTTATGATGATTGGCGCAGCCTTGCTTGGGCTGGCGCGTTGCTCATCACTTTCAGCGTACTCACACTCAATATTGTCGCGCGCGTGCTGTTCCGACAAAAAGCAAATACTCATTAAGGATGCAAGCAATGGACGCTCTACAAAACACCACGCCAAAATTGATCGTTAAAAATCTAAATTTCTTTTACGGTTCAGACCGCGCGTTAAAAGATATAAATATGACCATTCCAGAAAAAATGGTCACTGCGTTCATTGGTCCATCGGGTTGCGGCAAGTCAACACTGCTACGCACCTTTAACCGCATGTATCAACTGTATCCAAAGCAACGGGCAGAAGGTGAAATCCTACTGGACGGCGACAACTTATTAGATAAGCGCCAAGACTTGAATAAGTTGCGCGCTAAGATTGGCATGGTATTTCAGAAGCCGACCCCCTTCCCAATGTCGATCTACGACAACATCGCTTTTGGCGTAAAACTGTATGAAAATTTAAATAGCCACGACATGGCTGAGCGCGTGGAGTGGGCACTTAAAAAAGCCGCTCTGTGGAACGAAGTAAAAGATAAACTAAAGCAAAGCGGTACTGGCTTGTCGGGTGGACAACAACAGCGCTTGTGCATTGCTCGCGCGATTGCCGTAAAACCTCAAGTGCTTTTACTCGACGAACCCACTTCAGCGCTGGATCCAATTTCTACTGCGCACATTGAAAAGCTGGTAGATGAGCTGAAGAAAGAGTTCACCATCGTCATCGTGACTCACAACATGCAACAAGCTGCGCGCGTGTCAGACTTTACCGCTTACATGTACCTCGGCGACTTGGTTGAATTCGGCGACACTAGCACCGTCTTCACCAACCCTAAGCGCAAAGAAACTGAAGACTATATAACTGGACGATTCGGTTAATCGACCAGTTATATAGCGGCGAAGCCGCGGCTGTAACAATTAAGGCAGGAGTTGATCTACCTCCTGCCTCACCCTCACTTCATCCCACCCTAATATCGGCGCCACCCGTTCTGCGATTTGTAGCAGCTCAGCTGAGCTGAGTTTTGCGAGAATCAACAAGGGCATGCGCCTTCGCAACAAATCATGCAGATGCACCACCATCTCATAGCGTGCACAAAACAACAAATCGGCGTAAATAAATGGCAACGATGGAACGATGCGCGGAGCCAATGTCGCATCATTCTCAATATCACTCAAAATTTCGCCCACACGCTTACCGTGCCGGCGCAACAACCATTGAGCACTCTCATCATCCACTCCAAGTTTTCGAGCTTGAGCGCCAATTTCACCAGACCACACAGGGAAATCATCAGGCATCCACGGAAAAATTTTCGCAAAGGTAGTGCAAGAAACTGCAAGACCAAGATGGTGGCAGACCGCATCGACAATAACCGACGCATCTTCTCTCGCCGAAGTAAGCTTGCCCCCTACCGAGAAAAAGTGTCCATTACCCTCTGACTTTAATTCCCAATCTCGGCTCACCGCAGAAGGCGCCCCCTCCTCACTTTGCCGCATGGCACGTAAGCCGGCATAGCTACCAATCACATCCGATGCCGTCAGATGTGTATTGAGATAGTGATTCACTTCACGCAGTAAATACTGAACATCGGCATCCTCCACGACGACACTTTCCACATCACCTTGATAGTCGGTATCGGTCGTTCCCACTAACGTAAGCCCATACCAAGGGATCATAAAAAATACACGCCCATCTGCTTTAGCGGTGAGTAACAGAGCCTCGCCATTAAGTAGCGCAGGAAGCACGAGATGTATGCCCTTGCTCAGACGAACCCAGCTTTTACTTACCTCTTTTTGGGTCAGCCACTGCCCTGAGGTATGCACTACTGTTTGAGTTTGCACGAGAACATTCTCGCCAGTAAGCTTGTCTTTGACCGTGGCGCCTTCGGCATGAATCTCAATCAATTCGCATTGATTCAAACACACCGCGCCTGCACTGATCGCACCAGACACAAGCTCCAATACCAAGCGCGCATCGTCGGTTTGCGCATCAAGATAGGTGAAGCCCCCTTTTAATTTTTCGCGCACAATTGCCGGAAATTTTTGCGCAAAAGTTGTTTTTCCAAAATACTGATGCCCTGCCGCTGTCGCTAGGCTTCGTGCCATCAAATCGTAGAGCCATAACCCTGCCTTCAGTTTTAATCTACTCACGCGACTATCTGCATACACGGGCACTCCAAAGCGCAAGGACCACACTCGATGAGGCGCAACTTGCAACAACATGCCACGTTCTTTCAATGCCTTGCTGACCAATTTAAAATCAAAGGTCTCAAGGTAGCGCAAGCCACCGTGAATCAATTTACTCGATGCAGAGGAAGTGCCGCTGGCCCAATCGTCTTGCTCAACCAACGCGACTTTGAGCCCTCGCAACGCCGCGTCATAAGCAGTCCACGCGCCATAGACGCCACCGCCGCAAATCAACAGATCAAATTGCTTGTCTGCTAAAGCAGTAAAGCCGCGTTTCATTCGCCCCTCATATGCAATGCCTTTTGCGGCACATCGCTAATCAAAATATCAACTCCTAAGTTAAGTGCTTTATTGATTTCTTCATCTGTATTGCAGGTATAAACCACGATAATTTTTTTCTGACTACGCAAGAGTTGAACAAATGCTTCATTGAGCGAAACAATCGGCAGACAAAGGCCATGTAAAAAAGAATTCGCTTCTAAAACTTGTTGCGCCTCGGCAAAGGTCTGCTCCGGTTCAAAGTTATAAACTAAGGGCAAATCTGGTCGATATTGATGCGCATAAACTAAACTATTCAAATCAAATGAAGAAACAACAATCGCATCATCAAAACTAGCACCAATGCCATCTAAGGTTTGGCGCACTTTAATTTCGTGCCGAGCAATAGCTTCCCATTCTCGATTTTTTATTTCTAGCAACAAACGACAGCGATGGCGATACGAATCAATAAAATCTTGTAAGCGCATGATGCCTTCGGCTTTGATTTGAGGCCCAAAGTGCTCTGCAAAGTTCATCGCACTCAGTTGCAAATAGTTGTAATCATCAATGTGTTTGCTCTCATGGCCGGATAGCTTATTTAAAAATCGGTCATGCCAAAGTACCGCAACCTCATCGCGACTAAGTTGCACATCTGTTTCAATACCATCAATGGCATAAGTTAAGGCACGATCAAACGCAGTCCGAGTATTTTCAGGCGCTTCTTTATTGGCGCCGCGATGCGCGAAAATTAAGGTATGTTTGTATGATGGATGAGCCGATAAATTCATGTGAAATTTCCTTGAACAAGGTACGCAGTGTAAACTTTACCTCAGCATAGAATATCAATACCACTAATTACTGATAAGCATTCCTTGTCCTCCGCAATTCACATTCCTTCTTACACGACCTCCAGTCGAGCGCAATTTAAACAAATTGCCGTACCGGTGCTGATTTCATTGGCTTTGCACGTACTTGTGCTTTTTGCTTTGTATATGTCCCCGTCGGTTGGCACGCCTGCAGGGAAAATGATCATTGACGTTTCGCTTGAAGCTGCACCGGTCAATACCCCAGTCGTTCAGCCCAAAAACAATATTCAAGCTAAACCACAGCAGCCTCTTACCGTCCCCGCTACCCAAACACCCGCTTTAGAGCAAGCTCCAGCAACGCCACAGCCCACACCACCGCCCGCAGAGACTAACCCAAACCCTGCACCAACTTCGCCCACGAATATCTCGCAAAACGCGCCTTCCTCCACCGAAGAAATCCAGCCCTTATTCAAGCTCACTCGTATGCCCAGCTTTCAGAAAAAAGTGGAGGCGATCTACCCCATCTCCGAACGCCGCGCAGGCATTCAAGCAAATGTATTGGCGGAGGTAACCATTGATTCAAAGGGAATTGTGCAGGATGTACGGATACTCAAAAGTGGCGGCAATACTTTTGATGAGGCGGTTAAACAAGCCTTACAAAAAAGCCAATTTAATCCCGGCATCATCGATGGGAAAGCGGTTGGCACTCGGTTTCAAGTACCGTTTCGCTTTAACCTAAACTAAATTGAGCTGTTTTTTCCAAATTAAGGCGCGGTTATTGCCAGGCATTGCAACATCTTTTGCCAACACCATGCCATGCTGATTTGCCAAAGCATTTAAGGCCTCAAAATCTCTAACACCGCTTAGTGGGTCACGCTCTTTCAACCACAGATCAAAACGGGCATTGCTCTCAGAAGTAAAAGCACCACCATAGTTAAATGGACCGTACATTGCGAGATAACCATCGCGAGATAACACTTGGCCTATGCCGGCAAACATGCGCTCGACCGCAGGCCAAGCAATAATATGCACAGTGTTGGCATTAAAAACAGCATCAACCTGAAGCAAAGGCCACATTTCATCATTCACATCCAATAAAATTGGCGGTAAGACATTTGCTAATTGAGCTTCATCCAACCAAGCTTGAATCCCAGCATGATTCTGCCTAAGTTCACTGGTTTGCCAAATTAAATGTGATAACTCCGCAGCAAAATAGACCGCATGCTGACCGGTGCCGCTCGCAATTTCCAGAACATGCTTACGATCAGCAAAGATTTCGCGTAATACAGGCAAAATATCATCACGATTTTTTTCACAAGACTCCGCAAAGGGTTTCATCGAATCACTCCAAAAATTAGGACGAACAACTTACTTCAATTTTGGTTGCCCAATCCGGCGGTAACGCTGCGTAACTCTCCATTTCCGGCTGCTCATCAAAGGGTCGTTTGAGCAAATGCAGTAGGCGATCAACCTCTGAAAAATCTCGCGACTCTTCTGCTTTTTGAATAGCCACCTGCGCTAAATAATTGCGCAAAATATATTTCGGATTGACGCTGTCCATGCGTACCTTGCGCTCAGTGTCATCACTCTGCACTGCCTGCAAACGCTGACGGAAATTTGCTGCCCAAGCATCAAAGGCGGTCCTATCAATAAATTGGTCGCGCAGTGCTGCATTATTCGCGTTTATCGCTGAATTGAAGTTACCTAAGCCACGGAAAAAATTCGTGTAGTCAATTTGATTCGCCTGCATGATTTCAAGCAAGCTTGTAACCAATTCAAAATCATCTTGCTGACAACTCATCAACCCCAGTTTGCGACACATCATCTCAACATAATGCCCCGCATAAATGGCTTCATATTTCGCTAATGCAGCGTTAGCATCGTCCACTGAAATGATCGGTGTCAGCGCTTGCGCTAAACGACTTAAATTCCATAGGCCAATGCGGGGTTGTTGATCATAAGCGTACCGCCCGCCATGATCAGAATGATTGCAAATGTAGCCTGGGTTGTAGCTATCTAAAAATCCAAATGGGCCGTAGTCAAAGGTCAGCCCAAGTATCGACATATTGTCGGTGTTCATCACACCATGCGAAAAGCCCACCGCCTGCCATTGCGCCATGAGATTGGCGGTGCGCACTACCACCTCATCCAAAAATCGTGCGTACTTATTTTCTACTGTTTGCAAATGGCGATAGTGTTGCGCAATAACGTAATCTGCCAGCTGGGCCAGTTGCTCCTTTTGATCCCGATAGTAAAACACCTCAAACGAGCCAAAACGTACATGCGAAGGCGCCATGCGCGTTACCACTGCCGCAGTTTCAATACGTTCGCGATACACCTCTTCATCGCTGCCCACAATGCACAGCGCACGGGTGGTAGGAATGCCCAAACCATGCATGGCCTCCGAACACAAATATTCGCGAATGCTGGAACGCAATACGGCACGACCATCGCCGCTACGCGAATAGGGTGTGGTGCCTGCTCCTTTCAGCTGAATCTCCCAGCGCTCATTTGATTTGTTTTGCACTTCGCCCAGCATAATCGCGCGGCCATCACCAAGTTGCGGTACAAAATGGCCAAACTGGTGACCGGCATACAACATCGCCAGTGGCTCGCTGCCCACTAACAAGCGATTGCCTATAAAGTGTTCTGCAAACTCTGGTCGACTCGCTTCAGCATGATGCAAATCAATTAGAGTTGCTGCATCCGCGTTAAAACTGACCAAGTAAGGTTCAGGCAAAGGCGTCGGCTCCACTCGGCTAAAAAACGAAGCTGCCAAACTGGCGAAGGAGTTTTGGAAATTTAGTTGCTCAATTGTTCTCATAGGGATAAATTATACCCAAGCAATTTACTGCGGCATTTTTATTTTTGCCCAAACAAAGGAAAAGTACGTGTCACCCAGCCCAAGTCTCAAAATTTACGACGCTATCCATGAAATTCCGCGCCAACAATGGAATGCACTCGCCGGTAGCAACCCATTTCTCAAACATGAGTTTTTATCAGCGCTACAAGACAGTTGCTGCGCGGTCACTGAAACGGGTTGGGAAGCGAGATTTTTAACGCTGTGGCAAGACGACACCTTGGTAGCAGCCATGCCGCTTTACCTCAAATATCACTCGTGGGGAGATTTCGTGTTTGACCATGCGTGGGCGCAAGCCTACGAACGCGCGGGATTATGCTACTACCCCAAATTGCAAAGCTCCATTCCTTTCACCCCAGCTACCGGCAATCGTCTGCTCGCCGCCACACCAGAGCTTCGTGCCGCCTTACTGCAAGCAGCTATTCGCTTGGCACAAGAGTTAGGCGTTTCGTCATTACACGTTTTGTTTCCACCTGAAGCCCAAGCAAAAGAATTGGAAACCCAGGGCATGATGTTGCGCCAAGGCACACAATTTCATTGGCGCAATACGGGCTTCGCCGATTTTGAGGCCTATCTCGCCAGCATGAGCCACGACAAACGCAAGCGTATCAAGCAAGAGCGCCGTAAAGTTAAAGAGGCAGGCATTACCTTTGAACGTCTGACCGGCAAGCAAATCACCGACGAACACTGGGTACTCTATCAACGCTGTTACGAAAACACCCATCAACAATATCGCTCACCACAAGCCTTGAATCTGGATTTTTTTCGCCGTGTCAGTGCCAGCATGAGCGAAAATATTCTGCTAGTGATTGCCTTGCGCGAAGGGCAGCCGATTGCTGGTGCACTTAATTTTTATCATCAAGATGCGTTGTTTGGTCGCTCATGGGGCGCGTTAGAATTTCATTCAGGATTACACTTTGAAGCTTGCTACTATCAAGCCATCGAATTTTGCTTTGAGCTTAACATCCCACTGTTCGAAGGCGGCGCTCAAGGTGAGCACAAATTGTCGCGCGGCTTTTTGCCCGAGACTACATGGTCAGGACATTGGATCGCTGATCCGCGTTTTTCCAATGCCGTCGAAAATTTTCTAGAACGCGAAGCTCGTGGCGTTGCCATGTATGTAGATGAATTAAATGAACATAGCCCCTTTAAACAACAAGCCGATATTTAAATTATGACAAGTCAATATAATCATATAGTTATATTATTTTTTGCGCTGCTATTTAGCGCCAATAGCCATGCCGCAGAATGGACAGTAAAAGGCCAAGTGCTGGAAAAAGGCACGCGCAAACCACTGTCGGGTGCTTACATCGTGGTGAGAGAGAATGAAGCACTCACCGCCAACTCAGATGACAAAGGTCATTTTGAATTAACCCTTCCCTCCGACGGACGCTACACACTCACCGCCGCAAGTTTGGGCGGCGCATCACCCATTAGCGTTCCCATCGAACTCAAAGCAGGAACCCCAGCCCCCTCCCCAATTTTTTATTTACCCTCCGCCACACTATTAGAAGAAATCGTGGTGCGTGCAGATCGCAGTCCCGATCGCATTAGCAAATCAGTGATGACAGGCACTGAGCTACGCCGCGTTGCCGGCTCTAGTGGCGACCCACTGAAAAGCCTGCAATCATTACCCGGCGTTGCTTCCACCAACAGTAGCGCGCCTGCCGTTCGTGGCTCTGGCCCACAAGATAATTTGTATTACGTGGATAGCTTGCCAGTCGGAAAGATATTTCACGTCGGTGGCATCAGTGTATTCAATGCCGATCTGATTCAAGATTTCAATTTGTATAGCGCTGCATTCGCACCCCGCTTCGGCGATGTCACGGGCGCGATTATTGATGTCGCTTTGCGCGACCCACGCACCGACCGGTTAGGAGGCAAGCTCAACATCAATTTACTTGGCGCTGATTTCTTGGTGGAAGGCCCTACCGCAGAAAATCAGTCCGCTTATTTCGCCGTACGCCGTAGCTACTTTGACCTTTTCATTAAGCAAGTCGAACAAAAGGGTATCACGCTACAAATCCCCGTTTATAGCGATTACCAAGGAAAATATATTTGGAAACTAAACGAAACTGATCGCCTCACCTTTCACTTGCTCGGCGCTGCTGACGCACTCAAATTAAATATTGGTAGTAACTCAGACACCGCCAAACAGCAGCCCATTCTCAGTGGTGATCTGAGCTTCTCCGATAGCTACGCCATGCAAGCTGCAGTGTGGGATGCCAAGCTTGCTCACTCACAAAACAAATTCGCTATTGAACACATCACCAGCGATTTCAGCGGCCTATTCGCTGCGGCAGGCAACATCGCTATCAATCAAGACATCAGTCAGCTACGGGAATTTGCACGCATTCCATTTGCTGAAAATCATGAGCTGGGGCTCGGCGCGAATGTGAGTCAAAGCAAAACTAGCATCAATGCCGACTTCATTAAAACCACCTGTTCGCAATTCAATCCAAGTTGTGATTTAAGTAGCGCCACACGGGAACAGTTGGTCGATAGCTTTAATAACAACGCTTGGGAAGTCTCCGCGCAAGATCGCGCGAAAATTGCCCCAACCCTTACCTTGATTGGCGGCGTGCATCACAGTTATGAAGATTATCTGGGTAAGTCTTATACCGAGCCGCGCATTGGGGCCGAGTGGGAGTGGAATGAACGCACATTACTCACCGCTGGCTGGGGAAAGCATAATCAAATGCCAACCGGGCAACAGCTCTCCAAAAAATTTGGCAATCCAAATCTTGACCATTTGCTCGCCGAACATAGCGTCGTCGGCGTCACTAAAAAGCTAGATAACGACTGGACATGGAAAGCTGAGACTTACTACAAGAAATTTAGCAATCTAGTGCTCGGTGATACTACGCTCAACTACATCAACGGCGGTAGCGGCAATGCCTATGGCGCTGAGTTACTCGTGAAAAAAGATGGCTTGTCGGATTTAACTGGCTGGCTGGCCGTTTCGCTCGCACGCTCACAACGGCAAAATGACATCACAGGTCAATCATTTCGTTTTCAATACGATCAACCCATCAACACCACGCTAGTGACTAACTATAAATTGAATGATGATTGGTCGCTGGGGGGAAAATGGAACTACCACTCCGGCACGCCCTACACCCCGGTGATTGGCACCACCCAAGACAGCAACGGCCGCTACATTCCCACTTACGCAGCGGTCAACTCAGGCACACTGCCCGACTATCACCGCCTAGATATTCGCTTCGACCGTACCTATGTGTACAACACGTGGAAGCTGAACGTTTACTACGAATTGAATAATGTGTATTTCCGTAAGAATCTATCAGGCTATCGCTACGACCCGACCTACACGCAGAAAGAGGAAGTCTATCCGCTGGTGATCCCGTTTACGTTTGGCGTGCAAGGGGAGTTTTAATCAGCTCAATGGAGCATTGCAATACGGACACACCTTAGGTTTGTAAGCAATACCAAAACTAATTTCGCTCGGCGTGCCATCCTCCTTAGTGGGCACGACCACCTTCTCGCAAACGGGGCATCGGTAATAACGCTTTGCCGTCAGCACAAACACTACGCCACTGGCAAAGAAGAACAGATTCGCGCCGAAGATGACGAGATCATCTTTTCTTGGCAAGGCCCATGCCATCACTAAACACCCCGCCAGCATAATGAGCAACATCGGCAAGATGCCTCGCCATGCAAAGATTATTTTGCGTCGTTTAAATTCTTCAACAGAAGATAGGTTCGATTGCATCACGACTTTCGGTAAATAAGGTGTGAATAGATTACCATTTATCACATGATTTCTTTCTCCCTCTTTTTCGTACTCGGCGTATGGCTTCTGCAACAGCAAGCCACCCTGCCAGACCTTCATTTCGCCTGGTGGCTCGTTGCCCTACTTCCTGCGCTTTGGATACCTAGCCACGTACTATGGCAAAACATCATTCGCCAACTTTTTTTAGTTTCACTCGCGCTGACCAGCGGCTTTTTTTACGCTGCATGGATGGCGCAGAATCGTTTGGCGGATGAACTACCCGCAGCATGGCAGGGCAAAGATATTGCAATCGTTGGCGTCGTCGCAGAGATGCCCAAAATTCATGAACGCGGCTTGAGTTTTGCTTTTGATGTAGAAAGCGTCAGCACTCCCGAAGCACACGTACCACAGCATATTTTGCTTTCTACCTATCGTGATGAAAAAAGAGACCCCCTAGTGCTACACGCTGGCGAGCGCTGGCAATTCACCGTGCGGCTAAAACAACCTCACGGCACTAGCAATCCCTACAACTTCGATTTTGAAGCATGGTCATTAGAGCGAAATATCCGCGCAGTGGGTTACGTGCATGGCAAGGGCGATAATCATCGTATCGATGCGAGTGTTTCATCACCGAGCTACTCCATCGAACGCCTTCGCGAATCAGTACGCACGCATTTCAAAAACACGCTGGGCGACGCCCCCTACACCGGCGTTTTAAGTGCGCTCGCGATTGGCGACCAAGGCAGTATTCCCGCAGCGCAATGGCAAATTTTCACTCGCACCGGGGTAAACCATTTGATGTCGATCTCAGGCTTGCATATCACCATGCTGGCTGGCTTCGCCTTTGCGCTGACCTATTGGTTATGGCGGCGCAGCACGCGCCTAACCTTGCTCTTGCCCGCGCGCAAAGCCGCCTCACTGATTGGCTTTGCCGTTGCACTTGGCTATGCACTGTTGGCTGGCTACGGAGTACCTGCGCAGCGCACAGTTTATATGCTCGCCACCGTTGCTCTCGCCTTGTGGTCATCACGCAATATCGCACCCTCACAATTACTCGCCGTAGCGCTGATGGTTGTGTTGCTATTCGACCCGTGGGCAGTTATATCCCCCGGTTTTTGGTTGTCGTTTGGCGCGGTTGCACTCATCTTTTTTGTTACCGCCAATCGCTTAGGCCGGCATCATTGGCTCATGGAATATGGGCGAGTGCAATGGGCGATGAGCATTGGCCTTATTCCACTTTTGCTTGCCCTATTTCAACAAGTGTCGCTGGTATCTCCTCTCGCTAACGCTTTCGCGATCCCTTTAGTGAGCTTCATTGTTGTGCCTCTCACGCTACTGGGGGCGCTACTACCTCTCGATTGGTTACTGCAACTCGCTCATCAAAGCATGAGTGTTTGTATGGTGGCATTGGAATGGCTGAATAGCTTTTCTGATGCAGTGTGGACTCAACATGCGCCCCCCGCATGGAGTATCGTGATCGGCATGTTTGGTATTTTCTGGATGTTATTACCGAGCGGTTTTCCGACACGTTGGCTCGGCGCATTGATGCTATTGCCAATGTTTATGATCGCGCCAGAAACACCTGCCGCTGGTGCTCTACGACTTTATATTTTTGATGTTGGCCAAGGCTTGGCCGTCGCGGCACAAACTAAAAATCACGCGCTACTTTATGACACCGGCCCTGACTTCAACGGCGATGCAGATAGCGGCAATCGCATTTTGGTGCCGGCGATGCGAGGGCTGGGCATTGCACAATTAGACGATCTCATTCTCACCCATGACGACATCGACCACA
Source organism: Gallionellaceae bacterium (assembly GCA_037140475.1). Taxonomy (GTDB): domain Bacteria; phylum Pseudomonadota; class Gammaproteobacteria; order Burkholderiales; family Gallionellaceae; genus PALSA-1006. The sequence continues at coordinate 16,669 of JBAXEJ010000045.1, forward strand.
CCGGCGGCGCAGCCTCAGTGATACAGGCGATACCGATACAGCGAGTGCTCTCATCGCTCGCACTTGACCATCCGCTGTTAAAAAATGTGGCGAATAATCAGCGTTGCTTCAATCAACAAAAATGGAATTGGGACGGCATTGATTTCGAAATACTTCACCCGACTCTCGCTAATTACACGCAAGAAAAAATTCGCGATAACGACTTAGGTTGTGTGCTGAAAATCAGCGATGGCAAACGTAGCATTTTGCTCGCCACTGACATCGAGAAGAAGAGTGAAAAATTATTATTGGCAAACTACGCTGAGAAACTTGCTGCGACCCTGTTGATCGTGCCGCATCACGGTAGCAAAACTTCTTCCACCGCTGATTTCGTAGAGGCGGTACACCCTCAGTACGCAGTTTTCACTGTTGGCTACCGTAACCGTTTCCATCACCCAAATGATGAGGTGGTAGAACGTTATCGCGGAGTCGGTAGCGAGCTACTGCGTTCAGATGAAACGGGGACGATTACCGTGCGCGTGGACGCACACGGACTCGACGTTGAGCGCTATCGTGATACCCACCAACGCTACTGGCATCAAAAATACAAATAATAGAATAAAATCAGATAGTTAAGATTTTAGCGCAACCAGCACTTCATCCAGCATTTTCTTAGCATCACCGAACAACATACGGTTATTCTCTTTGTAGAAAAGCGGATTGTCCACTCCCGCATAACCAGAAGCCATACTGCGCTTCATCACGATCGACGTCTTGGCTTTCCAAACTTCCAGCACCGGCATGCCGGCGATTGGGCTACTTGGGTCATCCTGCGCTGCCGGATTCACGATGTCGTTGGCACCGATCACAATTGAAACATCCGTATCAGGGAAGTCGGCATTGAGCTCATCCATTTCCATCACAATGTCGTAAGGCACTTTGGCCTCAGCCAGCAACACGTTCATATGGCCGGGCATGCGGCCAGCCACCGGGTGAATACCAAAACGCACATTGACACCCTTTTCGCGCAAAAACTTAGTGATCTCATACACTGTGTGCTGTGCCTGTGCCACCGCCATGCCGTATCCCGGCACGATGATCACGTTTTTGGCTTCGCGTAGCAGTTCTGCTGTTTCGACTGCATTGATAGAGACTACTTCGCCTGCAGGTTGCGCCTCACCGTCAGCCTTCTGTACTGGCTTGCCACCACCCGTTCCGAATCCACCGGCAATAACGCTGATAAAGTTACGGTTCATCGCACGACACATGATGTAAGACAGAATAGCGCCGCTCGATCCCACCAGTGCGCCAACAACAATCAACAGGTCGTTGTTCAACATAAAGCCGGTTGCCGCTGCCGCCCAACCGGAATAACTATTCAGCATGGACACCACTACCGGCATATCCGCACCGCCGATGGCCAGCACCATGTGCATACCGAATAACAGTGCGATTACCGTCATCACGGTCAGTGCGAACATACCCGCACTGATGGTTTCCGCGTGCAGGAATTGCCAGCCGAATGCGATCACAACTAGCAGACCAATCAAATTCAAGAAGTGACGACCTGGCAACAACAGCGGCTTACCACTGATCTTGCCCGCCAGCTTGCCGAAGGCGATGAGTGAGCCAGAGAAGGTCACGGCACCAATCAAAATTCCAAGATAGACCTCGGCTTCATGTATGGCTTTTTCAGCGCTGGACAGATTCAATGTCGCCATCGGGTCGATGTAATTGGCGAAGCCAACCAGACAAGCCGCGAGGCCAACCAAGCTGTGCATCAGCGCTACCAGTTCTGGCATCTGCGTCATTTGAACTTTACGCGCCGCATACAGACCGATGCTACCACCCACCACCATCGCACCGAGGATCCAAGGTATTCCTGCCATCGAGATGCGTGGCCCGAACACGGTTGCCAACACGGCGATGGCCATACCGATCATGCCGTATAGGTTGCCACGACGGGAAGACTCTGGGTTGGAAAGGCCGCCAAGGCTCAGAATGAAAAGTATCGTTGCGCCAATATAAGCGACTGTTGATAAGCTTGCAGACATCATTATCGTTTCCTTATTTGCGGAACATCGCCAGCATGCGCTGGGTCACGGCGAATCCGCCGAACATATTGATTGAAGTGAGGACAATGCCGAATATCGCCAGCCAGCGTATCCAATCATCCGGCCGCGCCTCGACACCACCCATCAGCGGTGGCGCAATTTGCACCAGCGCACCGATGGCGATGATGCTGCTGATCGCATTGGTGACACTCATCAGCGGCGTATGCAATGCAGGCGTCACATTCCACACCACCATGTAACCGATGAAACACGCCAGCACGAACACGGTGAAGTGCCCGAGGAACGCTGCGGGTGCATAGGCACCGATGAGTAGGAACAACAATGCGGCGCCCCCAAAAATTGCAGACGTCTTGCCTGCCGAAGCGGGTGCGCCACCTGCACCATGACCATGTGCTGCTGGTGCAACGCTCGGTTTAGCTGCTGCAGGTTTAACGGCGGGTAGTTTCGGTGCAGGTGCGGGCCATGTAACCTCACCATTCTTGATCACCGTCAAACCACGAATCGCATCGTCTTCCATGTTGACGTTGATAATGCCGTCCTTGGTCTTGCACAATTCTTCGGTCAGGCGAAACAAATTACTGCCATACAGCGAAGAAGACTGCTTGGCCAAGCGACTATTCAGATCGCTGTAGCCAACGATGGTCACACCATGCTTCACCACCACCTGGCCCGGCTCAGTCAGTTCGCAATTTCCACCCCGCTCGGCCGCCATGTCCACAATGACGCTGCCGGGTTTCATACTCTGCACCATCTCGGCAGTAATCAGCCTTGGTGCTGGCTTTCCGGGGATCAATGCAGTGGTGATGATAATGTCCACTTCCTTGGCTTGCTTGGCATACATCTCGCGCTGGGCCTGCTGAAAGCCTTCGCTCATCACCTTGGCGTAACCGCCGCCACCACCACCTTCTTCCTCATACTCAACTTTGACGAACTCTCCGCCCAAAGATTTGACTTGATCTGCCACCTCGGCACGAGTGTCGTTGGCACGCACGATGGCGCCCAAGCCTGCGGCAGTACCGATTGCGGCGAGACCGGCCACGCCAGCACCCGCGATGAATACTTTGGCTGGTGGAACTTTTCCAGCCGCAGTAATTTGTCCGTTAAAGAAACGGCCAAACACGTTGGCTGCCTCGATGACAGCGCGATAACCCGCTACACCTGCCTGAGAGGTTAACGCGTCCATCTTTTGAGCGCGGCTCAACATACGTGGCAAACAATCAATGGCTAACACTGTTGCCTTCTTCGCGGCCAGTTGTGCCATCAGCTCAGGATTTTGTGCTGGCCAGATGAAGCCGATCAAATGACCGCCTTCGCGCATCAAGCCAACCTCAGCACTCGTCGGCACAGCCACCTTGAACACAATGTCAGCGGATGCCCACAACTGAGCTGCCCCCACGACGATCTCGGCACCTGCAGCGCGATAAGATTCGTCACTGAAATTTGCCGCATTACCCGCACCGGATTCGACTGCAACTTGAAAACCAAGTTTGACCAGTTTCTCGACGACCTCGGGGACCGTGGCAACGCGTTTTTCACCGGCAAATGTTTCTGCAGGAATGCCTATTCGCATGGAGTTACTCCTCTTGATTACTAGCTTGAAATAACGCCCGGTTAGTCCGGGCGCTGTATTTTTATAGCGCGATTATATACGAGCTTTTAGGGATGTGATGCACCTATGAAAAAGCACCCTCACGCAAGATCGGCAATAGCCTTTTTACTGATACCGCAACGCTTCTATTGGGTCCATCTGCGCTGCTTTTTTAGCAGGATAAAAGCCGAAGAAAACGCCTGTTGCTGCCGCCACGCCGAAGGCAATCAAGATTGAAGTCCACGAAATAATCACCGCAGTACCCACTGTTGCACTCACTAGCAACGCGCCACCTACGCCTACGCCCACCCCGATGCAACAGCCCACAATAGAAATGATGATGGCTTCGAGTAAAAATTGCAGCATGATGTCTTGCTCGCGCGCGCCAATCGCTAAGCGAATGCCGATCTCACGTGTGCGCTCAGTCACCGATACCAGCATGATGTTCATAATGCCG